>NZ_CP017015.1:994909-1326546 GCF_001715535.1 Spiroplasma helicoides
CATCAATTTTTTTGGAGATGTGGTTGATTTAGGAAAAATAATTATAGAATTAATCATTATTTGATTTATAGTTTTTTCATTAACAATTCTTGGAATATGCTTTTTGTACTTGTTGGCTGAAGTATATAACCACCATATATTTTGGTATATTGTAATAGTTTTTGCTTTTTGTATTTTACATCAAGTATTGTTAAGACAATTACAAAGTAAAAAGTTAAATAGTGTTTCATGATTTTCATATTTATCACCATATGGAATTTTAAATATAGATGATTTGAAAACATGATCGATAAGACTAATAATTCCAATAATTATTTCAATAACTTCATTAGTTGGAACAACTTTTTTTGCTAAATATTTAAATAGCAAACTAAATTATTAGAAAGGAAAATTTTATGATAGATTATAAAAATGCAACCCTGATGTATACACAAAGCACAGGGATAAAAGATATAAATATAAAAATTAATAAAAATGAAAAAGTGGCAATCATCGGTCCCAATGGTAGTGGTAAATCAACTTTTTTAAGAATGACACTTGGTTTTTCACCAAAATATAAAGGAGAAGTAACAATCAATGATGTTTCAAATCGTGCTAATAAATTTAATTTAGATAATGTGGGATATGTTTCTAGTGAAGACTTATTTCCTCCTTTTGGAAAAGTAAAAAATATTATAAAAATTTATGAACAACTAAACTCACATAAAGAAAATCAAATTAAAAGAGTAGCTAATTACTTTGATTTAAATCTTGGAGAAACTAAAAGTTTTAGATCATTATCAACAGGAATGAACCAAAAAGTTAAATTATGCCTAGCTTTTGGTTTTGAAAATGACATTTACATACTTGATGAACCAACAAATGGTTTAGATACAGTTATGAGAGAAAAGTTAATAAGATATATGGATACACAATTGGAAAACAAAACAATTTTATACTGTACACATATTTTTGAAGAAATAACAGATTTTTTCGATAGACTACTAATTATAAAAGACAACATAATTAAAAAAGACATTAAAATAGATAGTAACACTGACATAAAAAAAGAATTTTACGAAGTATATGGATCACAAATTGAAAACTTCTAATTTAGTAAATTGAAACATTGTCAGATATGTTACATTTAAAAATTGGAAAGTTTCATTAAGTATGTTGATAGTATGTCCAATTATTATTTTGTTTTATGATTTGCTTTTTATAGGTTTGCTTAATATACCAGTTGTAACTGATGTATATTTAAGTTTAATATTCTTTTGTGTATTAGTCGATTTTTCAGTAATTTGTTTTTATAATTGATTTTGAGATTATAAACAAAAAAGATATCAAATCATTTTAATGACAAAAACAACTAAAAAAACTATTTATTTTTCAAACTTAATTCATATATTATTGTATTTTGTTTTTGTACTTTTATATTATTTTATAATAATGTTAGTAACTGAGTTTTTATCAGGGTTAGTAATAAACAATTTTTCATCTTTGAATGCTGGAATTTTGCTTTATGCTTTATTTTCAAAAATGACATTTGCATTAGCTCTGGTTTTACTTGGTATAACAATATCTCTTTTACTTTTTGAAAAATTTAAATATGCATTTATTGCCTACATTTGTGTTTTGTTTTTGTATGATTTTATATTAGGTATATTTTCATCAAAACTTGGTAATTTTAGTGTTTTAAACGTTTCTGCTGAATACAAATATTCTTATTCAGCAGAAAATAGTTGAAAACAATTTTATAATTTAATTATTATTGGTTTATTGCTACCAACAACTATTATTTCAATAAACTATTTAATCAAAAAAATTAGCGTTTAATTATTTTTTAAAGTAGATAATCAAAACCTTCATATAAATATATGAAGGTTTTTTGTATTTTAAATATATTTTCACTAATTAAATTTTACTAATTATCTTTATAATTAATTTTTTAAAATTTTCTTCTGATTTATTCGCAGTTTCAATAACTTCACTATGACTTAATTTTCCACCAAGTCCTGCTGCCTTATTTGTGATAAGGCCAATTGCTAGAACTTTTATACCTGCATGATGAGCAACAATTGCTTCAGGAACAGTCGACATTCCAATTGCATCTGCTCCAAGTATTTTATATGCTCTAATTTCAGCGGGTGTTTCATACATTGGGCCTTTAAAATAAGCATATATTCCTTCTTTTAAATTTATATTCACTTCTTTTGCACTACTTTTAGCTATACTTTGTAATTCTAAATTATATAGTTCAGTCATGTCAGGAAAACGAGTTCCAAATTCTTCATAGTTTTTTCCTCTTAGTGGTGAAGGACAAAACATTCCAATTTGATCTTTGATAAGCATCAAATCACCTGGATTTAGAAAATCACCAATGCCCCCACAAGCATTAGTTAAAATTAGTTTTTTAACTTTTAGACTAGCAATTATTCTAATTGGAAATACAACCTCATCCATTTCATAACCTTCATAGTAATGAAATCTCCCTTTAAATATTAAGATTGTTTTTTCTTTATATTTGGCAAATATTATTTTTGAATCATGTCCAATAACATCACTTACTTTGAAGTTCGGTATATCGTTATATGAAATTTCTTTTAACACTTCTAAGTCATCAACAAGATTTGATAAACCGCTTCCTAAAACAATTGCTAAATCAATATTTTGATCAAATTGTGATTTTAAATATTTTACAGTTTCATTAATTTTATTCATTTTATTTTTCCCCTATTTTATTTTTTATAAAACTACCTATACAATTATACTATTAATTAAGCTTGAATTTTAAAATGAAAAATAGCCTTTGGCTATTTTGTTAAATCAAAAACAATTCTTTGATGTAATTTATTTTGATCCATTAACTCGAAGAACTCTTCTGCTTTTTCAATTGGTTCAACTCTTAAATCTGGATTAACTTTTTTATCATATAAAGCTTGTAAAGATTCAATTAAATCTTGTCTTGTTCCAATCAATGAACCATAAACTGTTTTTTGTCCAAGTGTTACATCTAGAATATCGACAGGTAGTTTTCCAACAGGTAAACCAATTGAACATAATTTCCCAATTTTTCCCAAGTTTCTATATGCCATTTCAAATTGAGGTAAGGTTGAACTAGTCACCATTGCTAAATCAAGACCTTGATTGTTTGTGAAATCTTGAATCATTTTATCAACATCCTGAGTTTTTCAATTTATTACTAAATCAGCCCCTTTTTCTTTTGCTATTTGTAAACTACCTTCATTAGATCCAACCGCAATTACTTTCATACCAAAAACATTTTTAGCATATTCAATTGCGACATTTCCTAATCCACCGATTCCAAAGATAGCGACTGTATCTCCTGCAATGGGATTTGCTAATTTAAATCCTTTATATACTGTAATACCAGCACATGTGATAATGCAAGCTTGAGGTAAATTAACATCTTTTGGCAACTTGATGCTAAATTTTGCTTTTTCAACTGTGTAATCTTGCATTGTCCCATAACCACGAGCACCTGTAAATATGACTTCGTCACAAAATACTTCTTCTCCCCTTTTACAATATTTACATTCTCCACAAGCCCCTCTTAATCCGGCTGGACCTGCAACATAATCTCCTACTTTAAGGTCGCTCACTTTTGCTCCAACCTCAACAACTTCGCCAACTGATTCATGACCAACACTACGATAAACTTTAGAACCCCATTCACCTTTTGCTGAACTTAAATCACTATGACATAAACTACAATATAAAGTTTTTACTAAAACTTCATCATCACCTATTTTTGTTGGTTTTTCAACATTTATTAATTCAACCACTTTTCCTGGTTTATCACTTGAAAATACTGCTCTCATAATTCCTCCTTAAGGACTTAGTCCTAAGATAATGTTAAAACATTAACCCAGGGTTAATGCAAGCAAAATATAAAAAAGTTTTAGTTTTTTTGGATTTTATCTTTGTAATATCCTATTTTATAATCTAGAAATTCTAATTGTTTTGCTAAAAAATCTATTTCTTTTTTCACAACTTCTTTTTGTTTAACTATCATTTCCATTCTTAATCTCATTGTCGTATCTCCTTTAAGAGCTAACTCGATGTATTTTTTAATATCTGATATTGACATTCCGGTTTTTTTTAAGCAAATTACAACATCAAATCAATAAATATCTTTTTCATAGACAAATCGATAGTTATTTTGGTCTCTTTGCATATGTGGAATTAGTCCTTTTTTTTCATAAAATCTAATTGAGTTTTCAGATAAATCGAATTTTTTAGCAATTTCACTAACATATAATTTTTTTTGTTCCATACTTTCTCCTTAGTTCTTTTTATGATTTTATTATATTTTAATTTACCACTAAAAATAAAATAGTTAATTTTTTTTTATTGAAAAAATATTATAATAATAATAATAATTAATAAATTAATCAGAAGGGAATCATTATATGAAAAAATTATTATGAATGCTTATGTCATTTACAGTTATTTTAGATAGTGGTTCTTTGGCGATTTCATGTATTAATAATTCAAAAAAAATCGATCTAGCATCAATTGGAGAAGAAGATTTAAATTTAGTTGCGGATTCAAAAACAAGAACAGCATCAGAGAGAGCTGTTGTTAAAAAAATAAAAGAAATGTATGGTATTGATGTTTATAAAAATTTAGATTTCACTGATGAATATAATCTAAATGAAGATTTTACTAGTGGAACATTAGAGGTTATTGCATTAGAAAATAGTAATAAATTGATGGGTTCTGTAACATTTAAATTAGTTTTTAATTCTAATTATAAATTTGATCTAAAAGACATTATTGAAACAAAAAGTTTGGGAAACATAATCGGTTCTGGTCAAACCCCTTCAATCTATGATTTATTATTAGCTACCAGCAATAAGAATAGTATGTTCAAATTATCATCTGAAGATATAGAAATTGATGGCAATCCTACAACTACAAATGCAACATTAAAAGCAAAAAGTGTTTCAAAAAAATATGTAGGTAGCTGTGAAGTAACATATAATTATAAAAGCGATCACATATCTGATAATGATTTAGCAAAAATAAAAGACATCGATAAAATTTTGAGACCAAGTGATAATGAAGAAAACGCGGCCAAAAACGAAGCACAAAAAGTAATTGATAATTATTTTAGTAATATTGAGATTAATACAGATTATGAATTACTTGATTTTAAAGAAGCAAAATCTTCTGAATTAGATGGTTCAATTGTAGCTAAAGCTAAAAGTGATAGTGAAAAAGTTATAGGATCAGTAACGTTTATAGTCAAATATGTAGAAAAAGATGATAGACCATCCTTAAAATCATTAACACTAAGCGAGCTACAAATTGAGCCAAAAGAAAATAAACAAGATAGTGCACAAACTTTAATTTTAGAATTGTTAAAGAAAAAATGAAACATAGAGAACTTACAATTAGATAAAGATATAACATTTACAGATTATAAAGCCCCAACAGCAAGCGATTATGGAAGGATTTATGCACAATCTTTAACAGATAGCACCTTAATTCGAGATGCAGTATATTTTAAAATTAAATTTTATGATGATAGAAAAAAACTTTCAGATATAGCTGAAAAAGATTTAATAATAACACCAAAAAAAGACAATACTGAATCTGCAGTGAAAGAGACTGCTTTAGAACAAATAAATACTAAATTGGGTTTTAATGATAGCGAAACAAAGTTAGAAGAAGTAAAACACATAACATTTAGTAATTTTACAGATGCTAAACCCGATGTTCCTGGACAAATAATGGCAAAAGCTGTTGATGGTAATAAATTTGTATCTGGATATGCAACTTTTACTGTAAATTATTTTGACAATAGAATAGATTTAAGCAGTATAAGTGTTGATGATGCAAAAATAAGACCTGACAATAATAAAGAAGAAACTGTAAAATCTGAATTAATTAATTGGATCAATAATAAGTACAAAATAAGTATTAGTGAATCAGAAGATATAGATTTTAGTGAGTTTGAAGAAGCTAAAGAAACCAGTAAACCAGGATCAATAAAAATTACAGCAAAAAACTCAAGTACGAAAGTTAAAGGTTCAATCAAATTTACTTTAACATATATGGATCCATCAATTAAAAGTTTAAAAGATATAACAAACACTATTTTAGAACCTAAGGATAATGCCAAACCATCAATAATAAAAGCCGCCAATTCTGCTATCAAGGCCTTTTGCTCATCTGCTGTTGAAAATACAGACTATTATTTAGACCATTATGATGGAGCTAGTGATGGTGTCGATGGAAAAATAGAGGCTTTTGCAAAACCTACAAGTAAATATTTAAAAAAATCAGTTACATTTACTTTTAAATTTGTTAAATAAAATAATTTTTTTTAAAACTTGCTTTAACAAGCAAGTTTTTTTATAAGTGGTATCATTAAAATATATAAAAAGGAGAAAATATATGTATATTTTAAAAAATGAGTATTTAGAAGTAAAAGCAGTAGTTGCAAGTCAAGGATTAGAAATTATAAGCATAAAACATGATAAAGATGAGATACTGTATCAACAAGATGGTTCATGAGGAAAGACTTGACCTATTCTATTTCCAATATGCGGTAATGTGACAGGTCCATTTATATATGATCAAAAAAGTTATTTAACACCAAGACATGGTTTTTTTTCTCAAATCAAAGATTGAGAAGTAGAAATAAAAAGTGATGAGAACGTCATTTTTATGTTTAGAGCACATGATCAATTTAAAAGCATTTATCCATTTGATTTTGATTTAGTTATAAATTTAAAATTAAAAAAAAATAAACTAGTTTATACTTTTGAAATTATAAACATTGGTGAAAAAGTTATGTACTATTCATTTGGTCATCATCCAGCATTTAAAGTTGATTCAAGCTCAAAAGTAGTTTTTGATAATTTACAATCATATACTGATAAATCAGGAATTGGAGGAACTTATTTACCTAATCAAGATACTAATAAGGTTAAAGAAATTATAATATCAGAAATTGATTTTAGTGACTCTAAGTCTTTGCTATTTGATCAATTTAGTTTAGACCATATTTGTTATTATTATCAAAACAAAAAAATTAAAATGAGCTTTAATAATGAACCATATTTCGTAATATGAAAAAGTACAAATGCTATGGACTTTGTTTGTTTAGAACCCTACTGAGGATTACCTGATTTAGAAACAAGAATTAGTAATGAGTACAAAGATAAACTGGCCATTAGAGAATTAGGACCTAAAAATACCAGTAAATTTGAAATGACTATAGAAGTTGAATAGATAAAATAAAAAAACCAGTTTAAAACTGGTTTTTTTTAAAGTGCTATAACATTTTTAAATCCTTTTTGATTATCTATTTTAGAAGTATGTGATATTAAAAGAATTGTTTTGCTTAAATTAAATAATAGATTTTCTATTATTTCTCGATTTTTTTGGTCTAAATTAGCGGTTATTTCATCCAAAATTATTATTGGTTTGTCCTGTAAAATAGCTCTTGCTAGAGCTATTTTTTGTAACTCTCCTCCTGATATATTTTTAACACTTTTATTTATTATAGTATCTAGATTTTTGTCTTGAAATCAGTTATCTAAATTAACTGTATGAATAACTTTTAAAATTTTTTCATCAGTAATAGATTCTCTAAATAAACTTAAATTATTTCTTATTGTATCATTAAAAACTATACTTTCCTGCGGAACATAAGAAATCAAGTTTTTGATTTCAAGCTTGTTCAAATATCGATAGTCAATACTATCATTTAACTTAACATTTCCTTCATAATTTTCAATCAATCCAAATATTAAATTTAACAAAGTTGTTTTTCCTCTACCAGACTCTCCAACTATTAAATATTTTTCGTTATTTTCAATCACTAAATCTAGATTTTCAAATATTGTTTTACTTTCTAATTTATAAGACAGGTTTGTTATTTCTAACTTTTTGAAAGAAGTGATTTCAAATGAATAATTTGTATTTTCTTTTTCAAATTTAAATTTTTTAAATATTATTAAACCTGCTTTAAAAGTAAATAAAGAGCCAAATAATGAGTTTACCCCTTGAAAGTAAGTTCCAGAAATATTTGTAACAGATAACATCGCACCTTTTTCAGTCACGCCTTTTAATGATAAAAATATTGTTACAAACATCATAATACATTGACTTGCTATCATTAATGAAAACAGGATCATTTGTTGCAAAGAATTATAGTTACCATATGATGCAACTGAAGTTTCTACTTTTAAATTAGCTGCCTTCATAAGTTTATTAAAAATTCTTTTTTCATTAGCATATGAAAATAATGTATAACCGTTTAATAAGTTTTCAATTCTATCTGAAAATTCTTCTTGAGCTTTTGACATTTGTTGAGCTTTTTTAGAAACAATTCCTTGAACAATACCGGGCAAAATGATCATAAGTATAGTAATACCAAATAATGATAGTCCTATTATTCAGTGAAAACTAAATACAGCATAAGTAGATAGAACAACACTTGTTATTCCATCAATTACTCTAAAAGTACTTGAAAATATCATTGTTCCAATTGAGTTAACATCATTTGTAAATCATGATATAAAATCCCCTTTTTTATATTTAATAAACTCTTGATCTGATAGTGAATTAATTTTTGCTGCTATGAACATTTTTAATTTTATATTAAGTTTTTTTGTTGTGTAAACTATTACAAGTTGTGAAAAGTAGTGAAAAAATATGGCTATTATAAAAGAGCCAAGCACGATAATAGTATCGTTTATAACACCTTGCATGTCACTTGCAAATACACCTTCTAGTACACTTGATAATCGATAACCACCATAAACCATACCAGCATTTGTTATTAAAGCTAGCAAAGTATATAAAATGAAAAGATATCAATATTTATTTGTGATTTTTGTCATTTTATTTTCTCCTTTTTTTAGAAGATTTACAAAATAACATTCATATTAAGTTTGCATATTAAAAATTAACTATTATTTACTTGTTATAAATGCTATTAAGTAAATCAATAATTTATTTTTTTATTTTTAAAAATAATTATTTAAATTATTAATTTGATAATTTAAATAATTATTTTAATTTATCACCATATACAATATTAATATGTTTTAAAAATCTTGTTTTAACTCAGTTGGAGGATGTGTACTTAAGTTGTTTTCATTTATAATTAATTTTTTTAAAAATAAATTTGATAAAAATTAAAAGTTTACTAAAAATTAAACCAACCAACAAAAATGCTTTTTTAAAAAATGCTTTTCATATTTTTAGTCTTTTTCTAAATTGTGATACCACTTTGTTTCATATGAGCAAAATGTAAAAAGTGATAAAAATGATTGCTAATATTATAAATACATCTGAAATTATTATTCTTGGACTTACTACTTGGTACATTTGATATGATAGATTAGAAATTAAAACAAATCCAAAAATATTAATTGTATTTCATACAATAATTTCATTGATATCTTCTTCAAGAAGATCAGAACTTTTAATAGCTTTTAAAGTAATTAAAACAAAAATCACACCTACAATGCCTCTAAATCTTATGAACTCAGTAAATAATAGAACTAATACATCAAATGAGTTAAAATTATTTGCCAAACTTTTTATTTCATTGTTAATAGAAAATATAGAAAATCCTATTTGAAAAAAAGCAGATAAAAAGTAAAGAAATCCTTTTATTAAGTTTGATGATAATTTATTTCTTCTCATAAATATCTCCCTTTTATTAGTGTTATTATATATTAAAGTGTGATTAAAAGAAAGGTCATTATGTTTTTAGAAGTTATAGCTAAGTCAATTGATGATGTCAAAAAAATTAACAAAACAAAAGCAAGCAGAATTGAATTGTGTAAAGATTTAGAAGTTGGAGGTTTAACTCCAGATTATGAGTTAATAGATAATGCATCTAAAATTTCAAAACTTCCAGTTAACGTAATTGTTCGTCCAACAAGTAGAGATTTTATCTACACAAGTGATGAAAAAAAACAAATTTTAAAAGATATTGAATATATAAAAAAAACAAAAGCAAATGGAATAGTTTTTGGAGCATTAAATCAAGATAAAACTATTGACATAGATTTATTAAAAAAAGTTATTAAAGCAAAAGAAGATTTGCAAATAACTTTTCATAAGGCTTTTGATGAAGTTACTGATTTTTTAGAGTCTTATAAACTTTTAGCATACTATAAAGTAGATTGCGTCCTTACTTCTGGAGGAAGTGATTTAAATAAAGGTTTTGTTGTTTTAGAGAGTTTAAAAAATCTAAAATTAAACACTAAAATTCTAATTGGTGGAGGAGTAAATGAACAAAATTTCTCAAAAACTCTAACCATTTCTAATTACATTCATATTGGAAGAATGGCGCGTTTCGAACATAGTTGAGATAAATCTGTTGATGATCATAGAGTAAATGAATTGATAAACATATTCAGTTCTAATAATACAAATTAATACTACTTGTTTGATAATGCAATCCTTTGTAATTATCCATTTTTAATTTATAAACTATTTGCTCAGGATTTTTATCTGAACCGTGATAGCCGTCCTTTTCTTGAGCAGTTACAAACAATTTTCATACATTATCTACATACTCAAAATGAATACTTCTTGAAAAAACATCTTCTTTCATTCAATATGAACCTATTTGTGTATAACTGACAACTAAAACGTCCATTTTAAATCCGCTTGTAATAATATCATAATAGTTATCTACTTGTAACAGTTCAACATCCTTATACTGATCAAGATTAGTTCTTTCGCTTTTTGTTGTATGCTTCATATTGCTCACTTTTATTTCAGTAATTGGATCTTTTTGTTCTGTAGATGGGTTTGTTGGATCGGTTGGATTTGTTGGGTTTTGATTATTATTTGAAGAATCAGCTTTTTCAACAACTGGTGAATTGTGGAAAATTAAATACCCAATCCCCAATGTTATTAAGAACAATAAAAAGTAACTTGACACAAGTAGTAGTATCTCTTTTTTCATAACTTTCCCCTTTTTAACAATTTTAATTATTATACTAAATTAAAAAATACTTTTAATAACTAAAAATTCTTTTGTGAAACTTCATATTACAATCAATTAAGTTAACTATGAGTTAATTTGAAAGGTATAAAACTATGAAAAAATTATTAACTTTTTTAATGAGTTTAAGTGTAGTTTCAAGTTCAGCATCTAGCTTAGTTGCTTGTTATAAACCCTCAGAAGTAAAAGATGAATCATATAAAGAAATAGGAAAAGATATTGATACTTCAAAAGCTGTGGACGATGGTATTAAAGATAATAAAGTATCTAAATATACAAATTACTATGTTTTGGGAGATAGTTTAAGTGACGTTGATGGAGTTACTACATATTTAAGAGATTATTTATCAAGTGGTAGTCTACCATTGCCTGGCTTAGATAAAATAAAATGAAATGTTAGCTTTGATGATTACTTAGTTAAAGATGAAAAAGGACAATTAAAAGCTAATAACAAAAGTTATTATGGTTTTACTGATGCATCAGGAGTTAGAAGAAGCACTTTTACAAATGAACTTCCTGCAGCTGCTGTTTTAGGACAAAAGTTAGGATTTAAAGATATTTATGGAAGTAGTTTTTATACAAAAAATTACATTAATGACAAATTAAAATTTGGTAATAACTACGCAATTGGTGGGGCAACTGCTGTTGAAGCAAAACCAGCTGACACTGATTTAGTAAATAAAGCCCTACAAAAAACATCAATCGAAAATCAAGCAATTGCTATGATTCAACAACATAAAATCGGAACAAATGATCTTGTAGTTTACTGTATTGGTCCAAATGATTTAATGGGGATGCTTAGACAAAAAGACGATTCACAATGAGATGCTTATATTGATGATATGATAGAGGCTATCAAAAATTCTTTATATACTGTATTAAATAGAGGGGTAAAAGAAGTTTTATTTGTGACTCCTCCAACTTTAGAAAATGTGCCAAGATATAAAACTGCTGAAAATCATGACGTAGTTAAAGAACTTTGTGCAAAAGTTGAAACAAGAACAAAAGAGTTGCTTGATTCAATTAACAAAAATTATCCTAATGCTGTAAAATTGTATGATTTGCATTCAAAAATAAATGACACATTAACTGATGCTGCAAGTAAAGGATTAAATGTTGATGATGGATTTACTAATGGATTTGGAAGTGGTGTGTTTAGTTATAGATTTGATGATAAAGACTGACAAGCAATGCCAGATGGTCTTAAAGATTTAGTTACAATCATAGGAAAAATTAATCAAGAAAAACCTAATGAGATTAGCTTAAGAATGTCTGTATTTAAAAAAGATGGAAAAACTGATGAAGATTTGAAAAAAAGTTTCTTTATGGATGATATTCACCCGTCAAATATTCCTCATTACCAATTTGCAGATATATTTAAAAACTTTTTAGATGAATCTAACAAATAAAAAAATAAGTTTATTTAAGTGTTATATTTTAACAACTTAAATAAACTTATTTTTTTTATCAAACTTTAATTTCTGTTTTCATTAATTCAATGAAATCAGATAATAATTCAAGTGACACTCCATAACTTGTGTTCAATCCAACATTGTTGTTTTTTGGCATAACTCAAATTACACTTTTGCCAGATTCTTTTGACACAACTTTAACTGATGCTTCACTATTAACATATTCTAAGTCAGTTCACTTATCGAGAAATTGATCTTTAGTCATATTAACCTTCTTTCTTTAATAAATTTATAATATTACTTATTAGCTATTTTTAAAAGTGTTTCATAAATTATTTCTGGCACTTTTTTGTCAAAAGGATTTGGAATAACTTTATCAGGACTTAATTCATTTTCAGGCACACATGAAGCGATTGCTTTTGCGGTTGCTAATTTTACTTCATCTGTAACTTGTTGGCGAGTTACTAGTAATGCTTTAAAAATTCCTGGGAATGCTAAAACATTATTAATTTGATTTGGATAATCACTTCTACCTGTTCCTAAAATATAAACTCCAGCATTTTTTGCTAATTCAGGTTTAATTTCTGGATCTGGATTTGCCATAGCAAAAACAATTGGTTTATCATTCATACTTTTAATCATATCTTCAGTTAATATATTTGCAACTGATACTCCAATAAATACATCACTACCTTTTACAATATCTGCTAAATCTTTTAAATCATTATCGTGAATAATTTTATCATCTAACAATTGATTAACATATTTATCGTTTTTTGATTTAGTACTTGAGTTAACAACCCCATTTATATTGAATGCTCTAATTTCTTTTACACCTAACTGCTTCAACATTTTAATAATGTTGATACCTGCTGCTCCTGTTCCTGATTGGGAAATAACTAAATCTGAGACTTTTTTATTTGCAACCTTTGCTGCATTTAAAACAGCTGCTCCTAAAATAATTGCTGTTCCATGTTGATCATCATGAAAAACAGGTATATCTAAAATTTCTTTTAATCTATTTTCAACATCAATACATTTAGGAGCTGAAATATCTTCTAAGTTAATTCCTCCAAATACTGGTGCTATATTTTTTACTACATTTACAAATTCATCTGGGTCTTGCGTTTGAACACAAATTAGAAAACTATCTACTCCCCCAAATTCTTTTAATAACAATGATTTTCCTTCCATAACAGGAATACTTGCTTCTGCTCCAATATTTCCGAGACCTAAAACTGCACTACCATCAGTAATAACTGCTACTGTTCTTGATTTTAATGTGTAATCATACATCTTTTCTCTATCTTTAAAAATTTCTTTACAAGGTTGAGCAACTCCTGGTGTATAAACTCATGACAAATCATCTTGATCTTTAACACTTGCTCTCCCTTCTACTGATAATTTACCTTGGTACTTTTTATGTAGCTCTAGAGCTATTTTGTTAAAATCTTTCATATCCATCACCTCTTGTAAATATTATATTCCAAAAAACACTTTATTAATTTAAACACATTTATTAATTCAACTATATTAGACATTAACAATAACTTGAATAATTGATTTATGAATATATAATATTTATAAGTTAGGAAGTGAAATTATGTATGAAAAAATTAATAGCAAAACTATATACTGAGGATTTCCAGTGTGCTTAATTACAAGTATTGATGAAAATAAGATAACTAACATTACACCAATTAGTTCTATTTATAATGTTAACGACACATTAATGATTGGAATTAATGTGAACTCAAAAGCTTATGCAAATATAAATTTGAATAAAAACATAATTTTAAATATAATTCCTGAAAACATGTGATCGCAAGTTGAAAATATTGCAAAATATAGTAGTAATATTGACAACAAAAATAGATTATATACAAATGAAAAAGATAAAATTGGAAAATTTAAATTAATACAAAGTCATTTCGATGATATTAAGTATATAGATAATTCACTCATATACATTGAAGCGCAGTATAATGAAAAGATAGTTGCAAATGGAATTGCAAATATAAATTATATAGTTAAAAATATTTATGTAAAAAAAGACTTATTGGACGATGATAAATATATAATAGAAGACAAACTAGATGTAATTATATATCAATTTAGAAATTACAAAAAACTTTCTAAAAAAGTACTTGGAAAGTCATTTAGATATGAAAAAACTAATTAAGTTATGTACTATAAAAAAACATTTTGTAACTACTTTTAAAAGCTTTAATGCTTAATAGTTTTGCTTTTTTCTAATTCTTTTCTAATTTTTTTCATTTCTCTAGCGTCGTACTTGGGATCGGCATAAACTTTTACATTAACATTATTTTCCAATCCTTTTTTAATTTCTTCCATTTGTTCAGGTGAAAACTCTTCTTTGGCATATAATGACACATCTAAGTTTTCTCTTATACCTTCTCTAATTAAATACATTTGTCATGCACTAAATGCTGGATTTGCAAAAGCAGAAATATCAATACCATCTTCTAGAGCCTCACGAATTATTCTCATTTGATGGTCATCATAAAAGATGTTGTTGTATGCTTCTACATATAGATTTTTTTCTATACCTAGTCTAATTTCTCTCATTTGTTCAGAACTAAAATTATCTATTAAAGAAGATTCATTAACACAGTACTTCATTACATCTAAGTTTTGCTCTAATCCTAATCTAACTTCGTGCATTTGATCAGAGTCTAAAGCTGGATTTGCATATGTTTCTACATCAAGATCTTGCTCTAAACCTAGTCTTATTTCACGCATAGCAGCTCAACTAAAAAATTCTGGTGATGCATAAATACTAATGTTCAAATTTTGTTGAATTCCTAGTTTGATTTCTTGCAATTGCTTTGAGTCTATTTCTTTTTTAGCATATTCATAAAGGTCAATATCTTGTATTAAAGATGATAAAAAGATTTGTTTTTTAATATCAGTGTCATCATAAAATAAGATAGACTTTTCTTGGCTATCTCAAATATCAAAAAGTTCTTTATAAACAGTTTTAAATTTTTGTGACTCTAATATTTCATTTAATTTTTTTTCATACATTTCTAGCTCTTTTAGTGCAGCTTGAGATAAAAATTGTTTCATGTCATTTTCTTGTGTGAAAAATTGATTATTTATAATACTTGGGTAGAAAAAATCATATTTCATGTTATGGAATTGTAAATCTGTTTCAATTACAGTGGCATTTTCAACTTCTCCTAGAATAATTGAACCTAGAGAACTTGATATATTTGCCTTAGTTAGCCTGTCTTTTGAATGTGATAATTCAACCATATAAAAAACGTCATTTTCATCACTATCTTCAAGAACTGTTAAATAAATGTCATCTTTAAATAATGCTTTGAACTGCTCTTGAAATTTTTCATTAAACAAATAAACTTGTTGATCTATTTTAACTGCGCTCATTATTTAATCCCCTTTTTTTATATAGTATATTTTTTCAATAAAAATATAACACATTTATTAAAGTAACTCTTTTAAATTTAAAGAAATTTAAAAATTTCATAAAATAATTTAATTATTACAAAATATTATATAATTTTTATTAATAATGTAGAAAAAGGAGTTTTTTATGAGTATTGTTGAAATTAAAAATTTAACCAAAAAGTACAAACATAAGGTAGTTTTAGAAGATATATCATTAAATATTGAAGAAGGTGATGCAGTGGCAATTTTAGGAAAAAACGGTGCTGGTAAAACAACTTTGGTTGAAATGATAGCCCAAATGGCAAAACCAACTCATGGAGAAATCAAAATAGATATATCAAAAAACATTAAACAAGAAATCGGTATTCAATTCCAAGAAGGAAATTGACCATCAGGGCTATGTCCAAGAGACATAATTGAGTTCTATATATCTGTTTTTGAAAACTTTTCTATGGAAAAATTTGAAAAATTAAATGAGGTTTTTGAAATTAAAGATTTCTATAAAACACCATTAAGCAAGTTGAGTGGTGGTCAAAAACAAAGATTTAATGCCCTACTTTCAATCATTAACGATCCAAAAATCATTATTTTAGATGAATTAACAACCGGATTAGATATGGAATTACAATTTAAAATTTTGAATTTTTTCAAAGAAACTCTTAATAACAAAAAAACATTATTGATAGTTTCACACCATCCTGAAGAAGTAGAAGCACTATGTAATAGAGTTATTATAGTGGATAACAAAAAAATACTTATGGATAAAACAATTGACCAAATCAAAAAAGAGTACAAAAGCGTTAGAGAGTTAATGGAAAGGTTTTATAAAGGTGATTTTGATGAAAAAACAAACTAGAATTGAAGAAAAAACACCGAAAACAAATTTTAATTTCAAAAGAAATAGCCTAATATTTTTTCAGTTGTTTCGTTTAATTGGTAAAGCATTTTATAAAAATGTTAGAGGGCCATTGTTTACATATATCATTCCAATATTTTTTACAACTATTTTTTACTTTTTATTTTCTAGCAACAACAGTTCAAACAAAGGTAGCACACTTTTAGGATATATTGCTTTACCTTGTTTGACTATTTTAACATCTCTTTCAGCATCAATTGTTGAATGAAAAAACTCAATATTTTTAAAAAGAATGGATACAACAGGTATTAGTAAGAAAAACTTTATTCTTTGTATATGAATATTTTACTTTATGGTTGGTTGATCAGGAGTTGTTGTTGAGCTTTTAGCAGGAATGGCTATCGGTAGAGAAGATGTTATTGACCTATACAAAACAATGAATTGATGATTTTTCATTTTAGCAATTAGTTTAATTAATCTAATGTCTATTGGTATAGCAACATTACTTGGTGGTAATCTAAGTGATGATGGAGCAAATCAAGGTATTTCAATGATTATTTATTTTATTTGTATTTTCTTTTCAGGAGTTATGTTAGACCCAAGATTGTATGAAACTTCTGATGGAATTAGAATTTTTTCATACTTTATTCCATTAAAATACCCAGTTGCATTACTACTTTTTAGTCAAATTGAAGATGGCGATTGGTCTAATGCTGGATTTAATACAGGAAGATGAGATGTTACAAGACAACCAGAACCTAAATTTCAAGATTTTACAGACACATGACAACCTGTTGTTGGGGCTATTTTAATAATAATTGCTTTGTTTGTAATAACTGCATTAACTTTTAAATGACACAAAAAAAGATAAAAGTTTTTTGACAACTTGCCAATATTTTTAGTATATTATTAGTGATTAATATATAAGTGTGTAAGAATAAAAACAGAGGTCGGTTATGAAAAAACTTTTAATAATGATGTCTTCGATAGTTAGCATATCATCATTAAGTGCAGTATCAACAGCTTGCAAGTTTTTTGAATCTTCTTTTGAAGCTGAAAAAAACGAAAATGAAGATAAGAAAACTGATCGAAGAAGAGATCTTAATCTTCACTCTGCAGAAAAACAAACAATAGCACCTGCTGTTATAAATGATGAAGTTATCAAGACTCAAATAAGATATATTTATGAAGAAAATTACATTAGTGTGGATATGGACAAAGATGTATTTTTTTCAGATTATGTTAAACCAACAAACACAAGTGATGGTTATATTACAATAAACGCTTCTGAAACAAGTGAATATGTTAAAAATAGTGCAATATTTTTAATAAAAAAAGATAATTTGGGTGGAGTATTAATAAATGATATGAAAAATATTGATATTTATCCAATAGATTACGAGCGTGAGACATTAAATAAATTTTTAGAAGATGAAATTCAATACTTTTTAAGAACAAAAGGTCTTAAAAGTCATAACAGCAAATTAGATATCCCATTTTATGGATTTGATAAACCAACCAAGGATAAGGTTTCTAAATTAAAAGTTACAGTAAAACAATCAGATACTATAGCTGGTAACGTTACATTTAATGTTCACTATAATGATAAAAATAGTAAGAAAAAATTTTTAGGTTATTTATCGCAAAATAGTTATTGGGAAAATAGTAAACAATATATAGGTATTTATAAAAATAACGAAAACACAGAAGAGTGTTATTTAAAAAAAGTGATTGAAAATATTAAGAGCTACTATTCTAGTTATTTTAATACTAAAGATAATATTGATATTAGTTTGGAAAAAGATTTAAGTTATGAATTAATACTTTCAACATATGATAACTATGGATTTGTGGCTGTTAGTGCTAAACCAGATTCTGAAGTATTAAGTGGAAGGTTAATGTTTTATGTCTATCCAGTAGATTATTATTTAGATCAAATTGATAAAGATGATCTTGAAATAAAGCCAAATGAAAACACAAAAGAAAGTGCAATCAAAGCAGTCGAAGAAAAAATGACTGAATTGTGTCCAGAAGCCAAAAAGGATGTAGATTATCAAATTGATGACTCTAACTACAAAATTCCAACAAGCAATGGCATAAAATATAAAATTATAGTTAAAGCACAAGAGAAACCAACTTTTGTAAGGAGAGAGGCTGAATTTTTAATTAGTTATGTTGGACAAGTAGCATCATTTGCAAACATAAAAGATGGCTATATAGAAAATAGTCCATGAGACTTTAGAAAAAATGTTGAAAAATCTTACACTGTCAGAATTTTGAATGGTGATGGAGTAACAATGCTAGAAGTTGATAAGGAATTTAGTATCAGTGGTGAAGTAAGTGTAAAACAAGACGAAAATGATAAAGGTTTGTTTACTGTTACATATAAACCAACTTTATACACCACATATGAAACACAGACTAGAGAATTATTTTATGGAGGAATAAAAGCAAAAGTTAAAGTTAATATTTCTTATTAAAAGTTAGTAAAAGCACCATTTAATGGTGCTTTTTTAATACAAATTTTTTATACAGTAAATAATAAGTATAATATGTTTTTTGATAAAATATTAATAATAGTGTGAGGCAAAAATGAAAAAATTGTTGATTTTGTTAACTTCATTATGTATTACATCCACAAGTCTTTCTTCGGTATTAGGGTGTAAATTTTTTACTTCTACTTTTGAACAAGAAGAAGAAAATAACCAAAGTAACAATAATAAAGATAGAAGAACTGATTTAAATAGATTGGATAATAGTTTAAAATATTTATCACCTGCAGTTGATGATTTAGAGGTTATAAAAACACAAATATTTTTTGTTTATTATGAAGATTATACTCATTTTGATTTAGAAAGTGATGTCGAATTTATCGATTATATACCAGCAAAAGAAAAAAAAGATGGTTTTATCACAATAAAAGCCTTAGACATAAGTGACACAGTAAAAGGTAAAGCGACTTTTGTTGTTAAATCAACAAATTTTGGTGGCACATTAATAAATAATATGAAAAATACTGACTTGTATCCAAATGGTAATACTTTTGAGTTTGCAAAGAATTTTGTTGATAATGAATTGAGAGTATTTTCTAAAGCATTTCAAAATGAAAAAAATATGAAATTATATTATCATGAATACGAATATGTTGAACCAACAAAGGAAAATCCAGGAAAATTAAAAGTTACTGTTGAAAAAGCAGACACAATAGCTGGTACAGTAACATTTAAAGTTTTTTATTATGAAGAAAATGATGGAAAAAATAAAGCACAATTATCTAGGCTAACTGACTATGATGATACCACCTTGTATTTTATAGATAATAAAGAAGATGTATACCTAGAAAAAGCAATAGAAAAAATAAAACAATTATTTAATGTAACTTTAGAAAATAAAACCATAACTAAGGAAAATGATTTTGATTATGATTTTAGATTTGCTGATTTTAATTATTCAGGATACATAGCTTTAACAGCCAAAAAAACTTCATTATTATTAGCCGGTAGAGTTGTTTTTAGAATTGAAAAAGGAGATCATAGACTTGGTCTTAATGAATACTTTCCAAAAGAGAAATTAGAAATAAAGACTGAGCAAGTAGATTTTGATTCTGTGTCTAAAATAATCAAGCAATCTATGTTAGAAATTTTTAATGACGTTGTTATAGACAAAGATTATATTATTAACAAGGATTCTTATAATCCACCAACCACCAATGGTGAACCTGTAGATTTGGTTGTTAAAGCAGCTGAAGATAGTGAATTAATATCTGGAGAAATGACTTTTAAAATCACATATACAGGTAAATTAGCAGAGTTTAAATTAAATAGTGAAGGTTATATTGAGGGTAGTCCTTGAAATTTTGTTCAATATGAAGAAAAATCTTATATGGTTAGAGTTATTAATGGAGATTATAAGACTATGATAAGATTTGATCTACACTCACGAATTTACTTAGAAATATATGGAAAAATTACAATAACTCAAGATCCTAATGACGGAAATTTATTCAAAGTTACTTATCACATAGACACAGATTCTTTTTCATCTACTGAATTCAAAATGATTTATGGAAGTACAGAAAAAAATGAAGGAAAAATCCAAGGTAAAATTAAAATATATTCTAAAAACAAAAATTAATAAAATGATTTAATCTATTTTTAATTGTTAAAAAAATTCAAATACTTTTTTGAATTTTTTTTAACAATAATTTATTTCAAGATAAAAATTTAACTCAATAAATAAAAACTTTTTTTATAATTCAACTTCTTGTTTATTTTTGTTTAAAATATAAACTTTTGATTTGACTTTAAAATTATCTTCAAACATTTTAGCTAACTCATCAACTGCTTTTGTAAAATTAGAGTTATCGCTTTCAATTTCTTCTATAAAGAAAACAGCATTTTTTGTTTGTTCAGTCAACATAGTTCTTGTGCACTCTCTTCAATTTAAACAACGACAAATCGCCCCTACTTCATCTTTGTATATAATTTCATTTTCATATGGTGGTTCACTTTTATCTGAACCTAATGTTATAAACTCTTCATTGCCATTAGCTTTTGTTAGCAATATATCCCCTTTAATCAAATCAAGATCTTCTCCACCACAAGGCACACCAAATTTTAAAGAAATGCAGTTATAAATATCAACTAAAGGATTTATAATATTCAACTCAGATTGATTATTAACCCTTTTTAATAAGGCTTCTATAGAAGAACGTGCACCTTTTTTAGTTTTAAATAACTGATAGGCATTTCTTCATTTTTGCACAATTGTATTTTCTGAAAAAACTTCTGCTGTGATAAACTTTTTAGATTCCTCTATTGCTTGATTTAAATAGTTTTTATATTTAATTTGATCATCATACTCATTTTTAATACCTTTCAATACCAAAACCCCTATTTCGACATTTGGAAAAATATTTAAAAATTCATTTGTTAATTTAAATTTACTCATATTTACCTCTTGTAGTTAAACTTATTATACAAGTTATTAAATAATTATAAACAAGATTTTTATACTTAAAAAACCTTTTAAATAAAGGATTTTTAATATTTTTAAAAAAAACAAAAAAAGATATAGTACTAAGATAAAATAAAAGTGAAAGTAAGCAAACTTGTATAAGTCAACATATTGGGTTGATGTATCTACTAAGGCACCTATGTCTTATCTATGAGTTTATGAATGGCTTATTAATTCACAGCTATTATTAAAAGCATGTTTGATTATTTTCGAAATTAAAGTCAGAAAATATGGAGAAAATATATAATGAAAAAACTAGTAAGTATATTAGCAACCATTGCAATTAGTGCAAGTTCAACATCTTATGTTCTAGCTTGTCCTTCTTCAAAGGCAAACGAAGTTAAAGATGTTGTATTTATGTTTGATGCAGCTGCAGGAACTAATGCAAATATCCAAAAACAATATAAAAAAATAGTAGATGATTTTAATGCAGCAAATGCAGATTCATCAATAAAAGTAACTCTAGAAACACCAACAGCTGGTGCAATTTCAGGAGCATTAGCTTCTGGAGAATCATTACCAGATTTATATGTAACATATCCAGATAATGTTGTTAAATATCTAGCAAGTGCTCCAGACGAAGCATTAGATATGAGTACAGTTATGCCAAGTACATTAAAACCAAAATTACAATCATTTATGAATGAAGGTAAATTAACAGTTGATGGAAAAGAAAAACAATTAGTATTACCAATGGCAAAATCATTTGATTTTTCAGCAGTAAACTTAAGATTATTAAAAGAATTAACAACTATGGCAATTACAAAAATTAGTAGTGTATCAAAATTAGGAGATTATTTAGGAAATTCAAATATAGTAGTTTCTGATTTATACAAAAATGAATTACCTGAAAACTTTAAATTAGTAGGAGATGAAGAAAAAATCTTTACAAGTTTAGCTAATGCTAAAAATCAAGATGATGTTAAAAAAGTTCTTCTTTTAAACTCAAATTTAGCAACAATTTCAGGATTTATGTACAGATTAGATAGAGAATACAAATTAGTAAATGCAGATAAAATGGGAACTGGATCAAAAATTTATGGTTTAGGAATCGACTCATTATCTAATAAAGTATTTTCAGAGTATGCAGAATTATTAAAAACTGATTCAATTAAAACTTTATCTGAAAATAAAGATTTCTTATACAACTATTATGATAATAAATTCTCAGTTAATAAATCAACAGGTCTTGGTGGATTGCAAAATGAAATGAAATTTTTACAACAACTAAAAGACTTACAAGGAAAAGATAGTGCTTCACTTAGAGGAGATACAACTCTTGATTCAAAAGATACAGAAATGTTATATGTACCTACTTTAACTGGTAAGAAAAAATATTCATCAGATTTCTTTGCAGCAGGAACAATGCTATTGGCTTCAGGTTCAACTGCTGGATCATTCTATTACAAATCAGGAAACAAAGTTAACAAAGATCTTAAAGTAACATTCGATGATGTATTAGTAATGGGAACTCCAACAGATAAAGGAGAAGCATATACTGCTCAACAAGGTCCTGGTATTGCTGGATTTAAATCTTCATCAGAAGACAAACAAAAAGTTGCTAATAAATTCTTAGAATATTTATTATCACCAGAAAAACAAGCATACTTTGGAATCTTTACAGGTTACTTACCTTCTAATGAAGAAAATTATGCAAGTGATTCAGATTATGTTAAATGAATTAAAGGTGAAACAAAACCTAAAGATGAAAACGGAAAAGAACAAAGCAGATCAAACCCATTATTAAAACAATACATTGACATGGTAAATAGTGGTGATGCTAACCATTTCTTCACAGTTGAAGGTTCACCTTTAGGAAATGGTGTTAGAAGTGATGTTCTTACAAGTGTAATTCAAAACAAAATGATGGATGACAAAGCAAAAGATGTTTTCTTAAAAGATTCAAATTTAACAGATTACTTTTGAGGAAATGATTCAACAGAATTAAAAACTAGAGCAACTTATGCATTTAATTCAATACTTACAGATTATGACCCAAATGGATCAGTAACTTATAAAGCTCAATTACCAAGTGTATTAAAAGAAGTAAACTTACTAGATAGAAAAGAAGACTAATTAATTTATGGAAATACTAAAACAAATTGAAAATGAAATTAAAAACTTTCAAACAATAATTGTCCAAAGACATATCAATCCTGATGGAGATGCATATGGAAGTCAGTTGGGTTTAAAATGATTAATCGAAGAAAATTTTAAAGATAAAAAATGCTATGCAGTTGGAGAACCAATGGAATGATTAAGCTATGTTGGTTCATTTGACAAAATCGAAAACGACGATATTTTTAAAGAAGCATTAGTCATTGTAACTGATTGTGGAAATGTAGAGAGAATTGATGACCAAAGATTTTCTACAGCAAACAAAATAATTAAAATAGATCATCATCCAAATGCAACACCTTACGGAGATTTGATGTGAGTTGATACAACATATACTTCAGCAAGCGAAATGATTGGATTTATGGCTCTGCAATTAAATTGAAGCATTCCACCTAAAGCTGCAAGAGCAATATTTAATGGAATAGTAACTGACTCAGGAAGATTTATGTATCGTGGAGTTAGTTCTAGAACATTTGATGTAGCAAGCGGTTTGCTAAAAACTGGTTTTGATCTTGAAGAAATGTATAAAAATTTAAACACTAGAAAATTAAGTGAACTTAGTTTTACAAACTTTATTTATAGTAATTTCAAACTAACAAAAAATGGATTAGCAACAATTGTTGTTCCAGTTAGTGAAATGCAAAAACATGGCTTAACAGCTGAAATGATGAACAAGTATGCAAATACTCTAGCTGGATTTCAAGAAATAAAAATGTGAATCACTTTTAGTGAAAGAAGTGACGGACAATACCGTGTTGAGTTTAGAAGTTCTGGAACATTAGTGAACCAATTAGCAATCAAATATGGTGGTGGTGGTCATGCACAAGCAGCAGGCGCAATTGCCCCAGACTTAAAAACAGTTCAAGATATTATTGATGATGCAGACAAGCTATTAGGAGAATAATTTTTATGAGTATAAAATTAAGGAATGTAACAATTGACTATGGAAATTTTATTGCAGTAAATAATTTTAGTATTGATATCAAAACTGGTGAACTAGTTTCTTTACTAGGTCCATCAGGTTGTGGTAAATCAACAACATTAAATGCAATTGCGGGTTTAATTCAAATTACTTCAGGACAGATTTTGTTTGATGGAATTGATGTAACTCACAAATCTACTCAAAGTAGAAACATTGGTTTAGTATTCCAAAATTATGCTTTATACCCCCATTTAAATGTTTTTCAAAACATTGCTTTTCCTTTGTACCAAAGTAAAACTTTTAAAAAAAATGTTAAAAAAATTAATAATGAGATAAAACTAAAATCTAAGCAATTAAAAATTGCAAATCAAAATAAATTAATTTTTCAAAAGTTAGATTCAGTTACAAGCGAAATCAAAGTGCAAACAAAAGATATTCGCAAAACATTATCAACTATTGAAGACTGAATTATACATAAGTCTTCAGAATATATTAAAAATTTCATAGAAGATCTTTATAAAGATAAGTTTGAAGTATTTAAAAACAAACAATTTTCATACTTGCTTGATAAGGTCAAACTTATATATTGACAAGAATATAAAAATATTTTTGTCAATATTTTTAATAATTTTCAAAATGAATTATCAAAACTTGATAAAAATTTAGAATACTTTAAATCTGTTAACGAAATTGTTTCAATGATAATAAAAGATATAAATTTTGATATTAGAGCTTTTATAGATTCGAATATAATTTTATTCAAAACTGCTTTAAAGTCACATATAAAATCAATAGACAGTGAAATAGTTTTAGCAAAAAAAATTGCTAAACAAAAAGGAGAAACATTTGAATTTTTGGTAAAAGATGAAGATTATGCAAAAAAACAAAAAGAGTTTGATGAAAAATGTGAAGAATTTAAAAAAGAAATAGTAAGTAAAATGCATGAAGAACTTTCAATTAATCTAGCAAAAGAATCTGTTGAAAAAATAGTTGACATAATTGCAAATACAAAAGAAATTGCAAGTTTCACAAGTGAAGAGTTACTTGAATTACAACAAAATTTACAATTAACCTCATTTAGAAAAGAAGTTAGAAAAGCAGTTCAAGAAGTTGCAGAGAGAGTTGAAATTCAAAGTCAATTATTTAAAAAACCTGCAGAGCTATCTGGAGGACAACAACAACGTGTTGCTATTGCAAGAAGTATTGTTAAAAAACCTAAAATACTTTTACTGGATGAACCATTAAGTAACTTGGATGCGAAATTAAGAGTTTCAACAAGAGAATGAATAAAACGTTTTCAAATGGAAACAGGAATAACAACAGTATTTGTTACTCATGACCAAGAAGAAGCTTTAAGTATTTCAGACAAAATTTATGTCATGTCAAAAGGTTTGTTACAACAAGGTGATATTCCTGTAAATATTTATGAAAAACCAGCTAATTTATTTGTTGCAAATTTTATTGGAACTCCAACAATGAATTTTATGGAAAATAAAATTAACGATAAAGGTGAAATATTTATTAACGGTCAAAAACTTAATAAAATATCTTCATTAAAAAATAGAGATGTAATAATTGGTATAAGACCAGAACATATCAGAGTGTCACAAGACACTTCTAAAAATGAATATTTAAACGATCAAGAATATGAAGCAGAGATAATTACATATGAACTATTAGGTAAAACTAATTACATTAAATTAAAGTTTGGTAAAGAAGAAATTGGTGTAGTATTTGACTCTAGAATATTATCAAAACTAGATTATAAACAAAAAATTAAGTTTAGTTTTTTAAAAAATCATCTTTATGTATTTTCAAAAGATGGTGAACGAGAATTGTTAGAGGTAATTTAGTATGGCATTGAATGTACAAGAACTATTTGAAACCAAGAATCCAGTTTCAGTTACTGAAACTAAAAAGAAAAAGTTTTTTTTAAGAAAAAAGAGCTCAAGTAAAAACATGGAGTCGAAGAAAACGGATTTTCTTTATCAATTGATTTGAATTACACCTGCATTAGTATTTCTAGTTGTGTTTTCTTACTATTCTATATTTATAGTTTTTAGAAATGGATTTAATGGAGCTAGACGTCCCCTACTTGATTTTCAAGGAACAGTTGCAAACTTTGATAACATTTTTAAAGATCCAAACTTTATAATTTCATTAAGAAATTCATTGTTATATTCTGTAGTTGTTATTCCAACAACTTTATTAATAACTTTAACAACAGCAAAAGTTTTATCAAATGTTTTAAACAAAAGAATGTTTTCTTTTCTACAATCATTATTCTTTTTACCCTATGTTACATCAGCAATGGCAATATCAATGTCATTTGCATATATTTTTCTTCCAGAAAAATATGGATTAGCAAATACAATATTAAATAGTTTGGGATTAGGAACAGTTGATTGAACTTCGAAAAAAAATGGTATTTTTTTAGTAATGATTTTTGGAATATGAAGAACAATGCCATTTCAAATAATAATGTTTACAGCTACTTTTTTAAGAATTGATCCTCGTTATTACCAAGCAGCAAGTGTTGATGGTATGCCAAAATGAAAACAATTTTGAAAAGTTTCAATACCTAGAGCAGTACCAATGATTGTTTATATGATAACAACTGGGATTATTGGATCATTTAAAGTTTTCCCACTAGGTTTGTTTGGAAGCTATGAAGCTTCTGTTGCAGCTAATGCACAAACTGTTGTATTCTACATTTTCAGTAAGGTTAATCCTTCCAGTGCTCAACAATCTTATGGTAAGGGCGGAGCTGCATCAATTGTGTTGATGGCTATAATTTTAGTAATAACAATTATAAATAGGCAAATATCAAAAGTTCTAACTAAAAAATATAAATAGGAGGAAGTTTATGAAAAAAATTATTACGCAAAGTAATTTTAAAATTATTTCCAGTACCTATAAAAATAAAATAGAAGAATTAAAAAGAACTAATGATATTGATGCTAAAAAGAAAATTGAAGATGAAAAAATTAATTACTGAAATAAAGTTGTTGCTCTTGAAAAAGAAACAAACTTTGCTAATTTTAAAGAAATTAATACATATCGAAAAATCAAAATTAAGTACACAAATAAAAATTTTGAAATAAACAAAGACAATAAATTACTTAAATTTGAGCAGAAATTTAACAAGACTCAACAAATAGATAAAATTAATAACGAAGCAAGTGTTCTTACACAAAAAGTTATATTTAACTCGTTTAAAATATTCATAATAAATATATATTTTAAAATTATCAATTTGTTTTATAAAAAGAAAAACAAAATTGTAAATTATAAATACAATAAACTTTTAGAAAAACAAATTTTATTTACAAATACGATGGCTGGTGAAACTTTTTGAAAGAAATTCACTAGAAAATCCATACAAGGGACATTCTTGTTTTTCATGGCTGTCATAATAATATTCCCCTTTTATTGGATGATACTAACGTCAGTTAGAGGTTTAGATGAATTTGATCCATTATCTCCAACTAGTTTTTTTCCAAACTCATTAACATGAGATGCTTATGAAAAACTTTTTGAATATGTTGGGGGAAGTTCATCTATGTTCAAAGTAACTATGCAAAGATTTTTTATAAATTCAATTTTAATTAGCTTTGCAACAACAATACTACAACTATTAGTTTCGGTTGTAGCAGGTTTTGGACTTGCAAACTGAAAAACAAAACCTCAAGGAGTTATACTTATTGTAATGTTTGCAACTGTTATGGTTCCTGGAGAAGCTATGATAATTGGTCAGTACATTTACATAGTTCAACTAGGATTAAAAAATACTTTTTGATCATTAGTTGTTCCATTTATCTCAAATGTATTTTCTATTTATCTTATGGCAAATGCTTTTTCAAATGTAGGAAGAAGTGTTAAGTCTGCTGCAAAAGTAGATGGCTTATCAACATTTAAATACTTTTGAAAAGTTGCCTTACCATCAGTTAGATCAACAATAGTTACATCATTTATAATATCTTTAATATCATCATGAAATGCTGTTTTATGACCAACTATGGTTTTAGGTTCAAACTCAGAATGAGTTACATTACCAATGTTATTATGAAACTTAATGTCGGTCCAAGGGGGTATTCCTGGAGATCTTTTAGAAAATTATGCAAGAGATCCCCAAAACTTAAAAATGGCTGGAGCAGTTGCTTCTATACTACCAATGATAATTATATTTGTATTTGCAAATAAACTAATTATTAAAGGGATATCTAGAGATAGAGGAGATAAAGGATAATATATGAAAAAAATACTTTCAATACTTAGTGGTATTAGTTTAACTTTGACTTCTTGTTCAAGTTTAGTTTCATGTAAGTCTAATAATGAAACATATTCAAATAATCAAATAGATGAGAATAAAATTTCTTACTATACACTTTCAATCGGTAATGGACTTTTCTCATATATGCAAATTGGTTCAAAAGCAATAATTTTTGATGCTGGTATTGGATTGGATCCAGATGCTAGCTGAACTGGAGATTTACATAAAGGTAATGAGTTTGCAACTAACTTTTTAAAGTGAACTGGTGTAGAATCTATAGAAGCTATTTTTTTAAGTCATAATCACAGTGACCATTATGGTAACTTAGATGCAATTACTAAAAACTTTAATGTAGCAAATATTGTTTTACCATATCACGGAAATAGTATAAAAAGCAGATTTGTATCAAGTAAATCAAATTCTAGTGTTGACAATGAAAAAATATATGTTAACTCTAATACAAAACTAACAAATTTTTCAGAGAAGTATAATTTTTTAAATATAGATTTTTATAACTGAAGTTACTCAGAACAAAAGTATATGAAAACTTTAGCTTTTAAAGATGAAAATAATGCGTCAACAATTTTATACTTTAAAGTTAACAATAAATCCTTTTTATTACCAGGTGATGCCGAACAAGGTCTAGGTGATAGATTGGTTAAAAATGGTAACTTACAATTTGAAAATGTGGATGTTTATCAAGTTGCCCATCATGGAAGTAAAAACTCTTTAGGTCAAAATTTTGTTGATAAAGTAAAACCAAATATTTGTTATGTATCTGGAACCAATGGTGATAGTGCTGATTATAAAGAGTGAGGTGGAGATCATATCTTCCCAACTTCACAGGCAACTACAAATACTTCATCATGCAAAGAAAGATATTTAACCGGAAAAGTATTGAGTGATACTAATAGTGATAAACAAGATGGTGACATAAATGTAAATGCAGAGTGAGCAAAAGAAAGTGATTACTTATATCAAAATGCTTCATATGAGTTTAGATTTTTAAAAGATGGAAATATTTCAAAATATTACTTTGAAAATACAGTAGCTAATGAATCTTTTTTAAAAAACACAGAAGTACAAAAACCTAATTATGAAGAATATTTACAAAATCATAAGTTAGTTTAAAAATCTCCCATTAGTCAATGGGAGATTTTTTTTAACTAGTAGATAGTTTTTGTGGTTTATAAATATAGCTTAAAAAATTTGTAATTAATGCCAATTTGTAATCGTCCATACTAGACTCAATATTGTTTAACTTCACACCATAAACCCCAAACATTGGAAATAACTTTGTAAAATGATAATAATTAATATTAAGATAACTTTTGAACTCATTAAACGCTTTTGAATAAATATCAGGTTTTTTTATTTTGGCTAATGTTGATGAATATTTTTCCTGTACTTTATTAACTAAAATTACTGCTTTATTATTTGTAAAAGGCATCATAATATCAATTTTAGTGTACTGACTTCCATAAAGTTGTTTTAAGCTGTTAAAATAAGACTCAGCTTCTTCTTCGCTTATTGAAGTAGATTTTCTAAAATTTAAAAATGTTTGTATATTTAAAAATAAATAGTAAACTATCATTACAAAACAAGATACTACTAGAACTATTAAACTAATCCAAAATAGTGTGGTGTCAGTAGTTGTTATAACTGTATAAAGATTTATAAGAACTGCTAGTAAAAGTCCTGTAAAAGTGCAAATAGATGTAATTTTTAAAACTTTCTTTACTCCATACTTATTAACACATTCTAAACTATCTAAATCAATTAAATTTTCGAAAAAATTTTTAACATTTTTTAAATTTTTTGTTCCTAGATTTTTAGAATAAACATACATAACATTACAAATAAAAAAAGCAATAGCACATGACAAAAATATAAAAACATAATTAGTAACTCCACTTGATCCAATCAATAAAATCATATAAAACTCCTTTGTACTTAAATATAATTATTATACAATAAATAAATGTTTATAAAGAATGTTTGATTAGCATAATTCAAGTTTAACAACTTTTCAAAAAATTTATTTTTTCCGTGACTATTCATAATTTTTTTAAAAAGAGATTATTTCAAAAAAAATATAAAAAAGAGAGTTAAAAAATATTTTAGCTCATCCAGTATCTAATGCAAAAATTTAAAAACAATGTTCCCACATAATCGCTAAACCTTTTAATAAAAAAAATTATGCACAATATGTAAAAATTTTTTATTTAAAAAAGAATTTTTATCAAAAAAATTAGATTTAAATATAAGATAAAGAAAAAAAACATCAGCAAATTTTGCTAACTGATAAAATTAAACTACAATATTCTGATTTTGTTAGAACTATAAAATTACTAAAAACTTCCTTAACTAATATTTAAATTTAACATTTTTTTATTAAAGTTTTAAATATACTAAAAATTGTTTATAATAAAAAAATAAGGAGTTTATATGAAGAGATTACTAATTACTTTAAGTTCAGTTGTTTTAACAACTTCTAGCGCATTTGGTGCATGAGCATGTAATAAAACAGATAGTAATAATACACCTACTACAGAAAATAATACACCTACTACACCAAGTGAGCCTGGTGGTGAACCTGAACCTGAAAATCCAGTTCCTACACCTGAAGACAATTCGAAAGTACTTGTTGGTTATTGATATGATTGAGGAGGAAACTATCAAGTTAAGGTAAATTTTAATGATATAGATGATGCTTATAATGTTATAAATTTATCTTTTTTATATGCTCAAACATCTAATACTATGCCAGTATTCCAACCTTCAAATCCTACAGAAGTGAAAAACGGAATTAAATACTTACATTCTAAAAATAAAAAAGTTTTAATTTCTATGGGAGGACAAACTGGAGAATCTATGCGCTTTAACGAAAATCAAAAAGATGAATTAAAGCAAACTATTTTAAATGTGGTTAAAGAGTATGATTTAGATGGAATTGATCTTGATTGAGAAGGAAGTTGTTTAGCTGATAGAACGAGTCAAAAAGTTACATCTGACGCTATTATTGAAATTAAAAATGAGTGAGCAAAGGACAATAAACATTTTTATATAACAATGGCTCCTGAGTTACCATATTTAAAAGAAAGTACAGAAGCAAGCGGAAGTAGTTATGTACCATTTTTTAAGCAGTTAGATAAATATTATGATTGAATCAATCCACAATTTTATAACGGTTGAGCGTGAGGACCTTATGTTGAACAAGATGAGGCAACCGCTTTAGGATTACAGTATGGTTCTATTATAACAAATGATGATTATGCAAATAGAGGAATCTTTTACTATTTAGTGACAAAGTACTTAACTTATAAAAAAAGTAATTTAAATGGTTTTTATCAATTAGATCCTAAACGTTTTGTGATTGGAGCTTCAACCAATGAGCCTGCAGGTCGTGGAGCTGCTTATGAAGGTGCAATCAATAAAGTATATGAATTGCTAAAAAAAGATAATGTTTCTATTAAAGGATTAATGACTTGGGCACTAAATTATGATGGATATGATGGACCAATTCAAAATGCAGGGCAAACTACATGAACTAAATGAAGTTTTGCAAAATGATTTAAAAATACATTTGCTAAATAAAAGCGTTTATTAAAATTTGAATTTTAATTATTTATAGATATAAATTAATCAAAAAGTCTTCAATTTCTTGAAGACTTTTTGATTATAGAATTTTATTATTTTTTATTCAAAAAATCCATAAACTTGTTAGCAAAATCTGCATGTGTTATTTTTGTTGGGTGAATATCATCCATAAAGAAGTATTTATCCACATCTTGTTTTTCATCTAATCCTAATACAGATAATCTTAAATATGCATTTTTTGCAGTAGGATGTTTAGTTATTGCAGCTAATAAAGCTGTAACATCTAGTCCCTGCATTGCTTGTCATTTATTTGCATCATTTTCTCCATCACCATTTGCATCAAACATATAACTATATTGAGCACTACCATATCCACCAGTGTAACCTGCATCCACTTTTAAAGGATTATCTCCTTTTGCTGCTGCATCAATTGCACCATTAATAGTGCTATTTAAATCATAGACCTGAATAGAATCTTTATAATTTTTGTTAATTGAATCGACAATATCTAATAATTTTTTATTAACATCATCACATAATGCTTTGACAGTTGCTTTATCTTTATCTTTAAATCTTGGGACTTGCTCCATTGTTGGAGGTGTTACAAATAAGATTTTTTTCAAACCATTATTTAATAATGTATATAATGACTCTTCTACAGCTGCCATCATTTTTTCTTTATACTCATTGATTTTTGCGCTATCAGTCATACCCAACATAGCAATAACATCATTTGATCCAATAGCATAAAATGCTAAGTCTTTATCATTAATTACATGTTGCTGAATTACTGCTTTTGATTGACTAACGATTGATGTGTCTTTTAGCGCTTGTTGAAGTATATCTGTTCCACTTGGTTGAACTGCTGTTGCTCCTCCAATTGCATAGTTATTACCAAACTTTAGTTCGTCGCTTATATAGTTTTTTGTATAAATGTTACTTCCATATACATCAGTAAATCCTAGTTTTTGTCCTAATAATGCTGCTGCTGTATACCCATTAGTAAAAGAACTTCTTCTAATGGTTTTACCCCCTACTGTTTCATTAAAACCATAGTAACTTGTTTTTTTAGCTGCACCTTCAACTAAATAATCATCAAAATCAATATGTATTTCTTTTCCTTTTAATGCATTCGCAAAAGGAGATTGAAGAAGATAGTCTTTCAAGTATGATGTGATTCCATTAATATCGCTCAAACTATCTCCAAGTATATAGTAGTTTGAGTAGTCTGACTTGCTATTGTTTTTAATACTATCATCTACTGCTTTTGATTTATCAATATCTTTTCCAAAGTCTTTATAACTTTCATCAGTTGGTATGTTGCTTGGTGCTTCTTTTTTACATGCAACAAGACTAGAAGTTGATCCTGAAATAACTGCTAGACTCATTAAATAAGTTAATAATTTTTTCATAAACTTTTTTCCTTTCATAATTTTTTAGATTATATCACTCACTAAAAATAAAAAAAATTTATATTTTAAAAGTAATTTTAAAATATAAATTTTTAAACTTTGATTAGATACATATTATTTCTAAAATATAATTACTTATCATCTAAATAACTATATACCGATTGAAAAGTGACTTTACCTTTAAGAACCTTGCTATTATCGGTTGCTGCAACAACCAATTGTTTATAATAATTTGGACCTGTGGCCGAATAAATTATTCTCTAAAGGCAAAATAATATGTTCCTTATAAAGCTGATGGTGCATAAGAATTGATTACACTATAAGCAAATCCAATTGCATCATCTATTGTGTTTTTATTTGGAAGGTGTGTAATGGTTTTATATTTTCAAATCAAGATATTTAATTTCTATTTTAATAACTACATTTCAATTAATAATTCACTACTTTCTTTTGATTCGACTCTAATATATGCATTTTGTCCTGTTTCATTTTCATGTTGTGCATAGTGATAGTCTTTATCTTTTTCAGTGTATATATTGAAAATATATATGTGTTTTATTTAAGGGTGCTATAATTTAGGTGTTATTAAATTAACATAGAAGGAAAAAAAGATGAAAAAACTATTAAGTTTATTAGCAGCAACAGGATTAGTTGCTACAAGTGGAAGTGTTGCGGTTGCATGTAACAAAAAAGATCAAAATAACGTAAAAGAATTAACATATAGTGATGGAAAAAAAGATGCTGATGTAGTAGCTTATTTAAGTGATAAAAATAAAACAAGTATTATACAATTAACAATTTCAGAACCTTTAAAAGTGAGTGAAAATAAATTAGATGTTGACTACAAAGACACAAAAACAGGTGACTATGATGGTTTTGGTAATTCCAAAGAACTTGAAATTGAAGGAACATTAATCAGTTTTAAAGATATGAACATGCAAGAACAAGGAAAAATGTTTGGTAGTTTTACAGAATTGTTTAAAGAATTAAAGGATTTAAATTTAACTTCTAAGCAAGATGGTGATAACTCTGTTTTAACAATTTACTTCATTACAATAAAAGGGCAAAAAGGAAATGATAATTTTGATCTAGCTGTAATTGAAGAAAAAGTAATAGTTGATAAAGACGGAATAGCCATTAAGGATCCAGAACTAAGCAAAATTTATAAAAAAAATATTTCATTAAAATAATTAATATCGGCAAATAAAAAATATCCAAATTTGGATATTTTTTATTTGCTGATATTTGATTTATAATATTTAAAACTATTTTAAAATCATTTAACCTTTTTATAATTATCTCCTAAAAATGTGTTAGATTTTACATAACTTATAAAATTAGTAATTAGACCAGCTTTATAATCTCTTAAACTTGCTTCATTTCCATCAACTCTATATCCTTGAAAATAAAATTTGTGACTTATTCTAATAATATATAATCAGTAAAAATACAAATAACTTTTAAAATGATTAAATATTTTCAAACTTTTATTAGGATTTTTAGTTCTTTAGATTCTTCTTTCGAATGTTATATTTGCTTTATAAAAAAATAAGTCTGCTCTTGTAAATCTATATCTAATTAAAATTTCCAATTTTAAAAACTTTGAGCCATACATTAATTCTAATTTGTTAAAAAATGCTTAAATTTGTTCTCCATAAATTCTTTCGCTTTTTCTATACTTATAATATATGTTTATGTTTAAGAAAAAATAAATAAAAACAATAAATGTTAATGAAGCCGTTAAAGCAATATACTCAAAAATCAGAAAGTCTTTTTTGTTAGTTATTAATATTTTTAATGTAATTCAAAAAGATTTTATAAAAAGCCCGGCCAATAATTCAATCGAAGTAATTAAGAGCGTTCTTTTTACTTCATATTTATTTACAGATAAAATAATATCACAATCAAATAAATCTTGATAAAAATTTTTGATATTTTCCTAATTGTTATGACCCATACTTTTTTTGACCATATACATTGCAAAACATATACAAAAAATAATTATTGAAATAATAAGAGAAAAGCATCTTATTATTTTTTCTATTAAATAATTATTTTTCATACAAACTCCTAACATTTTTTTAGTTAGGCAGATATTTTACATTGTATAATCAATAACTTAATTTTAAAAATTGTATTTCTCTTTTAATTTTTTTTAAATATCTTTGCTGTTTTTTATTTAAACAATATATGATTTCTATCATTTTGATCATCTTTTTTAAAATTATTTTCACTTGATAAAGAAATTTTATAAGCCTCTACTCTTTTTCTTTGTTCTTCTGCCATTTCTTTTGAAATGATAGTTTTATTTAAAACTTTAGATCAATCTTTATATGCTGCTATACCATATGATCAAGCATAGTTTGATGTGTATGGAATCACATAGCTTATGTTGTAATTTTTTGGTGCATTTTTAATATAAAAAGGCATAACAAAGAAATTTTCATATAAATAACTAGACTCTAGCTTAGCAAACTCTTCAAATCTTTTAACTTTTTGGTTAGCTGCAGTAATCGTTGAGTCTACTTTTGCAATACCTTCGTCAAATGATTTATAACTTTCAACATAACTTTTTGAAGTATTGTTTGCATTTGCATATAGTTGACTTTTTTGCGATTGTAAAGCTGGTATAATTTTTTCTGAACCTGTATATGTACTTAAATCACCATCAATTCTATAAGAATTTAGAAAAGCAGCTGGGTCAGCATAGTCAGGTGCTCAGCCCCCTGTCATTAAATCAAATCTACCCTCACTTCTTAATGTTTGATAATCCTCTTTTGTAGATGCTGCAACAATCGATATATGAATTGGGTTGTCAGTAATTTCGTTAAATCTATCAAACATATTGATAATTTTTGGTACAACTGTTTTTGATTCTTCTGGATTAACTAAAACTCTTAAGTCTAACTTTGAGTCTTGCTGACTTATTAAATTTTCATCAAGCATATATTGTTTTATTTCTTTAATTAAATTTTCTTGATTTTGATTTTTTCCCAAAAATAATTCAGAGTTTCCTAGTAATGCATCGTTTCCATCATCTAAACTTAATTTTTTTCCACTTGAGCTAACATTTTCTAGAGAGTTAACAGCTTGTTCAACATATTTTGAGTAATCTTTTCCTGAGTCATCAACTGCAACACCTGGAGCTGTATAAACATTTCTTATCATTTTAGAAACTGTTGAATTACCATCAAACTTTTCAGAGTAAAACTTAGCAAATACGCTTCTATCAATACTAGTTGACATAAATGCTCTGGCTAGTTTATTTTGTAATAATTTACTTGCTTTCACTGCTCTATCTTTATCGTTTTGTGTTTTACCTGAGTCTATATCAGAGTTGTAAGTATTGAAATATAAAACATATGATGATAATGATTCTGTTGTTGGAACATCATATAGGTAATTAAATATTGGATTATCAATATCTGAACCTATATATCTATTTCAACCAACTGCATCATCATTGTTTACCATAAACCCTGATGTATCTCCTGCTTCAAATAATTCTCTATCTTTTGATGAAGTCGCATTTGAAGTATTTAAATATTTTATTTTATTGATTGTAACCATATCATTAAATCAATAATTTTGATTTCTTTCTAATACTATTTGATTTCCATCATTTATTTTTGGTAAGTAAGCTCCTGAATAATAACCTTTACTAATATCTTCTCTTTTATCAACTTCAGCAACTACTTCACCCTTTGGCACAAACATCGGTGCAAATACCGCGTAGCATAAAAGTGACTCAAAATATGAAGCTGGTTTTTTTAAGTTATAAGTTATATATCCTTCTTTTGATGTGTCTAGACCAAAACCTTCGCTCACTCCAGCAACTTTACGCAATACTTCTTTACCATCGATGGTTTCAGTATACTGTCAATCACTTTTTATTTTATCTTTTGCCTCAGCAAAAGTTACTGTTTTATTATGAGTTAAATATAAGTTTAATTCTGTGGCCCCAACTATAAAGTCAGATCATAAAGAAACTAAGTTTGATCCTGTTTGACTTGATCTCATAATAAATTCTGCTGCATTTTCATAATCCAATGAAGTTATGTCTCCAGCTAAAGACCCATCATTTTTGTATCAATGTAAATTTTCTCTTATTTTATATGTTCATTTTTTTTGATCTTGAGTTGTACCTACAGTTGAAGCTTTTAAATCACTATTAGGTGCAAAAATATCTCCATACACTCTTCCATATTCATCAACACCTAATGATGTTGCGTTAGTGTTTGCTAAAACATCAAAATCTGTTGAATAAAATGTTCACGCTGTATTTCATGATTGAACCGGATATTGATAAGTTCTAACTAACTCATCTGTTGAACGTTCAATTGTTGCTAATCTATTTGTGTTATAAGCACATGCAACTACACTTGCTGCTGTTAAAGAAACAGCACTCATAGCTGATAGTGTTGATAATAGCCTTTTACTTGTTAATGGCATTTTTAATTCTCCTTATTTTTATTTATTAAAAACTTTTATTTAATTAGTAATTAATAACTTAACATCTATTCCACAATAATTATATAGAATAACTTATTCAAATCAACTTTACATTGTAATAAGTTTTTAATATATTTGAAATATAGGTTTATATTAATTGATATATTCAAACCTTATTTATTAGTATATATAAATTTTTGTATGGCCATTTAATTGTACTTAAATAATCAAATCTTAAAATGTTTCTAAATAATTTGTAATAAGTAAAACTTAAAAAAATTTGATATATAACTAAACTTTTATCAAATGAGACTTGGGTATTAGAAATTATACATTTTGAACCAATTTTCTAAAAATTTTAAACTATATAAAAATTAATCTTACAAAAATAAAAAAGCTAATTGGATAGTTATATCCCTTAACTTTCTTAACTTTTGATAAAATTTATTTATTTTTAAGCTTTAGTTCTATTTACACATTTTTATTCTTCAAAAAAACAAAGTTTGAGCTTATAGTATTTAATCTTCTATATGTTACGTCTTGACAAATATTTTTTTCATTATTAGAAATGATAATATAGGTTCTTCTTCCGTTATCTTCTATATTAAGGTCTTCCATCGCATGCGCAGTAGTTCCACTTCCTGCAAAAAAATCCATTATTATAGAATTGTCTGTTGTAGTTGCTCTTATTAATTCTTTCATTAACTTTACGGGTTTTGGAGTTGAAAAATAATCTCTTCTACCAAATAATTTTTCTATTTCATCTTTTGCAGAACTGGTAGTGCCAAAACAATCAAAAATTTCTGGCACTTCACTTTGAACCTCGCATAGCAAACCTTCTTTGATAAAAGGTTGGCTAATTTTTTTTAATTTTGCTTCCTTTGTATTTCTTGCAATTATAATATATTCAAAATCTGTTTGCTTTTTGTATGGGTTTAGTATTACTCTGTTTTCATCAAAAAAAGGATGAATTTTTTTTCATTTATGTAAACTTACCAAGTCGATACCAAAATGTTTTACCAATAAGTTATAAAGGTTTTTATATTCTCCTTCATCTATATTAATAACCAAAAACCCTTTTTCTGAAAGTAGTGGTTTTAAAAGTTTAATTCTTTCTTCTATAAAGTTAGTATAACCTTTTTCAAACTCTTGATCTTTGTAACCAATATAAACAATATTAGAATTATAGGGTGGATCAATTAAAATAGAATCAATTTTGTTTTTAAAAGCTTTTTGCATAGATTTTAAAGTATACAAATTATCTGATTCAACCAAAATGTTCTCGGGTTTATTTCTAAAAGAAATATCTACATTACAGTTTGAAAATGCATCTTTTTCTATAAAAGTATTTTTACTTACACTAATTTTTTTTAAATTTTTACAATATGAAAAAGCTCATACTCCAATGTAATAAATTAAATCAGAAATATAAATATCTTCCAGTGAAATACAGTTGGAAAATGTTGATTTATTAATTATATTTACATTATGCAAGCTTATTTTTTTTAAATTTTTATTTCCTGAAAAAGCTCCTCTTTCAAGTTCGATAACTTCTTGATCTATTATAAATTCGCTATCTATTTTTCAATTTGGATAGCATATGATTTTACTCTTATCTCCATTATATAAAACATCATTTTCAACTAAAAAGTTTTTAGATTTAGAAATAAACCTTATATTAGAACATCCTATAAATGGATTATATCCAATCTGTTCTAACGACTCAGGAAATACTATTTTTTCTATATTTTTGCAATTTCAAAATGCATTTCTACTAATATTTTTTAATGTACTTATAAGCTCTAAACTTTTAGTTTTTAATTTAGGTAAACAACCTATTAAAGTGGTTTTAAATTTATTATATATAATGTAATTATCTACTACATACTCAGATGAATGATTTATTATTTCCAAATTGTCACATCCTGAAAACGGATTATTTTCAAGTTTTATAACGCTTGAAGGGATAGTGATTTTGTTTAAATTAGTGCATAGATAAAAAGCATGTTTGCCAATAACTTCAACTGTTGATTTAATCTCTAAGATTTTTTTTAAAGAATTTATATTATAGTAAATTATTTTTTTTCTATCATTTGTTATAAGAAGATCATTTTCATATACAAAAAAATCTGACTTATTGTCTATTACAAGGTTTACACATCCTGCAAATGGATTGTTGCCCATATACTTAGTATTTTTAGGGATACATATTTTTTTTAAATTTCTGCAATTATAAAAGGTATCTCCTCCCAAATTTATTATAGAGTTAGGAAGGACAACCTCTTCAATAAATTGGTTATCTCAAAAACATTCTGATTCTATAATTTCAATACCTTCGGGAACATATACTATTTTATCTTTTCCTAAATATTTAACTAATTTGTTTTTAGATATAATCATATCTTTTTTTGTTATAAGTTTGTCATCAATAAAAAAGAAGTCCAATTTTTTATTGTCATCATCTAGAAAGCCACGATTAAAAAAAGTTTCATTCGTTTTACCTATATATTCATTTTCTATAACTCCACCAACTAATCTAGATTTATAAAAAATTTGATTATTATTTAAACTTTCAACTTCAAAATCATCTTCTCACTTAAAGCATTTTATGTTTAAATTCTCAAATGCAAAAGAATGGTTTGATGAAAAATGCATTGAATTTAAATCAAAGTTATTTTCTAGAATTTTTATTATGAGTTCAAGTTGAACAAAACTCTCATGTGTTATTAAATCTAAAATAAAAAAATCATTGATAAAAAACTTTTGCTCCTCAACATTTATTTTCAAACAAAATTTATTTGAAATATTTCTAGTATAAATATCTTCTTTAAACTCATATAATTTAAGTGAATTATATAATGCAGTATATTTCATATTTTTAGATATTCTCAACTCACTAAGATTTTTCATTTAAATCTCCCATACTTTTTTTAATTATATCAACTATATTTTTGGGTGTTAATTTATCTGTATTAATAAAAATATAGTTTATTTTTTTATTAATACAAAACTTTTCAAGTCTTTTATAATGATTATTAGAATATTCAATTTTTTTTAAATCTTTGTCATTTTTATTTCTCATTAAAATTCTTTTTTTTAATATTTCTTCTGAAGCATATAAAATGACGGTTAATTTTGGTTTTCCAATTTTTTTTAAAACTAAATCAAAAATATCATCATTATATTCAACATCCCCTCAAGCATAGTTAGAAGCCAAGTGTCGATCTGTGATAATATTTTCTTTTTTATATTTTTCATACATATAGATAGAACCAAGACAATAAAATCAAGCTGTAATATTTCTATTTTCCATTGTATTTATTTTGTTTCTTAATCCTATATATTCACTTATTTTGTTTTCGCCAAAAATTTCACTTAGAGGTTTATGAACATACTTGTAATTTATTTCTTTTGATAGCAGTTCTGAAACCGTAGTTTTGCCAACTCCATCAATACCTTCAATAGCAATATGAATCATAAGTACCTCTTTAATTTTTCTTTCTTTGTTTACTTTCGTACAATTTACCTTTTGTAAAATAATCTTGAATTTCTAGATATCCACTCACTCTACGCACTCTAATAATATCAACTGATTTACATTCTGAGCAAACATCAAAATTCCCCGATACTCCACAACTGGCACAAACATCTTTTTTAAAATTATACCCTAAATATCTTACATCTGCTTTAATGGCAATTTCAAGTAGATCTTTTAAGCCTTCTTCATTACCAATTGGGGCCTCATTTAACTCTACATATGTTATTGAACCACCGTTACTGTATTGATGAAAAGGTCCTTCTAATTCTATCTTTTTATAAGCTGGTAATAAGCTGTCAACTTCAATATGAAATGAATTTGTATAAAAACCTTTTTCAAATACCCTAGAGTTAAAAGTTTTTTTATCCAAGTCTACAAATCTTCCGCTTATAAGTTCACCATTTGTTGCAAGGAGTGAAAAATTAAGTTTTTTTTCATACATAAGCTCATTTATAAATACTCTCATTTTCTCAACAAAGTCTAATGTTAATTGGTAAACTCTTTCATTTATTCAATATTTTTGATTTGCTAGTATTTCAACAAACTCACTTAGACCTATAAAACCGATTGAAAGTGTACCATTCTTAAACACTTCATTTAAATCATTTATATTCATGTCTTTACATCAAAGTTTATAAGCTAAATTAGTTGGAAAGAAGCTTTTATTAGCTAAACATGTTTTATTAAATCTATCAACTAATATATCTCCTGTGATTTTTGCTATTTCTTCTCATTTTTTGTAGGCTAAGTCAAAATTATATTCTATAGATTCAGTACTTTTATTTTCCATAGTTTCTAGCGCAATTCTTGGTAAATTTATAGATATATTTGCTATATTACTTCTTCCAACAGCACCTTTGGTATCATATATATTTTCATACACCCTTGTACGACAACCCATAACCGATAATAATTCAGGGTTATTATCAGATTCCATTTTACTATCACACAATAAATAAGTTGGTATCATTTTTTTTGAACTACATTTTAGAGATTCCATTAATAAGTCATAGTTTTTATCTTTTGGGTTTCTGTTAATACCCTCCTTAACTTTAAAAACTATATTTGGTTTATAAATCAAATCTCCTGAGTTATTAAACTGATTAATCAACGTTTTTGCCAAAAATCTGGCAAAATCATTTTTAGCAAGTCCTATATTTAAAGTAACATAGTAACTAGTTTGTCCCATTCTTGTATAAGTTTGACTACATCAATTAATGAGCGAGCTTATAGATGCTTTAAATATTTCTTCATTTTCAATATAGTTAACATCCATTTTTTCAAAAATTTCAGCTAGGTCATTATCAAAATTAGCTAAGGACATCCCTCCGCTTTGCTCATTTCCCATTTTTTCAAATAAGTCTTTTAAAAAATCAAAAACTAGAATAATAGTGGTTGCACTATTATAACCTTTGAATTTTTCGTAAGGAAAACAATTTAGTAAATCAAAAGTTAAACAGTTATATGTTAAACCATATGCGTCAAGATCATGTATGTGAATATATCCTTTCTCATGCATTTGTTTTCACTTTGGGTCCAAACTATTTAAAACATTTGTCTTTATATTTTTTTCTCCGATGTTGTATATACTACCAACATAGCTATTTCTATTGGCTGCATTATCATTTTTATTCTGATTCACTTTTTTCATTATTTACCTCCAAAAACTTTTGGTTTTTTGAACCCACGAAAGGCATAGTTGTAGTTCTTTCTTTTCAAATAAATGGTCCAACTTTTATATATTTTAAATATTTTAATATTTCAGAAGGTACTTCTTCAAGTTCATATCCCGTATATAAACAGATATCAAAATCTTTAATTAATTCTAATAACTCTTTTAATTCTTTTATTTGCATCAAAGGTTCACCGCCTGAAATGGTCAACTTTTTATTAAAACACTTTTTTCTTAATAATTCAGCTAGCTCTTTAATTTCGATTGAATTACCACAAGTTATATCTCATGTCTCAACATTTTGACATTTATTGCAAAAAATATTACAACCTTGTAAAAAAAGCACTGTTCTATACCCAGGCCCATCACCAAGTGAAGGATTTTTCATGATTGAATTTATAACTATGGTACTCATATCAATTTTCCTAACATTATAAGTTTATAAAATATTATAACAAAAAATTACATATAAAATTTAAGCTAAATAAAATCTGACTTGTTTGTTTCTACTACCGTAAATCATTAACGACTTTCTTGAACACTTATTCTCATTTTACTTCCCTTTAAAAAAATACTATCTCTTGTAGCCTCCATGCTTGTATAGTAATATCCATTTCCATAACCATAACCGCTTTCAAAGTATATATCACCCATTGTATAATCTATGTTGATTTCCGCATCTGGAGATAATTTTTTAGTTCATTGAATAAATAAATTTTTAGCCTCTTCCTCGCTTCCAGCCCTAGAATACATGTCGCTGTCAACCATAGCTATATTTTTTCTGTCATCAACATATTTTAAAGTAAATGTTACTTCTCCTTTTACAATTTTGCTTGTAGTTATTGCCCTAACAGTTATTCAGCCAGAATAAAGAGGCGTTGATCTACTAAAATAAGAATCTAAAAATTCATAGTCACTTTTTTCTTTGATATCGTTTCTAAATCTTTTTAAAATGGTTTTTGCCTCATTTTTGGCATCATCTATCGAATTGCTAATTGGCATTAATTCTTTTACAGCTATACTTTCAAGGCTAATTTTTTGATCAATAACCTTATTATTATCGCTTTGATTTGATGAACTAGATTGGTTTGTTTGTGACTCATTAGTTCCTGTGTTTTTATTGCATGAAATAGCATTTGATGCTAGCGTACTTAATAAACTTAAAGATGCAATTAAAGATAATAGTTTTTTCATATTCTCCTCCTATAAATGTACTAAAAATATATCACTTATAGTGTGTTAGGTCAAGTCTATTGAAAAGTATTTTTAAATTATTTATATAAAACCTAAACAAAAAGTTGTTATTATATTCTAGTTAGGAGTTTATATGGAATTACAATTTGAACAAGATTATGGTATTTATAATGAAGTTTTTAAAAAAGCAATACAATTAAGAGAAAAAGTTTTTATTGTCGAAAGAGGTTCTCTAAGAAAAGTTGATATAGATGATTATGATGAGAAAGGTTATCATTTTATTGCAACTTACAACAACGAGTTGGTTTGTTGCGCTAGAGCAATTATTAAAAAAGACAAATTATACTGAGGTAGAATTGCAGTTGAAAAAGAGTATCGATCAAAAAAACTAAGTCTAGTAGTATTAGAAAAGCTAAAACAATTTAGCAAAGATGTTTTAAAACAAAATACCGTTTATGTAAATGCTGTTTATAGTGTTAAAGATTTTTACACCAAATTTGGTTTTGTAGAATTTGGAGACATATTTGTTGAAGATGGTGTAGATCATATAGCAATGAAATTGGATATGTAACGCTTAAATAAAACTTAATAATTTTAAATCATTGCAAAATTATTTTTTTATTTTATTTTTTTTAAGGAATATAATTATGTGTTGATAAATTCAACAAAGAGAGGAAATTATATATGAAAAAATTATTAAGTTTATTAGCTGCAACTGGACTTGTTGCTTCAAGCGGAAGCGTTGCGGTTGTGTAACAAAAACAAAGATGCTGATAAAAATAATGACAACAATTCAAATAATGACAACAATTCAAACAACTCAGATATATCATTTGGAGATAATTTTAAAGACCAAAAATTAAGACTAAATGATTCAATGCAATTAGATTTAACAGCTTCAACTCCAAAAAAAGATGCCACAATAGATGCTAAATCAGATAATGAAGATATAGTTTTTGTTAAAACAGACATTTCAAAAGATACAGAAGGAAATGGTAAATTTAAAGTTACTTTAAGTGCAAAAAGCACTGAAGGTGAAACTACAATAAATGTAAAGTATGGGGATGCTAAAAAAACTTTTAAAGTTATAGTTTATAAAGATACAAATCCATACTTTGAAAAAATAGATGATCATGAAATTGTAGTAGACTCAGGGGACAACAAAAACGAATCAGGTCCTTATGTTTTTTTAGACAATCCTAAATTAAATGCTGATGGAAAAACCTTAGCTAGTCAATATACTGTTAAATCTAGTGATGAAACAATTGCAACAGTAAAATTTGCAAAAGAGCAAACATATACTAGTAAAAAACAACAAGGTTTATTAATACTAACTGGTTTAAAAGAAGGTAAAGTTACTATTACATTAACTTATGAGCAAAATGTAACAACTACTTTTACATTAACTGTAAGCAAAAAATATGAATTAAATAATTTAAAAAATGTAAAATTCACTCTTGCTAGTGATAAAAATAACGTAGATGGATTAAAAGAAGCGCTTATTAGTCAATTATCAAAATATGGATTAACAAAAGAGAATTTTTCACAAGAATTAAGTATCAGTAATTTTAAAGAGGCAAGTCAAAATGAAAACTCAGGTAGCGCAACAATTATTGCTAATAAAACAGCATCAAAATACTTTTTAAGTAATTGTGATATTAAATTTAGTTTATCAAATACAAAATAGTTATTTAAAAGTTAAAATTTAAAAAATCAGCTGAATTACTAGCTGATTTTTTTATAAAAAAATAGCAGACCACTTCTTATAAGTAATCCGCCAACATGTGTTATACACACTTTTAAAAAAATTGTTATGAATAAATCATAACAATATAATTATATATCAAATATTATAAATACTTAAAAGTTGTTTTATGCTTATTGTTTTAATTATAATTTATCCTTTTTCAAATTTTATCTGTTGGGTTTTTTACATCATATTATCTTATTTTTTTAAACTACTAAACCTTTAATATGCTAAAATGCATTTGGAGGATTTTAACATGAGTAAAAAAATTACAAGAGAAAATTTGAATATAAATGATTATAGAATGATCAAAATAAATAAACATACTATAATTTTTAATTATGTGCTTATAAGTGATTATATAAATGAATTTAAAAAAAATAAAATAGCTATTATTGATTATGAAGGATCAATGTTTCCTCCTGGATGAATCGCAAAAAATAAAAAATGTAAAGCATATGCAAAAAACTTTAACGCTTTACCTTTTTTTGTTGGTATTAAAGTGATTGAATATGATTTAAATAAAGATGAATTTATTATTAATAATCGAAGTTTAGAATATTTTTATAAAGAAAAAATATACAGTTTAGATCATTTAGATGTAAAAATAAAACGTTTATGTAAGGAAGTAAAAAAGTTTGTTGAAAATAATAAAGTAAATATGTTAGTAACAATGGGTGGGCAACTAGAAGAACAAGTTTCGCTTTTTGCGAAAAATAAACATAAAATTGATATAAATACAACTTTTAAAGATTTGTGAAAAATTTTAGATTTTCGCTTCGCAAATATTTGTATTTTAGGCTTACTAAATAGATTTACTTTAAACGATTTATTGGCAAGTTTTAGAGTTGATAAAAATTCTAACCCTTTTATTTCAGGTAAAGAAATAGCAGAAAAAACTATGAAGTATTACTTTGTTAAAAAGACAAGCAAAAAAGAGTTCTTAGAAACTGTTAATAAAATAATTCAACATAATAGAAATGATTTAGAAGTTGGTTTGCTAATATTAAATTGATTAAATAGTTTAATAAAAATTAAAAGCTGTACCGCAGTTCCTGTAGATTTATTCTATGGAGAATCATTTGATTTAGATATCTGAAATTTAAAAGACTTTATATATAAAAATTTTTTCGAAATTTTATTTATATATTAAACAAGCTTAAATTTTTAGTTAAAAAAATCTCTATCTATGTTTTAGGTAAACATAGAGTTTTAGAGATTTTATTTTATATAGTTTTGACTTCTTTTCTTGTAATTTTTATTGGCATTTTTTCAGATATTCCATAAGCTATATCAAGAGAGTGAACGGCATTGTAATAATGAGCATCTATATCTATAAATTTTGCATATTTAGAATCACTTGCTAAATTTTTTAATAACTTATGAGTTTGATCCATAAATTTTTCTTGAAATACATCTAGTTTTTCTATTATAGGATCTCTTTGTTTAATTAATTCAATTCTTTCTTTATCCAAAACTGATATTTTTTCTTGATAGCTAATTTTGTCATAATCAGCTTTTAACTTGTTTAATTTATCTAAATTTTCTTTATTTACAGCTTTTTTAATTTTTAATAATAGCGCATCTTTTTCTTTTTCTTCTTTAGCTTTGTAATATTCTATTTTGACATCTATTTTTTCTATACAAGAAAATAATTTATCTGTGTCTTTAATAAATTGTTTTTGTTCTTTTGTTCATAAAGCATTTAAAGCATCTAAGTCTTTTTTAAAATCGGTATTTAATATTTTTTTATTAGTTTTTTTGTAATAAATCCTTGCAATAAGTCTTGCAATAGATTTTGTTGATTTTGCCTCATCTGGTCTATCTCTATATGTAAATAGAACAAGTAAGAATGATATTACCGCTGCTAGTGCTAAAACCATGCAACCTAAGGCTATATTTTTTCATCCCCCTCTTACAAATCCTACGACAAATATTAATCCCATACTTGGTGTTGCTCCTGAATAAGAAACTACATTTAATAATCCTGATACAAACCCAGCTATTCCAGCTCCTACACAACCTCAAACAAAAGGTCAGAATTTAGGTAAATTGGTTCCATATATAGCTGGTTCAGTCACTCCAAAGAATGCTGCTGGTAATGATCCTAAACCAATTGATTTGGTTTGTGCTGATTTGGTTCTTAATACTAATGCTAATGTTGCACCTGCTTGACCCAACACCCCAATTGTTGTACCAACTAATATAGTTGATGTTGTATCATTAGCTGCTTGATCTAACATTATTGGCATAATAATTGGGTAATGCATTCCTGTTAATACAAGTGGTTGTCATAGAAGTGTAAATATTCCAACTCCAATTCCATAAGGAACTTTATTTAATGCAGTGACTCCCGCAAATACACCAGACTCTATTATTCCCATTATTGGGCCTAATATTATAAAACTTATAAGCATTGTACATAAGAATGAAAATGCTGGTCTTAAAACGATATCTACACTTGCTGGTATTCATTTTTTAGCAAATCTATCAATATAGCAATAAATAACTCCGGCACAAATTTGTGGAATTATTGATGATTGATAACCCTTAATCGCAATATCAATTTGACCGATTGAGAACAATTTGAAACTTGCTCATGATCCACTACTATAGAAGAAAGGTGCTACTAAAGCTAAACCAACAAATATTCCCATAACTTGGTTTCCACCCATATACTTGACAGTGTTATAACAGAAATATATTCCCATAAATGATAAACCTGCTTCTGCAATTATATATGTTACACCTGTATATATATCATATGAACTAATATTTGGTTGCTGACCAGGACCATTTCCTAAGTTAACTTCTTGCAAAACGCCGGTTTGAGTTAATATTGCTTGTATTGCTTTTAATATTCCAGCAGCCATAATTACTGGTAATGCTGGAATAATAACTCCAGTCACCGCAGCTAATAATTTATCTTTAAATGAAACTGATTTTTTAGTTGTTATTTTTTTAGCTGATGTTTTAGAGATTGCTGTTTCAACTTTTGATTCAACTAATTTTTCAAAAGCTTCTCTAACCTTGTAAACCTCACCTCCAATGATTATTTGTAACTCATCTCCATTTCATTTTATACCTTTTACAATAGGAATTTTTTTTATTGCTTCTTCATTAATAAGACTTTTGTCTTTAATAACAAGTCTAAATCTAGTTACACAGTTGTAAAATTTTGAGTAATTAGCTTTTGTTCCAACATACTCATAAATTTCTTCAACTATTTTTTCATACTTACTTTTTCTTTCTAGTAGTTGATTAAATTTATCTATTTCGGTTTGAATGTTTAAACTAATTTCAGCAATTTTGTCCCCCTGTTTTACTTTTCCATATTTGATATTTTGTATTGTATAACCTTCTGAATCATCAAGATTCATAACTATAGGTATATATTGAATTGTTTCAATATCCTTAGTTAACTCTTTATCGATTGTTATGATAGTGTCATTTTTTGATACATACTCTCCATCTTTGAAAGAAATATTAAATGCTTTAGAACCTATTTCAAAGGTTTCTAATCCGATGTGAATTAAGAAAGTTAAATTATCAGCTTTTAATTTAAAAGAATTTTTTTTAGGACTGATTTTTTCAATAAAAGATTTATCAAAAATACTTTTAATTTCAGAAGTATTTGATTTTATTGCAAATCCTTCACCCATAATTTTTTTACTGAATATCTCATCACTTAAGTTTTCTAAATTTAAAACTTCTCCATCACATGGTGCATATATGTCTATTTTTTTTGACATAAATATTCCCCCTTTCTTTTTTTTAAATATCTTTATAATTTTTTAATACGTAATCTTCTGCTTCTTTACTTCATAAACCTTTACTTTTTTCTAAAATGTTTTTTAAAGGTAAATCGCTTTTTAAAATTGCTTCTAAAGAAGATAATGAAAACTCTTTACCTGTATAAATTAATTTTTTTCCTCCTCCAATTTCAGGTTGATTTAGTGTAGCATAAGGCACATCATTTAAACCTAAAACATGAGTAACTACTTTTGATAAGTCTACTTTTTTTTCTTCGATCATTTTTACTGCTTGTTTAACATCATCAACATTCCCTCCAGATGTTCCAACAATATGAGTAAAGTTATAGTGAACATCATAGAAATTCAATTTGGCTTCAAACATTTTGTCTTGTGGTCCAGCAAAAAAGTTTAAACAGCTGTCAACACCCATAAGTTTTACAGCATCTTCAACCACTTTAGCTGCAGGCACCATTACAAATATGTCATCAAACTTATGCTGATATTTATCATATAAATACTCGTATGTAGAATTTACATTGCCAACGTTTTCAAAAAATAGCTGGGTTTCTTTTGTTGAAGAATATAATTCTGCAGCTCTTGTTAGTTTTTCTTCAGAAATATCAGTAACAATAATTTTTTTTGGTTTAATAGGACCATGTAATGCATAGTCAATCATTATTAGTCCCATTGGTCCAGTACCTCCAAGAATTAACAGGTTTCCTTGGTTTTTTATCCCCATAATATGTTCATATGTTCCTGGTTTTAAGTGGTAGTTTGCATTAAATGCACCGACTACACATGATAGTGGTTCAACCAATGATCCTTCAAAATAACTTGAGCCATTATATTTTATTAAACAATCTTGTTTAATAACATCCGGATGAATAATTATATATGTTGCATCGCCACCAGTGTATTGATATGAATACCCTGGACATCACGGCGCATCTTCAAGTTGTAAATTAGCCTGAAGTACATATTTATCACCAACATTGAATTTATTTTGCAGCTCTTTTCCCACTTCAATAATGTCACCACAAAATTCATGACCAATTATAATTGGGTTATTAATTAAATCATTAGGTGTTTTTTTATGTTTTTCTCCTTGATTTGCTAATTTTCAACTTGACATACATATACTGTCTGTGACAACTTTAGCTAGAATTTCATTTTCTTTGATTTTAGGAAGTTCAAATTCTTCTAGTCTTAAGTCTTTTGCTCCATATAGTCTAACTGCTTTTGTTTTCATATTATCCCCTTGTCTTTCCTCCAGCAATATTAATTGTTACACCTGTTATGTAAGACGCTCTTTGTGATAGTAAGTACATAACCAAATCGGCTACTTCGCTTAGCTTCCCACTTCTGCTCAATGGTATTGTTGATGTATTGCTGTATCCTTTTCTTAAATCATCAACAGTTTTATTTCTAGTGTATGCTAATGCTTCTTCATAAGCTAAAGTTCTTAAACCTGTTTCTTCTAAGATTCCTGGAGCTACTCCCACAACCCTAATATTTTTTTTACCTAGTTCTTTTGCTCATGATCTTGTGAAACTATTTAGCGCAGCTTTAGAAGCGGCATAACAACCTTGACCTTCTGAACCTTCAAGTCCACTTTCAGATGACATATTTAAAACTACTCCATAACCTTGTTTAATAAATACTTTGGCGCACTTTTGCGAAAGCATATATACACCTTTTAAATTAATGTTCATGATTTTGTCATAAATATCCGAAGATAATTCAAATTCACTTTCTTCTTTTTTATAATCAACGAGTAGTCGCGGTATGTTTATTCCTGCATTATTCACTACTCCATCTATTTTCTTAAAGTTTTGTATTGTGAACTCAACTAAGTTTCTGATATCTTCATCAAAACTTATATCAGTTTTAAAAAAACGGTAGTTTTTGTTATTTTGTTCTACTTCTGAAATATCTGCATTAACAACAATACAATTTTGTTCTAATAATGCTTCAACTATAGCTTTTCCAATTCCTGATGATCCACCAGTTACAATATAAACTTTATTATCTATATTTAATCAACTCATATTTTTATCCTTTCTTTTGAAGTTTCCCTTCAATTAAATGTTACAAAATACTTTCAAATAAAAAAAATATCAATATATAATAAAAATGATATTAACTTCTATTAATCTATGGATAAAAAGTGATAATTATCATTAAAAAAGATAATTTAATGATAATTATCATAATAAAAAATGAGTAAATGATAATTATGTGAAAGGTAATAAATTTAAAAAAATGGATAAAAATAGACATGATAAAATAATGGAATATATTAAAAGTAAAAATGAATTAAAAACAAAATATTTACTTAAAAAGGCTGATTCTTTTGGAGTAAGTGAAATTACTCTTAGAAGAGATTTACATGATTTGGAAAAACAAGGATTAATTACACTAACTTATGGTTACATAAAAGTTGTTGAAGATTTTTTGGTTGAACAAAAAAGAGATATAGAACATATAAATAAACAAAGAATGATGCATAAAGAAAAAATGTCAAAAATAGCACTAGAAACCTTGAAAGAAAATGATGTTATTTTTGTTAATACAGGAACAACTTGTGAAGAGTTCGTAACAAAAATAAATGTAAAAATAAAATTGTTAGTCACAAGTTCTTTCACAATTGCATCAAAAGCTATAAAAAATATTCATATTAGTTCTATATTGTTTATTGGAGGATTTGTTGATAAAGATAAAAAAACTTGTTACTCAAATATAAATTTTGATTTTTTAAATGATATTTATTTTGACAAGTTATTTACAAGTTGTGTATCATTTAAAAATAATGAAGATGTTTTTTTTGATAGCGTTGATGAAAGTAACTTCATTTCAAGAATTATTGCAAACTCATCATATAGTTGCTTGTTTATAGATGATTACAAAATGGAAAAAAATGCATTTATTAAAGCTTTTTCAGCTAAAAATTTTGACAAAGTTATTTATTATAATTCATAAATAAAATCTTTTGTTAATTATTTATAGTATTCTATAAAACTTCATTCAAAATTCTCGTAATTATAATAACTTTCTCTATATTCAATTAACTGTTGGTTTATAGTAAATAACATTCCTTTATCAAGAATTAGGTTGTTAGATGCTAGATCATTTGCTAATGGTTCTACTAAATCTTTTTTACTAACTGCAATTATTTTTTTTATAGAAAATCCAATGTGATTTTTAATATTATTTTTCAAAAAATTAAGTATTCCCTTTTGATTAAGAAGGTTTTCATCAATTTGATGTTTTAAAAGTGAATCAGATATATATGATGTTTGAACAATATGTAGTTCGTCTCTTATGTATCTTTTAACAACAATAAGATGAACAAAGTCCTCATAGTAAAATTTAGTTTTGTTACGTAATTCATCATCTACTTCAAATTTACCTTTATAAAAATATATACTTTTTGCATCTGGATAAAGTGTGGAAAAAGAAAATAAAACATTATTTTCATTATTTATTACCTTATAACCTTTTCCTTGATGTGATATAACCAACTTGTCTTCAATCAATTTATAAAAAGCTTTTCGAATAGGCTGAGATGAAATTTTAAACTTATTTTTTAAAAAGTTTTCACTTGGCAAAATTTCATTTGCTTTAATTTTTTTTTCGCTTATTAGACTAAACAAGTATTCATAAATCTCTTCTCATTTTTTCATTTTTTATCCTTACTTTACAAATATTTAATAATCTAATTTTACATTTAATTATTATTAAATAAAATATTAGAGGCAAAAAATAACTACAAGTTTATTACAAGTAGCTATTTTTAGAATTTATTTTAAATTGTATTTAGTTATATCAAATTTAGCTTTTGCTTTGTTTGCAAATATTTCAATATCTTCACTATCTTCAATAGGAAATATTCTTGATGTCATAACATATTCACCATCATTTATAAATATTTCTACAGTCGAATTATCAACAAATATATCAAATTTTACTTTATTTTTTTCATAAGGTATTTCTCTTATTTCCCCGAATTTTTCTGAAAATAAAATTCCAGAATTATTTCTATCTAAAATGATTTTTTTATTTTTAGAATCTAAATAAATACTTGTAAACTCTTTTTCGCCAACTCTAAATTTTACTCCTGATTCTCCGTTTCCGTTTGTATCTAATTCACAAATTAGCTCATAATTTTTAGATTCTAAGTTTTCTAATTTCAATGATTGATTTTCTAACTCTTTTTCTAATTTTTGTTCTTTTTTTCTTAATGAAAAAATGCTTTCGACTGGTGTTTGATAAAGTTTATCATTTACAATTGATAATTTTCTTGGTATTGATAGACAATTAGCCCATGACTCATCATCTGTTGGGTAATCTGTGTCAGGTAAACCAACTCATCCTACTAAAATTTTTTCTTTATCTTTACTTTCAGTAGTTTGTACTGCATAAAAATCAAATCCATAATCTATTGGCATAAAATCTTGATCAGTTGTATATTTATTTTTTTCTGCATCAAATTTTCCAATATTATAAACCGCATTATGAATGTTTTTTAAATTATCTTTTTTATTATTTAAAGCTGATATCATTAAAACATCCTTGTTATCAACGCTAGTTATATCAGGACACTCTCACATTGAACCAAAGTTTTTAAACTTAGTATCAAGCTCCCCGACATAATCTCATTTTTTTAAATCACTTGATTTATAAGTTAAAATACATCCTGTTTCGTTTTCTCGTTGAGCTCCAACAACCATATAATAAAAGTTATCTTTCAAAAATATTTTTGGATCTCTAAAATTATTTGTGTAACCTACTGGTTTTTCTTTTATGATTGGTTTTTCAATTTTTGTTATCTTATTTTTTTCATCCATTATAGCTAAACATTGTGAAGAAAATCTTTCTCAATTTTTATCTCTTTTGTTTGCTGTATAGAATAAATATAATTGATTGTCTTTCACAATTGATGACCCTGAAAATATTCCGTGACTTTCATGGTCTAAAGTAGGTATTAATTTTGGTCCTTTGTTGCTTCATTTTACTAAATTTTTTGATGTTACTAAGTTTCAGTGTTTTAAACCATGAACTGCTCCGTATGGAAATCATTGATAGAATAAGTAATATTTATCGTTGTAATATGAGAAACCATTTGGATCATTTAACAATCCATATTTTGGTTGAATATGAAATTTATGTCTTCACTTACTATGTTTTACTCTATTTTTTAAATAAGCTTTTTCAATATGTTTCATTCCTTTAACTGAACGATATCTTTGTTCCTTAGTTCATTCATTTTTATTTAAAGCAAGTTTATTTTCTATTTCTTTTTTTTCTTGTTCTTTTTTAAGAATTTTATCTGGTGATGCAAATATAAATGTTAAAGTAAATGCTAGAGCAAAAGTTATTACTCCAATTAAAATATACATTCCAAATTGATATCAACTATATAAATACATCAATGGCGATAGAATTACAGCTAAACCATATGAATTGGCTTGTATTCCTAATAGTGAAAGTACAGCTCCACCAAGTCCTGAACACAATATCATTATTGACATTGGTCTAACCCCATATCTCAAAGTTACCCCAAACAACGCAGGTTCACTAACTCCAAGAAGCTGAGTTACTCCAGATCCAATACCCATAACTTTTTCATTTCTTTTTTTAACTCTCATACTTATAGCAAAACAAACAGCTGCATTAGAAAATCCAAACATTGCACAAACAGTAATTAAAGGATTATAACCTGTTTGACCTAACATTGTTGATTCGATTAAGAAGAATAAGTGATGCATTCCTGTCATAACAGTCACTGGATATAAGCAACCAATAAAGAATCCACCAATACCTCCAGGTATACCAATAATTGCTTTTACAACATAAACAATACCTGTTTCTACATAGTGTAAAATTGGGCCAAACACTAATAAACCACTAACAACAGTTACAAGTATCACTAAGAAAGGTGTAAACATTAAGTCTAATGCATTGGGCATTTTTTTTCTTAATACTTTTTCAAATTTTGAACCAATAAATCCTAGGAATATTGATGTAATAACACTACCTTGATAACCAACCAATGGAATAAAACCAAATATATATATTGGTTCAACTCCAGAATTTGGATCAGCAACCGAATATGCATTGGGTAGTAACGGATTTACTAACATTAATCCAATTACAAATCCCATAACTGGACTTCCACCAAATGTTTTAAATGCTGAATAACATATTAACGCCGGTAAAAATGCAAATACTGTATCGGTTAAAACTGAAATAACAACATTTAAAGCTTTTGGAACTTCAGAAACTGATGTTCCAAATAGTCCTAAAACAGAATCATTTAAAATTGCACCTTTTAGTCCTAAAAATAATCCTGTCGCAACCATACCTGGCATTATAGCTATAAATATTCCGGCCAATATTCTGATTGCATATTTAAATTTATTTTTTGGAGGAATTGATACAGTTTGTGTAACTTCAAAATTATTTGTACTATCTTCCATTAATGAGTCATAAACTTTATTAACTATTGATGGACCAAGTATAATTTGAAATTGTCCGCCATTATAAAATGTTCCTTTAACAATCTCCATATCTTCAAACTTAGATTTGTCAATAACATCCTTATTTTTAACTACAAATCTTAATCTTGTAGCACAGTGAGTCATAGAGGTAATGTTATCTTTGCCAACAATACCAATTATTTGCTCACCTACTTTCTTATAATTAACTTTTGTCATTACTTACCTCCACTATTATTCCTTGATAAGGTTTCATAGTTATTTTTTTGTCTAATATTTTTATATCTTCATAATTATTCAAAATAACATTTTTAATTTTAGTTGGAGCTTCTATGTTAACTTCTTGTGCTCCTAAGTTTATAAATACTAATAATTTCTTGTTGTTATACTCTCTGGAAAAACAAATAATAGCTTCTTTATCTATTTCTATTGAACTAAACTTTCCAAATGTTATTAATTCACTATATTCACTTTCTTTTTTTAAACTAATTAATTTTTTATAAAAATCATAAACATTATTATTAATTGAACAGATACCATCATTATGATTTGAATACTCGATTCATGGTTTTGCTTCACTAAAGCCAAATCCTTTTTCTAAATTTCAAAGCATTGGTGTTCTTGTGTTATCTCTGCTTCTCAAATTAATAAAGTTCAAAGCTTCTTGCTCAGTAAAACCTTCTTTTATTGACCGATAATAGTTATCAATACTTGATATATCATCGAACTCTCTAATATTATTTCTTACAAAGTTTTTCATTCCAAGCTCTTGTCCTTGATATATAAAAGGCACTCCTCTTAAAGTCATTAATAAAATAGCTAATGCTTTGGCGGCTGTCTCATTTTGAAATTCAGGTTCTTTTATAAGTTTAGACAACACTCTAGGTTGATCATGATTTTCTAAAAAGTTTGCACTTCAACCAATTTTTTGAATTTCCTCTTGAGATTTAAAGAGTTTATTTTTAAAGTCACTAACTTTTCAGTTTGTTCTTTTAAATCAATCTGTTCCAGATTCCACATCTATATCTGCATATTTGAAATCAAATATCATCGAAAAATATCCATCTTCACCAATGTATTTTGTAAAGTCATTATAATCAACACCTGGTGCTTCACCAACTGTTAAAGCATCATATTTTGCAAAAGTTTTTTCTTTTAACTCTAATAGAAAGTGTTCTATTCCAGGTCTATTTCTAGTTTTGTGTTTGCAAGTTACTAGACCATCGGCTCCATCTGAGGGTAGTGAACTATAATCTTGATCTTTTTTGATAAAAGTAATTGAGTCAATTCTAAATCCTGCAATTCCTTTCTCTAATCATCAATTAATCATTGCATAAATTTCTTCACGCATTTCTTTGTTTTCTCAATTTAAGTCTGGTTGTTTTTTATGAAATGCATGGAAATAATATTCATCATCCACTTTTTCTCATACCGAACCACCAAATATTGATCGTCAGTTGTTTGGTGGTTGCCCATCAATACCCTTCTTAAATATGTAATAATTTTTGTACTTACTATTTTTATCTTCTAAAGCTTTTTTAAATCATTCATGCTCATCACTTGTATGATTTACAACCAAATCTAGCAATATTTTTATACCAACTTTTTTACTTTCTCTTAAAAGTTTTTCAAAATCTTGCATACTCCCAAATTGTGGATCTATGTCTTTAAAATCTGATATATCATAACCGTTATCAGCCATTGGTGATTTAAATATTGGACATATTCAAATCATTGTTATTCCTAAATCTTTCAAATAATCTAGTTTTTCAGTAATACCATTTATATCTCCAATACCATCATTATTACTATCTTTAAATGATTTTGGATATATTTGATATACGATCTCATTCATTCATCACTTTTTCATTTAGTTCTCCTTATTTTCTTCTAAGAGAATAGATTCTCAAGGTTGTAAAACAATACTTTCTTTTAATTCTATTTGTTTAAAACTTATAATAACTTTATTATCTTTTTTAACAATTACTTCTATAGGTTCATCACTTCAATTTCCAACATATCTTATTTTTTTATCTTCATTGTAGATTGAAAAATCTGTCAAAGACTCAGTTACATTGTTTGTTTTTAGTTGAGAAGCGATAAATAAGTCTTTATATTCTGATTTTCTTAAACCATTTAACTTTTTAAAAAAAATCAAAACTGAGTTCTCATCTTTTAATTGATTTTCAACATTTATTTCTCTTTGATTTGTGCATGCTCTTATTCAAGGCTTACCTTTTGTAAATCCCATATTTACATCATTGTTTCATTGCATTGGTCTTCTTGCGTTGTCTCTCCCAAGTTTGTTTATCGTATTGAGAAATTCGTTCATTGACAAAAATTTTTCTTCGTCAACAAGTTTTTGTTTTTTTCTAAATAAATCTACATCTTCAAAGTCATTTAAATCTTCACTATAAAAGTTTTTCAATCCTATTTCTTGTCCTTGATAAATACATGGTGTTCCAGGAACAACATATTGCAATAAGGCTATTGTTTTAGCTGAGTTTTGACTGTATTTCTCAGAACCATATAAACTTACACTTCTTGGTAGGTCATGATTTTCAAATACATTTGAAAGTCATCCCCCTTTTTGTATAATAGAAAAATTATATTTAACAAAGCTTTCATATAATTGATCTGCTGTAGGTCTATTATATTCAGATCAGTCTTTTTTTATTTTTTTCTTAGTAAGACTAACGTGTTTAAAACTAAATATCATTGAAAGTTCTTGACTATCAGGTTTTGTATACTGCAATGCAATTTCTTCATTCGTTCTTCAACATTCACCAACTGTTAAAATTTCTTTATCAACATTAGCTTGTCTAAGAAGTTGAGCAATATTTTTATGCAAACTTGGTCCATTTTCAAACAAGTTTTTATCTACATCTTTACCGATTAGTTCAATAACATCAAATCTAAATCCGCTAACCCCTTTTTCAAGTCAATACTTTAAAATATTGGCACATTCTTTTATCACATTTGGATTATCTCAATTTAAATCTGGTTGTGTTTTATCAAATAGGTGCAAGTAATACTGCTTGCGCTCTTCAACATATGTTCATATGGGAATGGAAGTTCTTTGTAATGTTTCTTTAGGTATTTCATCCCTTCAAATATAAAAGTCTGAATAGTAATTATCTTTGCTTTTTTTTGATTCTTGGAAAAACATGTGTTTATCACTTGTATGATTAACAACAATATCTATTAATACTTTTAAGCCTTTTTGCTTACACTCTTTAATCAACTTATCAAAATCATCATTTGATCCAAATATTTCATTAACATTATAATAATCTTCTACATCATAACCATTATCAACCATAGGTGACTTATAAAAAGGTGATATTCAAATAGCATCAAAGCCATTTTGTTTAATATAATCTAATTTTTCGACTATACCATTGATATCTCCAACTCCATCGTTATTACTGTCATTAAAAGATTTTGGTCAAATTTGATAAAGATTGGCACTTTTTCATCAATATTCCAATTTTCTTCCTCCTTTATTTAAAAAAATTATATTTCACAAAATGATTAAAAAAGAACTTATAGTTATAAGTTATTTTGCCTCTAACTTGGAATTAATCCTTTAAAGATTAACCAATATATATTTTTTTAAAATTCAGCATTGTTATTGATAGATAAATTATTAGTTTTATTATTATGATTATTACAACTTTTTTAAAATCAATAACTCTTAAATAATAAGTCTTAACAATGATACTATCTAATTAGAGGTAATGATGAAACACTTAATAAAAAGTATGAATGATTTTTTTTAATTTCTCTAAGTTAAATAATTAATTTAGAGGAGAATATATGGAAAACAATAGACAAAAGATAATTTTAAAAATAACTATCTCGTCTCTTATTTCTGCTTTTTTAACAGTTTTTAATTTAATAACCATTTACTTACCAGGACTAGATATATCCTATTTTATAATCGCCATAATTTGTATTGTCTTAACTTGAGATATTGGTTTGTTTGTAACAATAACAACATCATTTTTAGCTTTTTTATATAAAGCTCCTGTTTTTTGATGCAATTAGTTACTTTATAACCAACTTTATCGCTTTGATAATATTTTTAACTTTAAAAAAAGCAATTTTAAATAATTTCATAATAATATATATTTTAAAATTTTTAATATGTACTTTATATGATACTTTTATATTTTACTCTGACTTACAATTAGCGATATTCAAACAACCACTTCTTTATAATTGGCAAAAGTTGTTGCAATAAATTGAGTTCCCCTTTGGTGTAAATATTGCCAAAAAGTTTATTTCATATATTATAAATCTTAAGTTATTTAAGGAATTCATTTTTAAATAAAAATAAAAAAAATATATAAAGTCAAGTTTTACTAAACTATTTTTTATATATTTCTTAAGTTAAATTTTTTGTTTTAGACTTGTTTAACACTAATTTCGGCATTGCTATTTTCAATTGCTTCATCATCTTTTTGACTTGCAACTAATGACGATATATAACTTTTCCCTTGCTCATTTTGTTGAAGTTCAATTGTGAACTTCGTTCTTTTATCATTATATGAGACTAGATACTCATATTTATTTTGATCAACTACTGTAGTTTCAACAATTAAACTATCCATTATTTTTTGATATTCTTTGATCATATTATTATTTATAGAAATTAGTTCATTTATTTTTTTGTCTGCAAAACTAACTAGACCTTTAAATAATCCTTGATATTCATTTAAAGTATTTGTCAATAAATCCATTGATGAGCCTTTAACTGAGTTACCACTTTTTTTCAATCCCAAACCAACCAATAATCCTTGTTTATTTTCTAAAGCATTCTTTAAACTTGTTTGAGAACTTGCAAGTGAGTTCAATAAATTTTTAAAACTATCAAAGTCAACAATAATATCTTGCTTTTCTGGTAAATAATTTTGTAAATCTGTTAAATAATCATTTAGACTTTTGCTACTAAAATAATGACCTAAATAATCTTTTGAATCATCAAAATATACTTTTTCTTTATCATCGGCATTTGCACCAATTCCAAATGATTCACCTATTTTTGATAATTCACTTAATGGTTGATTTAGAATTTTTTTAATGCTTATACCAATTCCGCCTTTAGTATCATATCAAATACATTTTAACCAGTCTTGTTTAAATTCTTCTCACTCACCAGCATTTTTGATTTTTTTAAAGATATCTGTTATCATTTTTGGAAGAACAATAGTTCCTCAACTTGATAAGAAATCTAAAACTTGCCTTATATTTTTTGTTCCAAACAATGAAACAGTTCCCCCACTCTCATATCCAACTCCAATATTTAATAATGATTTAATAAAATTATCTGGAAAAAATGAACCCGATATAGTTGAAATTCTTTCACCAGCAACCTCAGTTATAAAATATCCAAATATTTTTGCGTAAATTTCTTTCGAGTTTGAGTAATTCACATTTGGCTTTCATCACCCTTGATCAAATCCACCAAGATTTGTTTCTTTGCTATTTAATCCAGGAGTGTCATGTGTACTAAATAAAATACATACAATGTTTTTAATAATTCTTAATCCTTGACCATTTTGATCATCACACATCAACTTTAAAATTCTTATTCATTTTTGCATGTTAATACTGTTAACTTTTTCACCGTTTTGTGTTTTAATAGCTCCTTGTTTTACTTTTAAAACATCATCAACTGACAGAGTTTTTTCAGTCAAATCACTTTCGCTAAAACTATCTAAATATAAAAACATTACTCTAACAAATTTAACTATTCCACCAATGTATTTTACTTGTTTTAAACTTTCTTTAATATCGTTATCGAAACTTATTTTTCCATCAGTTAATTCTTTCAATACAACACCAAGTGCTTTTGATGCACTATCAAAGTTCTTAATACCAGTAGTAGATTTATTTCTCATACCATTAACAGATTTTGCTAGAGCAATAATACTATGTTGTATTGCATCAACATATGTATAATCATTTGAATCAAAATTTAATGCACTACTAATATCTTTCAAAGCCTGGCTATCATTATCTGTAAGAGTACTCAACGCTACATTTGCTTCTTCTGGTAAATTAGATAAAACTCCTTGAAATGAAAATAATAACATTAATAAATCTTTAATTCCGCTACCTGAAAAGTCAGATAAAGAATTTGCCAATGTTGGCATGATTTTATTTGCCATTTCTAACAATTCTGGAATTGATGATTTTGGATTATAAACTTTATTTTGATAAACGCTATTATCAAGAACACTATTTTCATTAATCAAACTAGATTCAAAGTATTTAGAATAAACTTCTTCAAAGTTACTTTTACTATAGGCTTTAAATTCATCGTCAAATCCTAAATCTAGATTCATATTGCTTATTTTTTGTTGCTTTAAAGTATTAAAGTAATATGATGAACTGTAGTGCGAATTTTGCAATTCTTCATCTAGTGAAGTTTCAACACCTAAATCCTTTAATGAATATTGATTGGCAAATAAAGCTTTAGAATATTGCTTCATTATTTCTGCTTTTGGATTTTGAACAATAGCCTCATTTTTAGGTGGATCATTATTTAGATTTTCATTTGGTTTTGGTTCTGTTGCATCAATTCACCCATCAACCGGCGGCACAACAGGTACTTCTGGCATATAATTATCATTATTTCCCAAAGCATTTGGGTCATAGGTCACCTCGGTTTTTGCACCACAACTCAAAGGTAGAATTGTTGTGTTCACACACATATTCAATGACCATAATAAAGTTAACATTTTTTTCATAAGCACCCTCCTTTGTAATTATGTAAAATTAGTTTTTAATTTTTTTTAATTACTAATATAATTAATTCCATTAACTTGATACTTAGTGTCTTTTTTTATTATTTGTATTTTGAACTGCATAGTTTTATTTTTATAGGATACAGTATATAAAAATTGAGTACTTGAAGCTTCTTCATAACTTACTTTTATTTCATTTTTGATACTTAAAATTGCACTTTTTAAACTATCTATTTTTTGGTTTATGCTTGCCAATTCCTTTTGAACTATCTCAATCAATCCTTTAATAATACCTCTATTTTCATATAACAATTGAGTTACATAATACATCGGTGAGTTTTGTCTTGATGTACCATCAGCATTTAAACCTAGACCCGATAATAATTGGTCTGTGTTATTTCACGCTTTTTTAAGAGTGTAGTCGCCTTCATATAAATAGTGAAATAAGTTTGCCAGAGTGTCAAAATTAACACTTTGTGTCTCATATTGTTTTAGTGAATTTCCAAGTTCATTTATATAATCTTTAAGAGACCTTGATCCAAAATAAATTTCTAAGAACGAAGATTTATCGTCAAAGATACCATCCTTATTATTATCAACATCACTTTCATATTTTTTGTCAACACTTGTAAATAAATCTAAAAGAGAATTAAACTTATTAGACATTTGGTCAACTGGAGTACTAAACAAATCATAAATATTTACTCCTAAAACATTTGTTTTATTATTTCAAATATAGCCAATTCAATCCTCACACAACTTATTTCATTCTAATTCACTAAATTTATCAAATATTGTTTTGAAAGATTCTGGTAACATATCTTTAATGCTTGGAATTATTTTAAGTATATAATCTAATGTCAATCCACTATTATAACCAATTCCTTTATTAATTAATGATTTTACAAGATTGCTTACATAATATTTCTTATTTACTCCATTAATATCTATTGTTTTACCTAATAATTCAACTGCAACATCACCAATAATTCTTGCATATATTTCTTTGTCATTTTTATACTCTACTTCTTGCCCAAATTCTCCAATACCACTAATATCTGTTTCATCAGTTTCATCCTCATTTGAGCCATATCCAGGTGTATCATGAGTTGAAAATAAAATATTGATAATGTTTTTAAAAATGGTTAAGCCTTTTTCAGGATCATTAACCATTGTTTTAAAAATACTAATTCATTTTGCAAAATCAAAGCCATTATTTAATTTACCATCACTTGATTTGCTTATTTGTCCTTGCTTTACTTTTAAAACGTCTTCTACTTTTAATTTTTTGTTTGTAACTTGATCTTCTGAAAAGTTATCTAAATAGATACTTAAAACTCTAACAAATTTAACTACTCCCGGTATATACTTGATAGAATTTGTATCAAAACTAAATTTTAAGTTACCATTAATTAAGTTATCAATATTTTTAGCAATAGTAACTGAGGCATCATCAAATGAAGAAACCTTAGTTGTAATATTTAACATACCATTGATTGAATTAGCTAATCCTACAATACTATTTTGAATAGCATCAACATATGTAACATCAGTTTTTGAAAAACTAAATGCATCTTCTAAATCTTTTAAAATCTGATCATTATTTTCACCTAGCATTTTTATATAAGGTTCAATATCATCTTTAATTGCTCCAATTTGGCCTTGAAATGTTACTAGTAATGAAAAAATTGAAGTTATGCCGCTAATAGTTGGGCTTGCTAAACTGTTTGCCAATAATGGCAAAATTGTGTTAATTGTATTAACAGCATCTGGTAAAGTGTTTGCAGATGATAAAACTTTCCCTTTGTATAAAGTGTTATTAGTCTTTAATTCTTTAGCAACTAAATCTTCATTAAAATATTTGTCATATAAATCACCAAAACTAGCATCATCATCAGCACTAAAGTTTTTATCAAAATTTTTTTCATAATTCAAACTACTAATTGGTTCATTTTTAATATATTCTAAATAATCTTGTGAACTATAATGAAAGCTTTTTAAGCTTTCTTCAACATTTAAACCTAAGTTTTCTAATGAATTTTGACTTACAAATAAACCTTTTGCGAATTGACATAAGATGTCTGCGCTTGGATTTTTTGAATAATTGCTTGTGTCATCTTGATTAAAATCAACATTATCCATGTTTTGCTCTTTTACATCAACTTTACAAGCTACCGCTAATGCTGCAGATGAGCTAAAAATACTTGCCGCTGCTAATAAAGATAGTAATTTTTTCATATTGACCTCCAACCTATAATATTTTTTATAAACCTTTTTATTGATAAAAGCAAATTTATAAGTGTTAAAAGTAGTTATTTATAAGGCTTTGAATGATAAATATAAAATATAAAAAACTTTTAAATTTTAAAATTTTTTTATATTTTACATATTTTTTGAAGTTTACAAATTCAAGATAGTATTTTCAAGAAGTATAATCACTGTTTTAAGCTTTACTCGAGTTTTAACTTTGACAACATTTATAAAAGTATATTTTAATAAACTGTATTTGAATAAAGTAACATTAAATTTATGAGCTCAATAACTCTCAACAATGATACTATTTAATTAGAGGTAATGATGAAACACTTAATAAAAAGTATGAATGATTTTTTTTAATTTCTCTAAGTTAAATAATTAATTTGGAGGAGAATATATGGAAAACAATAGACAAAAGATAATTTTAAAAATAACTATCTCGTCTCTTATTTCTGCTTTTTTAACAGTTTTTAATTTAATAACCATTTACTTACCAGGACTAGATATATCCTATTTTATAATCGCCATAATTTGTATTGTCTTAACTTGAGATATTGGTTTCTTTGTAACAATAACAACATCATTTTTAGCTTTTTTATATAAAGCTCCTGTTTTTGATGCAATTAGTTACTTTATAACCAACTTTATCACTTTTATAATATTTGTAACTTTTAGAAAAGCAATTTTGAATAATAGATCATTAATTTATATTTTATTAATTTTAATAAGTACATTATATGATACTTTCATATTTTTACTTTGACTTACAATTAGCGATATTCAAACAGCCACTTCTTTATACTTGGCAAAAGTAGTTGAAATACATGTTTTATTTACGCTTTATTTATTTTTACCAATACTGACTTTTAACAAGGTTGAAAAAGTTATTTATAAAATAAATTTACGTTTACATAGCACTATTAATAAAAATTATTTTGCTTATTTAGAAAAAAAGGAATTTTTAAAAATGAAAAAATTTAGCGATAAAAAAATTAACTATATTTGACAGTTAACATCTTTGATAATATCAACAAACATTTTGTTTGCAACACTTGCTTTTATCCCTTTTAAAATTAATAGTATTTTTGGTTATCAACATATTTTACTAATGATCTTAATTCCAATCTTTATGTTGTTTATGACTCCGGTTTGAATGAAGTTAAAAAGAAAAACCAATAACAAAATTGTTTTAACTCATAATTGTGTGGGTTTAATGTTAGCAATCAGCTTAGTATTTTTAAGTTTTATTCTTAAAAATCCAAGCTTAAACTATGCTCTATTAGTTTTAGGAATAATATTACTAGGAGTATTTTTTGCTGGATTTGTTCCTATTAACATTGAAATAATTAAAAGTTATTATTTTAGAAACCAACTTAAAAACAAAGTTAATAAAATAATAACATTAACTTGCTTTGTTTTAGTGCCCATTGTTTTTTTATTAGATAATCATTTAAAAACTATTTATACAATGAGCTTGTTTTTGTTGTTACTTTCTTTTGTTTTATTGATTTTAATATCAAATCAAAATATTATGAGCGATGGAAATGTTTTACATGTAACAAAAGATGACTTTAAACTTGCTTTAAAAAGTAAAAGGTTTTTAGCCATAACTTTTAGTCAAAACTTTTTTGTAGGATTTGAAAAATATTTAGAGTATGGGTTAATATTTTTGTTTTTTATAAGTTTTGATAACAATAAACTTATTACCAACTTTTATGACCCAAAGCTTTATTTATATATCATTCTTGGTTATTTATTTAAGTATTTAGGAAGAGCGTTAGGATATTTATTTAAATGAAAAGAAGATAAAAACATAGCTATAAACTATACAGGAAATTGTTTATTTACTTTTGGTCTATTTGCTCTATTACTATTTAGTGTAGTTGTTCTTTTTATGAATTTTGAAAACATAAATCTAGTTTATAAAATTTTGATTATTGCTGTTCAATTTATACTTGGTTTTGCATATGTTTTAATTAAAAGATCACAAAACTTTGTTTATCGATCATTGTTTAAAAAAAATAACATAAATGGAGGTTTTATCTTTGACCATATAATTGGTAATGTACTATACGCTTTTATTTCTTACATTATATTTGCTATCTTTTTTGTAGCAATTCAAATTAATAACTATAGCTTTTTGATTATGAATGCTTTGTTATTTTTGACAACCCTTTCAATAACCATTTGTAACTTTTCTATTAAAAAAAATAATTTAGTTAGTGACACCAATTCAAAATAATTATCGATATTTAATAAAACTTTTTTAACACCTATATGTTTTGGTGCTATAATTTAGGCGGAAAAGGAAAAAGATATAGATGAAAAAGTTATTGAGTATATTAGCAACTACAGGATTAGTTGCTTCAAGTAGTAGTGTTGCAGTTGCATGTAACAAAAACAATGCAAGCGATAAAGATAGCAATAGTGACGGGAATGGTAACGAATCAAATGATACAGATTTAGACTTTGGACAAGACTTTAAAGATCAACAAGTAAGGATATACGAAGGCATTTGAGTAAAAATTAAAGTGTCAAAACCCAAAAAAGGAGCAGAAATTAAAGCAAGTAACGATAGTGAATTAAGTTTGAGTTCTGAAGTAAATAAAAAAGAAGACACAGATGGTAGTGGAGAATTCGTATTAAAAATTAGGGGTTTAAAGGCAAAAGATTCTATTCAAGTTGATGTTACATATAACGAAGTTAGAAAAAGTATTAATGTTAAAGTGTATGAAGATAAAGTAAATCCTTATTTTATGCAAACAGACGATTGTGAAATTCCAAAACAATCAGATAATAACAAAAATTTTAATTTTCCAACTGTAGAATTAAAAAATTCAAAAGCAAAAGATAACGACAAAAAAGTACCAGCGGTTAATTTTTCTGTAAAATCCTCAGATGAAAACATAGTTAAATCATCAATTAAAAAGGAATTAATTAATTCACTAAATTCACAAACAGCAGAAGTTGTATTAGAAGGTGTAAATGAAGGTCAAGCAAATATAACTGTATCTTATAATGATACAAGTATGACTTTTACAGTGACTGTTGGAAATAAATATGATTTAGGAAATTTAGTAAAGCAAAAATTTGAAGTAACTACTGAACAAAACAACGAAGATGGCATAGTAAAAATTATATTAGCTTATTTAGAAAGTATTGGCTACAAAGTTGATAGTTTTCCAAAACAGTTAGTTAAAAGGAATTTTAAAGCAGCAACTAATGACACACAAGGACAAATTCAAATAAATGCCTATTATAAATCAACTTTATTTTTATTTAACTGTATAGTTAAATTTAGTTTAAAATAAATAGACATTAACAAGTTTGGTTTAATCTAGAATTGAACTTATAAACAAAAAAATCTAAACCTTAACAATTTTTAAATTGTAATTAAGTTTAGATTTTTTTATTGCAAATAAACTTATTTATCTATAAAACAATTTCTATGTGTTATTATTTTTATGGAATAGGAGACCAATTATAAATGAAAAAATTATTAAGTTTATTAGCAGCTACAGGATTAGTTGCTACAAGTGGAAGTGTTGCAGTTGCATGTAACAAAGCAGATCAAAATAGCCTAACTTATGTTGAAGGAAAAAGCGATAAAGATGTTGTTGAAATTTTAAAAAATGAATACATCAAAGATAACAAACTAATTGAAGATTATAAAGACTTTGATGGTGATTTAGAAGGTGTTAAATTTAAAACTGAAGGTAAATTGATTCCAGATGAATCAAAATATTTAATGCCTTTATTTAATAACACAAAAGATATTAAATCAACAGAAGTAAGTAGTGATGAAAAATCTACTACATACAGATTCTTTAGTATTAAAGGTGCAAAAGATGACATTAAATTCGACCTAATATTTTTAGAATATACTCATTCTGAAGGTGTTGCTAGTGTTGAAACAAAAACTTTATTTAAAACTACGGTTAATATTCCTCAAGGGTAATTAATTGTTTATATATAAAAGTAAAAGTCTAAATTGAATTTAGACTTTTTTTATACCTAGAAATACATACTTTTCTTAACTTATAATTTTTTATTTGATACAATCAAAAAGTAATAGGAGAAAAGAAAAAATGAAAAAATTATTAAGTGTGTTAGCAGCAACTGGATTAGTTGCATCAAGCAGTAGTGTTGCAGTTGCATGTAACAAACAAGAAGCTGAAAAAAATTTAACATATGTTGAAGGTAAAAGTGATAAAGATTTTGTCGCAAAACTTTCAGAAAAGATAGTTAAAGATAAAAAGTTGGCTGACGATTTCAAAGATATTGTTGATTCTCAAGTTGGGGAATATAAAATGACCATGGATGGAACACCATTTAGTGTAGAAGGAGAATTTTATGGCTTCTTTAACGAAACAAAAGACTATAAAAATGTTAAGGGTGATACAGAATCAACAGGTGGGTTTTTTTCATTAAAAGGTGAAAAAGATGCTACTAGCTTCAAAATATTTTTTGTAGAAGTCAAAATTACAAAAGGTGTAGAAAAAACAGAAGCTAAAACTTTATATACTAAAACAGTAAATATTCCACAAGAATAATTAACTGTTTATATAAAAATAAAAATCTAAATTTAATTAATGATTAAATTTAGATTTTTTTATATTTTAGGTATAGTTTAAACAACTTTTAAGTAATATGCGTTATTAATTTTTTTAATTGTAAAATGTTTTTTTAGTACATTTTCAAAAAAGACCGTTGCTTTACTACTCACAGATCCATAGTTTTTTGGGTTAAAGTCAGGTATTTTATTATATAGTTCTTTCATAAACTCTGAAAAGTTAGCAAACCCCTTCTCATCTTTTTCTTCGTTTTTCATAATTTCTCTGATAATAACAATTAAATCAGATAAGCTATTATCATCAGATTCTGGTTTTTTAGTATGTGCTTCACTAATTTTGTCCACACTGATAAAACGATCACAAATCTTTTTATACTTATCTTGTGTTTTTGATAAACCAGCACCAATAACTATTTTGTTATTTAATTTTTATTTTTTTTAAAATTGGAGCAAAATCTAGATCATTGGTAGCTAAACAAAAGCAATCAATATAGTCTTTATAATACATCATTTCAGAAACATCTAAAGCAATTCTAATATCAACAGCATTTTTACCACTAGAGTATGATGGTTCAATAATAAAATCTGTTATTCCATATTCTAAAGCTTTTTCTTTAATACTTGAATCTTGTGTATTTGTATAAAATGCTCCTTTATAAAGAATGGTGCCCATTTGTTCTAATTCTTCAATTAATATTTTAAAATAATCCTTATTATTAAAATTATCGAAATCAATAAATAATGCTATTTTTTTATTTGTAATTTCCATATGTTATACCTCTAAATGATTTTAACATTTAATAAAGATAAAGGTTTTAGGAATGTAAAGAATAGTATTTTTTAATTGATTTATCTACTAATAAAAACATAAAAAAACTTATTCTTTTTTTGTAGAATAAGTTGCTTAAAAAATAAGTATTTTTAAAAAATCAAAAGAAATTATCTTCATAAATAAACTAGAACATTTGCATCTTTACCACAAGCACATGTGCCAGCATTTTCTTTTTTTTCTTTTAATTCAATGAAAGCAAAGTCATCACTCATTTTACCATTTTTTAAAGATTCTTGAACTTTTGGTCCAAGTTCTAATGCAGCTAAAACAGTTTTTCCTTCACTTAATAAATTACTAATAGCTTGAAAATCCCCATTAGTAATTTCTACAGCATTGTTTTTATCTAAGGCCATATTAATTCTCCTTTCTATATTATAATATTCATATTAGTTTAAAAATAATAGTAGTTACTTTAAAGTAACATAGCAAGGTTTTAATATGAATAAATGTCCAGTAGAAACAAGTCTAAAAGTGCTTAAAAATAAATGAACAATTTTTATTGTTAGAGATTTATTAACCGGGGAAAAAAGATTTGGAGAACTTAAAAAAAGTATTAATGGAATTACAACTAAGGTTTTGTCTGAGAGTTTAAAACACTTAGAAAGTTATAATATAGTTAAAAGATGATCTAACGATACTTTTCCTTTGGTAGTTGTTTATTCATTGACACCACTTGGATTAAGTTTAAAACAAATTCTAGATGCGTTGACTCAGTGATTTATTGATAATGAAAAAGAAATTAATTTTTAGATAATAAGAATTAACATTAAAATAAACTTATTAACAATTTAATTTGTTTACAAAATAGTTCAAATTTTTATTAAATATTACAAAAATATTTATTTGTATTCTAATCATTTGTATTTGTATAAAAAGTGCCTTTATAAAGAATGGTTCTCATTTGTTCTAATTTTTCATTTAATAATTTAAAATAATTTTTATTATCAAAATTAATAATCAAAGCTATTTTTTTATTTGTAATTTACATATATTATACCTTTAAATGATTAGAACTTTTAATAAAGGTAATGGTTTTATAAATGCAAAAAAGTTGAATGATAAATAAATTTTGATAAATAGTTTTTTAAATTGAACTGGTTATTACTAAATTTAATATATTTTAATAAAGTTGATATTTTAATTTTATATAAAGAAAAAACCAATCATTACGACTAGTTTTTTGACTGTAAATATAGTTATTTATTTTAAACAAACCTTTAAAGAGCTTCATAAAAAGTCTCTAAAGATGAATTGATAATATCACAATTGGTTTTTAAGCATCAAATTTTCTTTCTTGATCAACAGATTTTTCATATCTTTTTTCAAGTATTTTTCTTTCTTATATTGAGTTTTTAGTATCTTGATAAATATATTCCATTCCATCTGTTAATAATCTCATTTCTTTGTTTATTTCTGCTCTTTCTTTGTTTATTTCTTCTATAAATTTATTGATTTCTTCAATTCATTTTTTCATAATTTATCCACCTTTATTTATTTGATTTTACTATTAATTACTATTAAATTACTTAATTTTTTTATAGTTTTGAATATTTTTTACAATAGTTAATACAAATTACTTGTTGTTAAAAGTTTTAATCACCTATAAGATTTATTTCTATTAAAACTTAATTTATAGAATAAGACAAGTTAGATAATTAAAATACTTATTTTTTGTATCATTTGCAATGATATTTTTAAAGAAAAATTTTATTTGATTTAAGTCATAATAATTTAATTGTTAAAAAATATATAGATTTGTTGTATTTATTTAACTTTAATAATTAATGGTTTATATGGTTATCAAATTTATTTATTTTTAAAATAACTTTTAAGTACTTTTATTTGTTTATCCCCTATTCTTTTAGTATAAAGTTTCAGATAATGAAGATATAGCTAATATTTATACAAAACATAGAACTTTATCAAGTTTTTATATATTTATTCTATTTAAAAATACATAATGAAGTTATTTTATCAGTTATACTACTACATAATTTTACAGGGTACCATAACCTAGTGCTTCATCATCATTAAAACTAAAAGGTTCTACTACTACATAATTTTACAGGGTACCATAACCAATATCAGAAATTAAACTTTGATTAAAGTGTTCTACTACTACATAATTTTACAGGGTACAATAACCAATTAGAACTGAAATTATATTTTTATGACGTTCTACTACTACATAATTTTACAGGGTACCATAACTTATAGTCATTAATGTGATTATTAAATTCTAGTTCTACTACTACATAATTTTACAGGGTACCATAACATACATTAATCGCTACATTTGTTATTAATTGTTCTACTACTACATAATTTTACAGGGTACCATAACATATTGAACCAACATGCGAGTTTGTTGCTGGTTCTACTACTACATAATTTTACAGGGTACCATAACAACACTTTCTATAATATGTTCATCATTAAGGTTCTACTACTACATAATTTTACAGGGTACCATAACAATTGATACTATTTCATTTCTCAAATTCTTGTTCTACTACTACATAATTTTACAGGGTACCATAACATAAAAAAAGGAGAAATAAAAAATGATAGAGTTCTACTACTACATAATTTTACAGGGTACCATAACAGATAATAATTAATACTGGTATATTATTAAGTTCTACTACTACATAATTTTACAGGGTACCATAACAATTTTGTTCAACATAATTATCTAGATTTTGTTCTACTACTACATAATTTTACAGGGTACCATAACACATGGGCGATAAAACAGAAATCGTGCAAAGTTCTACTACTACATAATTTTACAGGGTACCATAACTGGATGTTGCTTACAACAAACTTGTTTACAGTTCTACTACTACATAATTTTACAGGGTACCATAACTTTGCAATAAACATTAACATGAATATTGCTGTTCTACTACTACATAATTTTACAGGGTACCATAACTCAATTGACCAAGAAATGTTTCTAGGTTTTGTTCTACTACTACATAATTTTACAGGGTACCATAACGCTGCCTCTGTTGCTTCTGGAGTGGCTTCAGTTCTACTACTACATAATTTTACAGGGTACCATAACCAGCAACCATTAAAGCAATGGTTAATAACGGTTCTACTACTACATAATTTTACAGGGTACCATAACCATTATATTTTGGATCAGCAAAACATGTTAGTTCTACTACTACATAATTTTACAGGGTACCATAACTTGAGCAAGTTGAGTGATATGAAGCATATAGTTCTACTACTACATAATTTTACAGGGTACCATAACCTAGTTTTATAACTTATTTTATACATTTTTGTTCTACTACTACATAATTTTACAGGGTACCATAACGTGGCAATGTTGAAATACAGGAAAACCACAGTTCTACTACTACATAATTTTACAGGGTACCATAACTAAACTCTTCTAATCAAGGTCTATCTTTTTGTTCTACTACTACATAATTTTACAGGGTACCATAACTATACTCTATTTTTTTATCTCATGAGATTAGTTCTACTACTACATAATTTTACAGGGTACCATAACTAGTGATAAGTTTTAAAACCTTATCTATATGTTCTAATACTACATAATTTTACAGGGTACCATAACTCGGCACTATTCAATGTTTTAATAAAAGTCGTTCTACTACTACATAATTTTACAGGGTACCATAACATGTATAGGTGCAGTTTTATGTATTATAGGGTTCTACTACTACATAATTTTACAGGGTACCATAACCTACATGAGATATCTTCGTGTCTAAATCTTGTTCTACTACTACATAATTTTACAGGGTACCATAACCATTGAGAGAAAGGGTCTATTTTGTTTAATGTTCTACTACTACATAATTTTACAGGGTACCATAACGCTCTGTTTCTGCTAGTTTTTGGTCTTTTGGTTCTACTACTACATAATTTTACAGGGTACCATAACCTGGGCATTCATTAATATATTTATCTACTTGTTCTACTACTACATAATTTTACAGGGTACCATAACTAAGTGTCTTCCATGTATTGTTTGTCAAAAGTTCTACTACTACATAATTTTACAGGGTACCATAACATCACAAGTGTGGAACTTATTTAAGTACAAGTTCTACTACTACATAATTTTACAGGGTACCATAACTTGGTATAGTGAAATAGTCTTCTAAAACCTGTTCTACTACTACATAATTTTACAGGGTACCATAACGAGCTAGGTTTGGAAGCCAACTAATTTTAAGTTCTACTACTACATAATTTTACAGGGTACCATAACCTATTCCTAATTGACTAAAACCTAGTGCTTGTTCTACTACTACATAATTTTACAGGGTACCATAACTAACAATCACATTAGGATTTGAATTTGATAGTTCTACTACTACATAATTTTACAGGGTACCATAACACAACTCACCCAAGGCCTTTTGTTTTTTATGTTCTACTACTACATAATTTTACAGGGTACCATAACGACAGTACAGTGAATTCAATTTATGACATGGTTCTACTACTACATAATTTTACAGGGTACCATAACAATAAGCCACTATCAATTAAACCAATCTCGGTTCTACTACTACATAATTTTACAGGGTACCATAACTAACCAACAAAATAAGTAATTTACAAAGTAGTTCTACTACTACATAATTTTACAGGGTACCATAACCAGAGGATATTGTGAATAACTATGGTGGTAGTTCTACTACTACATAATTTTACAGGGTACCATAACAAAAGTATTTTTTTTTATTTTTACTCTTACGTTCTACTACTACATAATTTTACAGGGTACCATAACCATTATAAATTTTTTGTTCTATCTGGTCCGGTTCTACTACTACATAATTTTACAGGGTACCATAACAGTTCTAGTTCAAATTCACACTTAGATTTTGTTCTACTACTACATAATTTTACAGGGTACCATAACCTCAAATCAAGTAAAATTTAGTTATTTTACTTATTTAATAAATATTGGAAAACAGGATAGCTTAAATCTAAATTTTTAGTGTTATAGTTTACAATTAAATTATCTACTTTTAGTTTTAATTCATTTATAAATGCTTCATCATCAGTTAAATCTGAAAAGTTTGAAAAAAATGTTTTGTTATCATATATTTCAGATAAATCAATTATAGAATCACCTAAATATAATTTCATTAATGAATAATCAATCTTTTCTTCACTTACAAATTTTTCAGTTATAATTGTATAATTATCTATCGAGTCTAAATTTTTATAGTGGTGATACATTTCCTCATAATTTAATCCTAAAAAAGGATTTAAAAATAAAAAGTGCAAATTTTTATCACTTACTTTAATAAGAATTTTTAAGATCTCTAAATATATAATTCTTAATTTATTTTGACTAAAAAGAAAGCTTTTATTTTCAACTTCATCATCTATAACCAATATAGTTTGTTCTGCAATATAATTAATTATTTGGTCTTGTAATTCATACTTAAACTTTATATTTAACTTTTGCTCAAGATTATTTTGTAGTAATTCCAAAGCTTTTAATTCAGTTAAGTCAATTGTATTGATAATTCCAAATAAATTTGTAATAGATTCAGATGAAAAAGCATCATAAGTTAAACAAAAACTTATTAGCTCTTTTAAAATCGCTTTTGATCCACCACAAATATCTTTTTGAAAGTCAAAATAGTTGGGTATTTTAATTAATTTTGTTACTGTTTTATCTATTAATATGTCATTTTGCTCAACTTCTATTTCATAATCAATACTAGATGACTTGTTTGCAAACATTAAAGCATAAGAGTTACAAATATCTTCCATTATTTCAATATTATTAATTAAAAAAATATTTTTATTCATAAAATTAAATTGTATTTTATTATTTGTATTTTTATTAAGTATTTTCATTATATTTCTATAAACCTCCTATCATCAATTAATAACTCTCGATCACTTTTTTTACCAACCACTATTTTGATATTTTGATATTGTTTTTCAGTGATTGTTAAAAACCTTACATTTCCTTGTTTAGGCAAAAATTTATTTATTCTTTTCATTACATAATCAACAGATTCCTTGTTATAACAAACCTTAGAATAGATTGAGTACTGCATCATATGAAAGCCTTCTTTAAATAAGTTATTTCTAAAAGTATTGTAGGATCTTACATTTTGTTTATTATCAAATGGTAAATCATAAAAAATCATTAATCTCATATATCTATAACTCATAGTACTCAACCGAAGAACTTATGGGATATTCAATATTTAATGTGTTTTTATTTTCAAAATATTCTATTACCATTTCAACATATTTAGTTATTGCATCTGTTAAAAATATTTTTTTATTATCATAAATTACTTTACAATTTAAAATATTAATAATTTGTAGTTTATGATTTCTAGAAAAATAATCAATTTGCATAACATATTTATAAACAAAATTATCTACAATCGGTCTAAAGGGTTCCATCAAATCGTCTGCTAATGCAAAAGCATTATACATATTGTGATGAAATAAGGCGATACTTGGGTGTAAACCTTTAGAAATAATTGCTCTTATAAAAGCTGTTCTTACAATTGTATAACCAAAGTTTAAGGCTATATTTATATGGTTATCTTGATCTCTTGTAAATTTGTTACCAAAAAGTTCTTTAAAATAAACTTTTGCTGCATGACCTTCTCTATTAGTAGAGTCTCTATATTGTAACTCATCAATATATTTGTATAAAAGCTGTATTTTACTCATATTTTTAAAATTAAGTTTTAGTATATCAATTTGTGCTTCTATTTTTTGTTTAACAATTTGAGTTCACAAATACAATTTATCTTCTTTTTTTCAGTTTAATTGATTATTTATTATTTTTAACTGCAAATGATGAGCATCAATTGGTTGAATTAATGAAACAGGTTTTAAATTAGTATCACAAATTATTGCTAAAACCTTTTTTTCAGATAACTTATTCATTATTCTATTTGTAATCACTGTTTTATAGTTTTCAAATAAAATAGCATTGATATCATCAAGTGGTATATGATACTTTGTTTGTAAACTTTCAACTACTAAATTATTTAAAAATAAACTTACCTTTTCTCCATCTTTTATAATTATTGTTTTTCAAGACATATTTGAATACAAAAAAAGAGGAATAAATTCCTCAGTAACGGCATTTAAGCCTTATATATGGTAGTCCTGTAAAATTATGTAGTAGTAGAACCCATATACAAAATTAATATACCACTATAATTTTAATTAGTCAATAATTTTTATTTTAGTTCTTGTAGAATTTGATGTAATTAATTTAATATTTTTCATTTGTTTGATAGCTTTATAGATTCTTTTGTTGGGCTCCTTAGCTTTTTCTAAATAACAAAATTCTAAGCTTTCACTATTAGAATTAAATCCAGTTACTAATAATGTCATGTTTTCACCTTTGTAATCAAAATTAAGTTCATTATATTTAAAAATTGTGTATTTTTTAATATATGTACTATCAATTTTAAATTTTGCTTTTTCAATTTCATAATCATTTTCACGATATTTAATTTTATTATCACTATTTGAAGTATCATAATAAGCAACTTTATGTGTCACTGGCAATATTTTATACATATTTAATGTTTTTGAATAAAATAAATCATAACCTAAAGCATTTGATCCAACAACTACAACCTCTTTATTTTGTTTAACATTTTTATATTTGTGTGTTATTTTTGTAAATTGATTAATTATCCCTTTATCATATTTTAAGTATCTCACTATTGGTGGATTTTCTTCATTAGATTGCTTTACAATTTTTTCATTTAACTCATAAGTAAAGTGATAAAAAGGATTTTTAATTGGTTTGTTTTCTTTATCAACATCATTGACATAAGTGTCAAAGATTTTTTGTAAATACTCATATGTTTTTTTATCAGAATTATATATTAACAATTTGTGTTGATCTTTTGTAAATAATTCTTTTAAGTTCTTAATATCGCTTGGTTCAGTAGATAAAATATCAATTCTAACTATTTTATGTAAACCTTCTTTTGTAACTCTAGTTGAATAAATTGTTTCATTAAACATTTGTTTGTTTGTTCTTTTTTCAACTTTTCTACTAAAGTTATATTGGTGAGTACTGATGTCTTGTATAATTGAAACTAATTGGTCTTTTTTAATAACTTGATCACTATTTAAATCTTTTTCCAGCATGCTCAATGTTTTTCCATCTTTAATATCAATAATTGGTGCAATTGCACATATTGTTGCATCAACTGCATGATGTTTATAATCATCACGATCTTTTTTACCTAAGTGTAAAAACTTATTTCTAATATAATTTGTAAAGCCCCCATTAATAGTTTTAATAGAATAGCTTTTATTCAATTCTTTTTTAAAGAATGTTAAGTAGTTTTTAACTTCAGAAGTTGCATATCTAGTATCATTTAAATTTCTATTTATAAAACTAAATTGAATTTCTTCATCATTTATATTTTTTTCAAAAACTAGATTTTCATATTTTCTGGTTCCATATTTTCCAAACTTTTTATTGGTTACATATAAATTATAAACTCTAGCTTTATACTCATCTCAATTACGATTAATTTCTTTAAAGTATTGTCATGGTGTGTTTTGCTTTTTATTTTGATTTTCTTCTCTTAAAACTAATACTTTATTAGATCTTGAGTCATCAAAAGAGACTGAAAATGGAATTATATGATCAATTTCACAATAATTTGGTTCACTTAAAAGACGATCAACATCAATTGATTTTCCAGAATATACACATTTACCATCTTGTTCATTAAATAATATTAATTTTGTTTTAGTTTTTATATCAACTTTGCTGACAGTTTTTTTGTATTTTTCTTCTATTTCACTATTTTCTTTTGCATTTTTTTTCTGAATATCTGCAATATATTTTTTTCTATCTTCAGAGTTAGATTCTCTTGCAAGCTCAATAACAATATCTTTAATTTCTAAATCATTCATTTTTTCGATTTCTTTAATTATTTTGATACTTTCAATTAAAGCTCTTTTTACAACTGGAGAAATATACATTTCAGATATTTTATTTCTTAAAACTGGTAATCTAGTAAACTTACCCTCAATTTTTATATTATAATCAGGTTTAATTCCTTTTTCTGAAAATACTTGCATATGATTTTTATTTTCATATCACATATCTTCAATTGCTTTATTCATAGTTTTAATACTTAAACTATGTGTACCAGTAAAGCTCAATAAAGAAATTACTTCAGCTTGATTTTGATCAAACTCGATATCTTTTATTTTCAGAATTTGTTCTTTTCTAGATTCTGCAGTTTGATATACTGTTAATATCTTTGCAATTTGATCTAAAACTTTTATATTGTCTAGTTTAATAAAAGAATAATCTAAATTTGCTTTTATTGAAGCAGCTCTTAATTTATTGATAAATTCAAAATTAGTAAAATCTGGTGTATTATTTTTTTTAATTCTATAACCTGTAATACCAGAAACATCAACCTTAGCTATTTTGGCTATTTGTTTCAAATTTATATTTTTATTTTTTACTTCTTTGTGTTCAATAACTGAGTTTATAATTTCATATTTTTGTTCATATGTTAGTCCTGAACTTAATCCTTCAATTTTTAAATTATTTAAATCATTTAATATATTAAAAAGATATGATGTCATAGAGTGTTTTGGCGCTCTTTTTTCCTTACTGTCATAAGTATCATACCCAGATAGTCTTTCAAAAAATTCTTTTTCATCTTTTCAACCATACTTACTTTTTTGTGTTTTAGATGAAGTAGTTCATCCTGGTCCATCAAAATATTGTCTTTTTCTATCAAACAACTCTAAATATTTTTCACAAAAGTCTTTATCTACAACATTAAATTTAACTTGAGTTTCTAAGATTTTTTCAATTTCTCTTTTATATCACTCATGAGCAATTAAAGAATCTTCTGTATTTATACCTCTATATTTACCATACAATTTATAATTATCTAATTGAATTTCAACTGGTAACTTATCTTTTTTATCTGTTATTTTTGATATATCAATTTCTTCTTTTTTTTCTTCTTTCATTTCTAAAATATCATCTTTATAATTAAAACTTCCTCTTTTTTTAATGAAGTTAAATAGTAAAACTAAAAGCTCATCTCTTGAAATTTGCTCATTAAGTGCTTGGTTTCTTTTTTCTAGATAATTAAAATTAAAGTCTAATTGATAAAAATCTTGTTGACTATTTATATACTTAAAGTCAACAAAAAGCTTGATAAGATCCATTCTTCTTCGTAGTGCTCTTCTTAGATTTCTTCTTCTTCCCCTTTGTTCTCTTCTATCTGATGTAGTTGAAGTTTTAGAAGTTCCAGCATTAGCTTCACTAAAAAGTCTTGATCCAGCCTTTACAATTTTTTTATTTTCAATATCATAAATTGACCATCCAACCGATGCAATTCCTATATCTAGTCCTATATTAACTTTTTTCATAATTTTTCCCTTTCTGTTTTTTTAATTATAAATAAAAGAAATGAAAATTAAAAGTGTTAATATAGCAAATGTAGTTAAAATTCGTTGTATTCATATATAGAAATTAAAAATATTGTAATAAGAGATACCGTGCTATCTAAAATATCATAATCAGACTTATTTTTTAAATCATCAAGTATAAAGTACAATGGCAGTAAATGAACTGTGCTATTTCTTAAATTTTTAAGGTCTCTACAAAAAAAACTGTTAGCCTTAATTATTTTACTATACTCACTTTCTATTTTTTCCACGCATGCTATATTGTTTTCAAAAAAAAACTTTCTTATTACCGTGTCATCAACCTTAGAAATTATTGCATCTAAAATAATTTCTGAAGTATGCTCATCTTTATATTTAAAACATCATTCTTGATACCTATTATTTAGCAAATTATAAGAAAGTTCAACATTTAAATACCCTATTAGTGAATACATTTTTTCAAAAAGAATTACTCTTTCATCAAACAAATTTAAATCTTTAAATATTTTTTTAGATTCTTCATAGCTTTTTAGCTCTTTGCTATGTAAAAATTTTATTCATTCTTTTTTTTCCTCATAAATTTTTAAAAAATAATTTATTGCATCTATAAAAAAATTTATACTGATAGGAAATTTATAAAAAAGTTGTTTTATATTTTTTATGCTTTTATCTTTATTATTAATAAATTCCGAAATAAAAGATCAAAATATTTCGTCATAGTCGTTTTTTAGTTTTTGAAAAGACTTGTAATCCTTATTTAAACTTTCAATATTTTTAAAACTTGATTTATAATTTTGAATAGCGTTTTTTCATAAACAGAAAACTTCTTTTACATTTTTTTCATTTTAATCTAATTTTACTTTATCTTTATTTAGTAAATTTTTTAACTTAGCAACTGCTATTTTTTTTTCATTTTCAAACTGAGTAATCAGTTTATATTCATCCATATTATTCATATAAGTTCAAAGTCTTAAAAACTTATTTTTTAATTCCAAAATTATATCTTTTATATTCATATAGTCACCTTCATATTACATGTATTTTAAAATATTATCTCTTTTTATTTTTCTTTTTTTTAGAGCTATTATTGTTACTTTTCTTTATCCCTTTATTTTTTATTTGTTCTGCTACTATGTCATTTATATTTTTATAATATTTCACTTCTTCAAAAGTTTGTTGTAGTTTGAATATATCTTTACTGTCAATTGTTTTTTTATTATGTGCTATATTTTTATTGTAAAATTTTTTTAACTTTATTAAATTTTCATCATTCATATCTAGTTGTTTCATATTTTCTCTGACTCCAGATCTTGACATATCTCCGAGCATTCGAGAAATTTCATCACTTAATGATTTACAATTGTTAATATAATTTTGGGCAGCTAGAAGATCTTTATCACTTAATATAGATTTATGTCTATGATAAATTTCTACTAAGTCTTTTTCAGCTAATTTTAATTTATCATTTATTTGATATATATTAATCAATTGATTTAAATTTTCAAAACTTTCATACATAACTTCTAATGATTGAAAGTCTCAAATATTTTTTAATTCAGTTCCATTTTCTTCAATAAGTTTTAAACCTAGTTTCGTAATTTCTGGTGAGTTTTTTACTAATAGAAGTTTATTGACTACTTCGCATTTTAATTTACTGTCTGAGCTTGATGATATAAGTTTTATTAGTATTTTATTTTTTATTTCATTTCACCCATTGTTTAATAGTAAACTTTCAAGAATTTGATTAAATAAATCCACCTTAGTTTTGTCTTCATATCTTAATTTATTTTCATATAATCAATAATTTTGGTATTTTAAACATATCATAACTTCTTTTGCAAACTCTTCATTTAATAAAATGATTTTATCATTATGCTCATAATGAAATTTATTTGTTATCATATCTACATCAAAATCATTTAACTGTTTAAACTCTCCATCTATCAAATCGTTTTTCACTTGAAGACCTTTTAAATCAATGTCTAAATTTTTAGTTATATAATTTTCAAAATCTTCATGTTGTATAATAAAGTAATCACTTTTATTGGGATCTAATCTTAGAAAAATTTCATCATTATCCACTTTGAATTGATAACTGTCAGTTGAATTATTTTCAATTCCATCATTTTTAAAGCTTGATTTAATGAATGTTTCATCTTGGTCAATACTTTCTTTTATAAAATTTTCCTCTTCAAAAACATTACCTTTAAAATATTGACGTTTAAATATAGTTAAGTCTAAACTTGGTATGTAACTATAATTTAAATTTTTTATTAGCTTTATTGGTATTAAAGAATTTAAAATTATTTTTTCAATCTCTTCTATATCAAATTCTTCTTTCATTTCAGTGTACTTATTTATAAAAAAGTCATACAAGCTACCTTTACCAGTAATTGAAAAAATTAGTTCTATAGCATCATTTTCGTTATTTGTATTTTTTATGATTGAAGCAATTAAATATTGATCGAATGTCGATTTTTGAAACTTACTTGTAACTATTTCAATAGTTCTATCTATTTTAAGTAAATTTAAATGAGCTGTTCCCTTTAACATCTATAATTTCTCCTTCTACACTTATTTGCAAGTAACCTTCATATTTTTTTATAGTTCCTATTATTTCTCCTAAGTACTTTCTTTTGTTACTGTTTGGTGCTTTCATTTCAAGCTTTTCTAAATTTCTACTACCAAATAAAAATAACTTATCCCTGGCTCTTGATAAAGCAACATTAATTCTTCTAAAATCTTCTAAAAAAGTTTTTTTAGTTAAGTCTGTAACTACAGTACTTACTAAGACAATATCTGTTTCTCTACCTTGAAATGCATCAACTGTGTCGATTTCAAAACTTTTAAAAGTTTTTTTTACTTTATTAATTAGTGGTTTATTTTCATTAATAAATAACTTTAATTGATCTTTATATGGAAAAATTATTGATACTGTTGTATTGTTTGGGTTATCGCATTTTTCTAAAACCTCAGTTAAAACTTTACTAATTGCTTTACTTTCTTGAACATTGAATCTAGAAGTTGATCCAGGATTAGAAGTGTCAGTCCCATTTAGTGGTTCTAAAAAATAAATATCTTTTTCGTTATTTAAATAAGAATCATTTTTAAAGTATACTTTTTTATCATTAATTCCATTTCTATAACCAGTAAGTTGATTATCATAAAATATATTATATGCACCAAATATTTGTGGACATGATCTATAATTGATATCAAGCATTATCAACCTATCGCTTTGTTCAGCCTTTTTAATAGTTTTGGAAAAAACAGACTCACGATAAATTTTTTCTAATTGATCAAACTTATCTTCATCAAAAGATTTTAAATGCTTTACCTCATCTTTATTAAATTCTAATAAGGGAGCTAATTGGTAGTCATCACCAACTAAAATTATTTTTTCAACGTATGGTAGATATCTTAAAACTTCTGTAATAGGACATTTTGATACCTCATCAATAATTAATCAATTATAATCTTTTAAAACTTCTAAACCTTTTTTCCCGGAAATTGCTGTTGTTGTTGTAGTGGCACCAATTACTAAGTAGTCAGGATTGCTGCTGCTTGTATAATTTAAAAGGTTCTCTCCTTTAAAATTATTTAAATCATTTAAAATATTATTTTTTATACTAACGTTTTCATAATCTTCTAATCAGTTAGATATTTTTTGTCCTCAAGTATTATACAAAGTTTCATCTAGTTGTGATTCACTGTATCTATTGATTTTATTTGTTATTCTTTTTGGGATTATTGGATCTTTGTTTTCAAATAACTTATCTAGCACATTATCAATAGCAACATGAGTTTGTGATGAAATAATGACTTTCTCTTTTAACTCTTTTGTAATATATTGAACAATCGCATTTATTACATGAGTTTTACCTGTACCTGGTGGTCCTTTAATAAGAGTTATTGGTGAACCATCAATCGCTTTTAAAAAGGCTTCTCTTTGAGATTCATTTAAATTTTTAGTATATTCATTTGTTACTTCACTTGCTATGAAATTTATGTGATTATTTGGAATTGTTTCATCTCCAATTAAGTACTCAATTAAATTAATTGCTGCACTACTATTACCTTGATTAATCAGTCTTAAAGAATTATCAATTGATTCAATTTTTATTTCTTGCCCTTTATCATAAAGATTTATAAATGAATATTCTAATTCATTTTTTTGATCAACTTTTACATAAATTTCTATTATACTTTTGTTTTCTATAACATTCATAACATCCAACTGTTTGATATTATTGGAGTTTTTAGAATCAATATTTTGAAAATTACTTGCAAATATATTTTCTTTTGCCCTGGAAAGCTTTGCATATCTACCTTTTTTGTTTTCAATATCAATAATTATAATTTCTTCTACTTTATTTTTAATATTGTTTGGCATTCTTGAATAAACATTTAATGGAGCCTCATACCCCATTATCATATCTCTCTCATCATACATAGTTATTAAGTCTGTATATACATCTTTTAAACTTCCATCATTCTCAAATAGCTCTTTACAATCTACTGAAATAAATTTTATTTTTTCTGAAATATCTTTTATCTCATAGTTTTCATTATTATTGATCTCATTGTACAATTCTTTATAAAAATGAAATATTTCCATAAACTCATCAAACTGAGAAATATTAAACTCGAAATTATCATCATCAATTAAATCGTTTAAAAATTCTTTTGTATCTTCTATGCTTGATGGGTTTGTGTGTACAAATTCAATCGATTTCTTACAACCTTTTAATTTTTCAAATTCTACATTATCTAGCTTTCTGAAATTAAATACAAATACTTCTCCACCAAAAGGATTTGTATACGAGCACTGAACACTACACTTCAAAATGACTACTCCCTTAGTATAATTAAGTATTATTTCGACATTTCTTATTCCTTTTATTTGTGTTTCATCTTTTCTATCATATTCTATTTCTAATTGTTTTGTAGTAAATTTAACCTCAAGACAGTCTGAACCATATAGTCCTTCAACAATATCTTGTCATTCATCTTTTTTATTTAAATTATCAGTATATTTAAGTTTAAATTGTGTTTTCATTTTGTTCCTTTCTAAAATCATATGAGCTTTCTATTAACTTTAATTTTTTTGCTTTATATTTTTTTGAATCTATATCTTTTAGCTTTTTATAACTTTTTTTATTAGTTTTTATTTTTTGATTTCTTGTATAGTTTGGCTCATCAACTAATCTATGTGTAAATAACTTTTTTCTACTCCTTGTGCGTCTATCTAAAAAATAGATATCATTTCTATTACTTTTAATTATTTTTAGATATTCGTCTTCGTCTATTTCTATTGGAATTTCTAAACACCAATCAATATGATCTTTTTTTATTCCTCTTCTTTTAAAGGCTTCTTGACTAGCTTCTTTTGTATTATTAGCTTTTACTGCAATATAAATTGGCAGGTATTTGTCTCTACCTACATGTCCAAACTTACAAAGTACTTTAAAAAATTTAATAATATCCCTCCTAATCTTGATTGATATATAAAAGTGATAATTAATAAGGTAAACAAAAAAATTATTAATAGTTAAATCGTAAGTTTTGTTTATAAGGTGTACAACCTACTCAGATATTTCTACCTTTTGGGGTGTTGAACTTTAATATAAAGCTCTCTTCGTTTTGCATAAATATAATAACATATAAATAAAAAAAGTAAACTAAAAGTTTACTTTTTTTATACTCTATGGATGTACACCTTAAACAATGCAAAACGAAGATGCACACCCGTGGTTTTTCGTTTTGCATTATTATTATAACAAACTAAATTATTGGTTTTTTTATTATTAAAATTATTTTTAAAATGCTTTTAGTTTAAGATAAACATTTCTTTATTCGAGAGCTTTTTTTATTTTTATACTCCATTTATTATTAAGAGCTATTTTTTTAGTTCTTGTGATTATATTTTTTTGGAGTACATTACTTTCTACAAATAGACCTTTAGCCGATCATCAATAAACTTAGGTTTTTTTCTTTCTTTTTTTTCATTTATTTATATAATTCTTTTTATAAAAATTTTTTATTATATAATTAATGTATGAAAGAAAACGAAAGAAAATTAACTTATTATGAACAAATAACATATGACAAAATATTGAAAAACCCAAGTTTTTTTATTGATAGCAGTTTAAAGGATCTTGCTAAGGTTTATAATATTTCAGATGCAAGCATAGTCAGACTAATAAAGAAAATGGGTTATAAATCTTTAAAAAATATGCAAATGGATTTCTACAATAAGCTGGAATTAGAAAAGTTAATGTCAATAAATTGTGAAGAGGGAGAAGATTATTCAACAAAGTTTTTAGCAAAAGAGATTTTGGCATATTCAATTTATTCAATTATAGAAACTAACAAAAATTTAGATTATAAACTAATGAATGATTTAGGTTATAAATTTGTCAAGAGTTCAAAAATTTTGGTATTTGGAGTAGGAAATTCACAAATAACTGCAAAGTATTTCTCAACTTTGATTTCTAAGTTAGGACTTTTTTCTACTTATAGTGATTCTATTCATAACAATTTAATATCTATGCAATTTATGACAAAAAATGATGTTTTAGTTGTTTTTTCTTCTCAATTAAAAACAAAAGAATGTGTTAAAACTATACAAATAGCTAATAAAAATAATATATGTGTGGTGTTGGTGACGACAATAAAAGAATTAAATGAATATATAAGAGCAGACTATATAGTGAACTACAGTAAACATAGTTTGGAGTATAACAATTTTCCAACTTTTTCATCTAATGTGGGTCAAATGTACGTAAGCAATATTCTTTTCAACATAATATCTAAAAAAGTTGATTACTATCAAGCAAAAATTAAAAAAGCAAATATTTTAATTGATGATTGAAATAAATAATTTTATTAAAATTAGTATACAAAAAACCCCTATTATTTAAATAAGTTTAATAACTTAAAAAGTATGAGGGGTTTTATATTATTTACATAATAACCTTTTTTCATTATTGAATTGGTTTTTCTTTCATTTTGTCTAATACCTCATCTTCACTTGGGATAGAGACTTGTGCACCTCTTCTTGTAACTGTTATAGATGAGGCAAAAGTTGCAAAGTCTAAAGCTTCCGATAAAGTTCCACCCTTAGAAATAGTTCTTATAAAACCTCCAATAAATGTGTCACCGGCAGCAGTTGTATCAATAGCTTTTACAGAGATTGCTTTTTTATAAAGACTTTTTTCTTCACTAATATATAAAGATCCTTTTTCTCCTAAAGTTATTAATAGATTTGTTTTATAATTTTTTACAAAATTTTTTGCTTCAACTTCTATTATTTTAATATCTTTTATGTTTTCTTTACCAATTAATTTACTAAACTCAGTTTCATTTGGTATTATTAAAAAACATTTTTCAATAATACTTTTGCTAATTTTTTTGAAGGGTGCGGGATTAAGAATTACTTTTATGTCATTTCTATATGCTAAATCTACGATTTTTTCTATAAAATTTAAATTAACTTCTAATTGAATTAATAAATATTCATATTCAGCGAAAAGCTGAGATATTTTTTCAATATCTTTATCATCAAAATCATCATTTGCTCCAGGGTGAACTATTATTCTATTGTTCCCATTTTTTTCTATAACTATACCCGCGCAACCCGTATTATATTTTTCCGATTTAGTAATAAATGGTAGATTAACTTTGTTATTTGTTAAATTTTCAATTATTTCATAACCGTCGTTATCTTCCCCAATTTTACACACAAAGGAAACATCTGCATTCATAATTTTTACAGCTAATGCTTGGTTAGCACCTTTACCACCAAGAAATTTGGAGAAACTTGTTGCCACAATTGTTTCTCCTTCAACAGGATACTTATCAACATTATATACATAATCAATATTAGCACTACCGATTACTAAAACTTTTTTATTCATTTATACCTTGTGGTTTGATAAGATTTGCTGATACAGCTGTATAATTTTCATATTTTTTAGCTAATTCTTTACCATCTTTTAAAATTTTAATAACTGAATCAATTGCTTGTTTAATCATTAATGATGGGTTTTGTTCAATAGTTAAAAATAAGTTATCGCTTGTTTCATTGGTTCATTTTGAAATTGATTCTTTAGCATCTGTATTACCATCAAAACCAACTACTAAACCTGTTTTAAGTCAGTTTTTCATGCTATCATCACCTTCTTTTAAAGCTGCAAGTGCCCCCATTGCCATTTCATCATTTTCTGCAAAAATTACATCAGCATTTTTTACTGCGGTTGTAAAGTTTGTTTGAACATCATTTTTAGCTTTATCTCTTTCTCAGTTTTGGAAATTTGATTCTCCATTTGTTGCATTGACTAACTCTATTTTATCTTGATGATCACTAACAAATCCCGCATATCTTTTATTTGATGCATCAGCTCCACTTACACCTCTAATAATATATACTTTTAATTTTTGATCTCCTAAATTTTTATATTTAGTAACAGCATCAAATAATTTTCCGGCCTCTACCTTATTATCGGTAACAAATGAGCCTTCACCAATTTTGCTGTCAAACTCACGATCAACTGTTACCAATGGTAAATTAGCATCTATAACTTTTTTACCTCCTGAAGAATTTTCGGCATTTACTGGATTTACAATCACACCTTTTGGTTGGGCTGTAAGAGCATTCTCTATATTTGATGTTTCTAAGTCTGATTTGTCTTGTGAATCATAAAATTTAAATTGATATGAAGTTTCTTTTTCATATGCTTCTGCAACAGATTTCATTGTTGAAAAATATGGGTTTGCTGTTGTTGATAAAACTATTGCTATTGAATCTTTTGAGTTACCGCAAGCCATTACACTTGACCCAGCTGAACTCGAAATTGCTACTATTCCTAAAACACTTAATAATCTTTTCATATTATTTCCTCCTAATGTTTATATTTTTAAATACATTTTAGTTTTTTTATATATTCTATTTAAAATAGTGATTTTTGTATTTGATAAGATTGCTATCAATATTACAACACCTTTTATAATAAATTGTATGTTTGAATCTATTCCCACAACAACTAAGGCATTTGTTAATACTGACATTACAAACCATCCTATCATTGTTTGAACAACACCTCCTTTTCCTCCATTGAGTGATGTACCACCAAGAACAACACATGCAATTGCATCTAATTCTCACGCATTACCTGTAGTTGGTGTTGCAACTTTTACACGAGCCATGTAAATTAGTGAACCAAATGCCATACATATTCCACCAAATACATAAACCGATAGTAGAAGTGGTTTTACTTTTATCCCTGAAAGTTCTGCTGCTTTGTAATTTCCACCCATCGCATAAATAGATCTACCATATCTGCTAAATTTCATTAATACACCCACCACAATTGCAAGAGCAAATAGAATGTATACAATTAATGGTATTGCAAATATCTTGTATTGAGTTAAGAAATTTAAAAAGTCACTTTCAAAAGGTATGATTTTATTTTCTAATTTAATATATGTTGCACCTCTTCAAACCAACATTAGCACCAATGTTACAATGAAAGGTGGCAATTTGAAGTAACTAACTAAAACACCCGATATTAAACCTGATGCACTAGAAAACACAACTATCATTATTAAAACAACTCATATGTTATTACCATCAACTATCATCTTAGCTCCTATCGCCGTAGAAAAGGCTAATGTTGAACCAATCGATAGATCGATACCACCTGTTAATATAATTAATGTAACACCTATAGCAAAACACCCTAGCGCTGCATTTTGACTTAAAATATTAATTCAGTTTTGTGTTGTAAAAAACAAAGGTTGTGCAACACCAATACCAATTGTAAAAATCATAATAAATATAACCAATTTAAAGGAGTTTATTGTTGAAATAGTTTTATCTTTAATTTTTACTTTTGTACTAAAATCAAATAAAAATTTTGAATTTATTTGTCCTCTAAGTTTTTTATACTCTTTACTATTAGATATTAAGTTTAGTTGCTTAGTTTTTTCATCAACTTTATCAGAATTGAATATTGATTTTTTTTCATAGTCCAACGGACCTATTTTATTAAGTTCTAATTTGTTTTTATCTTCTATTAAATTTTTATTGTATTTATAGTTTTGCAAAATTTTAGCATTATTTGCAAATTCTTTATTCTCAATTTCTAATATTTGGGAACTTTTAGTTTCAATAACATTAATTTGATTTTTTAATAACTCTTCTACTTTATTACAATGCTTTTCTCGCGCTGCATTAATTTTATTTATTATCAATTTATATTTAGCTCTTTTTTTATCAATAAAAACATTTCATTTTTTTTCTTTTTTTATTATTACTTCTTTATAAAAGTTTTCTATTTCTATGGTTCTTTTTTCAAGATTTAATTGTAAATCTAAACTCTCATATAAACTTTTATCTATATCCTTATTTTTATACTTATAATCTAAATTAGTTTTTTCTTGAACTAACTTATTAATTTTTTTATCTTTTTTCTTTTTTATAGACTCTATGAATATATCTCTATAACTTGATAACTCATAAATTTTATCAACTTTTTTTTCAACTCTTCTGTCATAAAAATCATTAATAAACTTTAGTTTCATGTCTTTGACATGAGCCGAATAATCAATTACATTATCTATAATATTATATTTTTTTAAACTTTCCATAGTCACCTCTATAATGCATATTTGATAACATTTTCTTGCGTAATGTCTTCACTAATAATTTTAGCGATTCTTCCATCTTTCATAACAGCTACTCTATTACATAATCCAATAACTTCAGCCAAATCTGACGATATTACAATAACTCCAATACCATTATTTTTAGCTTCATAAATTAGATCGTAAATTTCTTTTCTACTTCCTACATCAACACCTCTAGTAGGTTCATCAAATATTAAAACCTTAGGTTTTGAACAAAATGCTTTCGCAAGCAATACTTTTTGTTGATTACCACCTGACATAGCGCTAACTTTTTGATTGTAAGAAGGAGTTTTTATTGAAAAGTATTTTATAAAATCTTTTGCTTTTTGAGTCTCTTGACTAGGTTTTACAAACCCAAATACAGATAAATTTTTTAAGGATGACAAACTAATATTTGTTTTTATTGACTCATCCAAAATTAACCCTTCGGACTTTCTATCCTCAGTAACATAATAAAAACCTTGTTTAATAGCATCTGATGGAGACTTAAAAGATATTTTTTTATCATTTAATAACACTTCACCAGATCCTTTGTCTAATAATCCAATCAATGATTTAAACAACTCAGTTCTTTTAGAGCCAACAAGACCAGCAAACCCTAGTATTTCTCCCTCGTAAAGATTGAACGAAATATTTTTTAAAAAACTACTAGTTATATTTTTTACTGAAAAAATCACTTTTTCGTTAATACAAGTAGTTTTTTTTGGAAATTTATCTTCAATTTCTCTACCAACCATTTTTGCAATTAAATCGTTTTCACTAAGTTCACCAACTTTATACTCACCAATAAATTCGCCATCACGGATAATTGTAATCAAATCACATATTATAGGTATTTCTTCAAGTCTATGGGATATATATAAAATAGCACAATCTTCTTTTTTAAGTTTTTCAATAATTTTAAATAAAACCTTAGTCTCTTTTTGAGATAGTGAAGATGTGGGTTCATCCATAATAATTATTTTAGATTTCTTAATTAATGCTTTTGCAATTTCTACCATTTGTTGTTCTGCAATTGTCAGATCCTTCATCAATTTATTTATTGGTATATTTAATGACATCTCCTCTAGTGTTTGTAACAATAATTTTTTTTGTTTTTTATATGAAACAAATCCTAATTTACTTTTTTCGTGCCCAATAAATACGTTGTCAATCACAGTCATGTCTGGAAATGACAATATTTCTTGATGTATTATACAAACTCCGTATTTTTCAGCTTCCTTAATATTATTAAACGTAATACTCTCATTTTTTGAATTATAAATGTGACCAGATGACATTTGATATACACCACTCAGGATATTCATCAATGTAGACTTACCAGCACCATTTTCACCTAAAATTCCCATTACTTTTCCTTTAAAAATATTTAGGTTAACACCTTTCAATGCCTTAACTTTTCCAAAATTTTTTTTAATATTTTCTAATTTTAATATTGGACCACATTGTAGGTTTTTATTGATTAAAACTTCTTTATTTTTCATTAAAAATTTACACCTGATTCTAAAATAATATTAGAGAATTTTGTACATTCACCCGTTCTTATTATTGCTACACAATTTTTTGTAAGCTTTTTAAAATCCTCGTGTGGTAAAAACTCCATTTTGTTTGGATCTATAATTTTTTTTAAAGCATTTAGGTTCTCGCTATTTTCAGTTTTTATTTCACTTGCCAAAATGACTTTTTGAAAACTAAATATTTCTGCAAATGAATTTACTAAATCTAAAAATGGGGGTTTTCCTTTTACATATGATAAATCTATTCTCACGACTTCTTTTGGTATAGGTAGTCCAGCATCACAAATGCAAATAGTATCAAAGTGACCCATTTTTGAAACAACTTCTAAAATATTGGAATTTATAAAATTCGACTTCAACATTAAAATCATTCCTCCTTTCATTAATATTTAACTCTTTTATTTAAAATAAATTGGAAAATATTTTATTATTTAAATTTTTTTTAGAAAACCTTGTTAAAATGTAGTTTTTTTTATCGTAATATAAAAAAAAGTTGTTTTACAACTTTTCATCTATTTGATTAACTCTTTTTTGATGTCTTCCACCTTCAAAAGATGCTTCTAATCATGTTTCTACTATCAATTTTGCTAAATCTAAACCCACTACTCTAGAACCTAATGAAAGTATATTTGAATTATTATGTTCTCTTGATAATTTTGCAGAATAAGGTTCAGAACATACAACTGCTCTAATGCCTTTATTTCTATTAGCAGAAATTGATATACCTACTCCTGTACCGCAGAATAATAGTCCTAAATCCGCTTCATTTTTTATAATAGCTTTCGCAACTAAGTTTCCATATGTAGGATAATCTACGCGTTCTGTATTATATGTCCCTTTATCAATTACATCATATCCCTTTTTTATTAAAAATTCTTTAATGGGTTCTTTTAATAAGAAACCAACATGATCACAACCAATTACTATTTTCATGAATTATCACCTTCTATTTTTTTAACTTGTTCCACTATTTTTTTGCTTTCATCGTTTATAAATGCTCCTACAACAAACACCTCTGCACCCGCTTTTATCAGTTCTTGGTATGTGTTTTCACGCACTCCACCATCAACTTGAATATAATAATTTAGGTTTTTACCTTTTTTTTCTTTACTTAATCAAGTAATGTTTTCATAAACTATTGGATTTAAAACTTGTCCATTAAAACCTGGATTTATAGACATACACATTACACCTTCTACTTTATCCAAATATGGGCCTAAAATTCTTGGATTTGTTTCTGGGTTAATTGCAATCACAGCTTTCATTTTATTCTTGTGTATATTATCAATAATTGAAAATATTTTTTTAGGGTCTTTATTTTCTAATGACTCATAATGAAAATTGTAAACATCAGTTCCTGCATTGGTAAATGATTCAATATATTTTTCAGGATTAATACACATTATGTGAGCATCAACTATTATTTTTGGGTACTTATCTTTAATATCTTTACAAAACTTTTGACATAAAGCATAATTATTAACAAATACACCATCCATTATGTCGACATGTATCATGTTAATTCCTGCATCAACTAACTCATCCATTTTTTTACCAACTTCTAAAAAATTAAAAACATATATAGAAGCCGCTATCTTTCTTTTCATACTACTACCTCCATAAGTATATTTTAAACGCTGATTTATTAAAAAGACTTTTATATAAAAAATAGTTGTACTACAACAACTATTAATCTAACGTAATAAATATCTTATATGTTGTTTTATTTTGTAAATCTAGAAAAGTCCAACTTTCTAAAAAACACCTGAATCAGCATTATAGGTATTAATACGGCAGTCAAGTATAATGCTAATAATATACATACATCAATATATCCCGATTCTATAGTTCCCAATAGAGAGAACAAACCTCCAGCTCCAACAGGAACATTTTGTTTTATTTCTAAAAACCCTGAAAGTCATGATATACATGCCGATACTGCACATCCTATTCAAAATGCTTTTTTTATTTTAGTATTAACTCCATATAGAGATGGCTCAATAACAGAGAATATAGCCCCTGGTAGTATTGAGGATTTACAAGCTTTTTTTAATTCTTTGTTTTTTGTTATTAGAAGTATACCTATTGTAACTCCAAGTTGTGAATAACAAGCAATTCACTGTGCTGGACCTAAAAAACTCATAATATTTTGATTCAAAACAATATTAAAGGGTATTACAAATACTATATGCATTCCATATCTCACCAAAATCATAAATATAAATCCAAAAAACATTGAAGCAATTCCGTATTTAAATTTTCCTATAATTTCTATCAAAAAGTAAACTCCATTTTCTAAATAAGATAATATAGGTCCTGAAATGAAAAAATGTATACCAACAACTATCAAAAAACTAAAAAAAGGTCTTAAAAAAGGATCTAAATAACTAATCATAAATTTTTTAAAAAAGTTATCAATTTTACTTAAAATATAAATAGAAAATATAAAAGGTAATATCAGGCTTGTGTAACTAAACAATTTATAATCAAATCCTTTAATACTTATAATTGTAATTCCTTGAAAATTTAAGAAAAAAGGACATAGTATTGTTAAACCTAAAAACAATGCAAATACCTCACTAATCTTATAATACTTTGCGGCGGTTATTGAACAAAATAATCCAACATAAACAATCCCTGAATTTGAAATTATAAATACAAAAGTTGAAAAAATATCGTTATTGTTCAAATTTTGTATATCAACTTTTTGAATTAAATTAAAGTACAATAGAGTTCCCTCTATACTCTTTAACATTCCGCAAACCAAAAAAACCGGTATTATTGGAATCAAAATTTCTGATAATCCCGTTTTCAATTTAACAATAAAGCTTACTTTAATTTTTGTTTCTTTTTTAGATAACTTATCCATAAATAACTTCACTTTTGTAACGTTTGGACCAATAACTATTTGCAATTCTTTTCCTGATAAAACTACCCCATTTACATTTTTTAGTTGTTTTATTTTTTCTAGATCCAAATTTGAATAATCATTTAATACCAACCTTAATCTAGTAATGCAATTATAGTAATTTCCGATATTATTAAGACCACCAACCACTTGAATTATCTCTTTTGATAATGATTCTAACTCTTTTTCTTTCATAAATACCCCTTACTATAAAATTACAATATTTTATGTCAATTTATTAATTTTTATTAAAATTGTTGTGACACTACATGAAATTACATTCAAGATTATTAAAATTTTACATAAAAATAAAACAAGCTATTTTATCTATATTTTTTTATATAAAAAAACAACCTTTCTTACAAAATGAGACAATTAAAACATTATTATTTATATCTCCTTAAGGTTGTTTGTTTTTGGTCTAATTAATAAAAATTTATTTATAAAAATTAGTCTTATTAACAATTACTATTAATCTAAAAGCTCTTTTAATAATTTTATTAGTCTTTTAATTTCAGACAAAATAGGCTCATATGTTTTTTCATCCATAAAATCAATACCACTATCTTTTAATATATCTAAAGGATCCTTATGGCATCCAGCTTTTAAAAAGTTTGTTATGTGTTGACTGCCACCTTTTTTAACATCTTGATAAATTTTAAAACTAGCTGCAACATCTAATGAATATTTGTAAACATAAAAGGGATAATAAAAGAAATGAGCAATGTGTGGTCAATAATATGCGTCTCTTTCATTATTATTTGTGCATAAATCATAACCATATTCTAACTCAACAGATTTAAATAGATTCATAAGTCTTTCCGCTGTAATTGGTTCATTTTTCTCTAGTAGTTCATGAGCTTGTAGTTCAAAGTCTGCATACTGAATTTCTCTAAAAAATGTTGTTAGCATATCATAAATTCTGTTTTGGACTAAACATACTTTTTCATTTTTGTCAGTTGTTTTTTCATATAAATAGTCAAATACAACATGCTCATTAAAAGTTGACGCAATTTCAGCAAGAATAATTGGATAAGAACACAAAGGATATTTTTGTGATGCTTCTGCAAAAAGTGTATGCACTGAGTGACCTAACTCATGTGCCAACGTACTCACTGAGGATAATGTATCACTTCAATTCATCAAAATAGATGGCTCAACCCCATTTCCCAATGTTGAGTATGCACCACTTCTTTTTGTAGAGTCTTCATAAAAGTCAATAGCATTATCTTTCATTGCTATATCTAACTTTTCATTATACTCCTCACCCAGCATTTGCAATGCTCCTTTTACCATTTGTTTGCCTTCTTCCACTAAAACTACTTTGCTAAAATTATCAGCTAAACTTAAATGTCTGTCACTTATGAAGAAATCCTTAAAACCAAATCTATCTTTTATAATAGAATAGTAATCTTTTAAAATTCCAATATTTTTTTTTCCTATTTGCAAAAGTTTTCTATAAATAGCTGTTGGTATATTATCTTCAGATAAAGCCTTTTCTAATGCTGATGAATAGTTTTTCAGTCTTGCATCTTCGTATTCTTTTGTAATTATTCCTTCAAGAGTTTTTGCAAAACTATATTTTTTACTTGTTACATTATTATAATATTTTTCTCAAACCAATTTTCTATTTTGTTGGTCTTTAATTGGGTCTGAACTAGCTAAAAATGTGTTGAAGAAAGTTGTGTTAATTAACTCTTTTTTTCCATTTATTTCAACATCCAAAAATTGTCTATCAGCATATGATAAGCAGTCAAAGAAACCGTTTAGTATTTCTCTACTATTTGATACTTGATTAATTACTTCTTGTTTTTGATAAGGTAAAAAGCTGTCTTTCATACGAAATAACTTTTTAAAAATATATTCTTGATATGCATAATCTGATCCTTTGATGAAACTTATAACCTTTTCGTAACCTAAATCTAAAATCTCTGGATTTGCAAAGGATAAAGCTTCTTTATATTCGTTATTAGCTTTTTTATATAGTGACATTAACTCTTGTAGCTCTGTATCAGTTTGATCTAAATTATATAAATTTAAGTAATGGTCGAGTCTAATAGATAGTAAATCTGTTTCATTTTTCATTCTAAGATATTCTAAAAATTTTTCTTTATTACCTAAATTACCTTTCAATTCATTAATTTTTTTAAATTTTTTCTGAAACATTTCTAAATTTTGTTTGTAATCACTAGAATTTTCAAAAACATTTGAAAAATCTCACTTATACTTTTTATCTGCTTCTTTTCTATTCATAATTTCATTCCTTTTCATTTTTTTAAAATTATTTATTTTTTATAGTTTCGAATCTCTCTTTCATTAAAATATACATAATGACCTTTTTCTATCTCTACAAAACTTGGTAAGTCAAAAATATAGTCATAATGTTCTTTATCTGGATCATAAACAAAACTTTTAGTATTTTTTGCTATCGATGGTTCTGGTTTAGGGATTGCTGAAATTAGAGACTTAGTATATGGATGTATTGGGTTAGTAAACAACTCATTTGCATCAGCCATTTCTAAAACTTTACCATGGTATATTACAGCTATTCTATCTGTAATGAATCTAACAACACTTAAATCATGTGCGACAAAAATTATTGTTAAATCTTGCTCTGATTGAAATTTTTTAAATAAGTTTAAAACTTGGGCTCTTACAGAAACATCTAGTGCAGATATTGGCTCATCTGCGACTATCAATTTAGGTTTAAGAATTAGTGATCTAGCTATGCCAATTCTTTGTCTTTGTCCACCAGAAAATTCATGCGGATATCTTGATAAATGTTCTGGGAGTAAACCAACTGATTGTATTGTTTTAAGAATCAAATATTTTTTAACATCTGAATCTTTAACTTTTTTTATATTTTCTATTTTACTTTCACTATTTTCATTATAGTTTTTTAAATATTCTTCTCTAATTTCATTATTTTTATAAACTTTTTTAAAATTTATTAATCCTTCCCCAACTATTTCTTCTACAGACATTCTGTCATTAAGTGAGGAACTAGGATCTTGAAATATCATCTGAATATTTTTTCTATTTCTTTTCTTGTTTTTCTTAGAAATAGGTTTAAACAAATATGATTTCTTAATTAACTTATCAATTGATGGTAATTCCAGAAACTCAATAAACTTTGTAATTTTTTCTTTTTCTTCAGCCGTAATTTCATATTTTTTGCCTATTCATTCAAAATATTCTTCAACAAGATCTTCACCTTTAACAATATTTCTATTAACAATTTTTTTATATAGTCAAATTTTAAACTTATTTCATCTAATTCTTTGTCTGTTAATTTAATATTATTACTTATTTTATTTTTTAAATTTATTTCAAAATCTGTAGATTTCAACTTACTAGATAAAACTTTGAGTTTATCATAATTTATAGAATCTTTTAATTTGTAAATTTGTAGTATTTTTTCACAATTTTTTATTGATATATTTTCATTACTTCAAAAATCTTTTAAGTATAATTTATATTTTTTTATTTTCTTGTTGTTAAATTCGTTATTTTCTTGGGATAGTTTATTTATTTGTAATCTACATTCTTTTATAAAATCATCCCTAGAAACATAAATTTTTTTGTAATAACTTGGTAATAATTTGTTTTTAATTCTCTCTGGTGAAGTTAATAACAAATTTTCTTTATGTGCAGTTTTAACAATATTCAAATTTTTAAAAATATCATTATTTATATTAACTATAAAGTCAAAAAGTACAAAAAAACTTTTTATATAATTATTAAGTTGTACTTTTTCTTTGCTATTTTCTTCCCATTTTTTTAAAAAATTTGTTGTCAATAAATATGCTTCTTCTATTTTAAGTTTTAAAGCATTTTCATTTATTATGACTTCTTCTATTTTTTTTAAAATAGACTTTTCTAACTCTAGAGGAATTTCAGGTACCTGTAAATGAATGTTATTTACAAATTTTTTTATTCTTTCTTCCTTAGAAACAATTATATTAATCAATTTCAATATATATTCATAAACTTCATCTATAAACTTAATTTTAGTTAAATTTATAATTCTATTTGAATAATATTTTATTTCTGTAACTTTCTTTTTGTTATTAAAATAAATATTTTTTAATTTTTTTGTTTGATTTTTTATTACATAAACTATTGAATATAATTTATTTTCTAAATCTATAATTTTATTTTTTATATAAGTATTTAAATGATATAAACTTGAAGCTTTACCAGCTACTATTTGCTCATCCATGTATATAGCGCCATCACTCAAATTTTGTACTCCTACAATTGCTCTAGCAATTGTAGTTTTACCTGAACCAGATTCTCCAACTAAACCAAAAATTTCTCCTTTTTTAATATCTAAACTAGTTTCATTAACTGCAGTAAACTTTTTACCTTTATTTTTAAAACTTATTTTTATATCTCTTATTTTTAAAAAAATATCCGACTGCTTCATATCTTTCATAATGTTGCTCTTTCTATCTATTCTTCAACTTTATTTTTTAGTTCATTTAAAATCTCTGGTTTATTTATTTTAGGTGCTCTTTTATCTAGTAGTCAAGTTTTTGCATAGTGTGTTTCTGACACTTGAAACATTGGTGGTTCATATATTTTGTCTATTTCTAAAGCATAGTCACTTCTTTCAGAAAATGAATCTCCCTTTAACTTTTTAAATAGTGACGGTGGTGATCCTTTTATAGAATAAAGTTTTTTTCCTTTTTCGCTTAATTGTGGTAAAGAAGATAGTAAAGATCATGTATAAGGATGCTTTGGATCATGAAAAACTTCATCAGTAAGTCCAAATTCAACAATTTGACCAGCATACATTACGGCAACTCTATCAGCTATTTTAGCAACAACACCTAAGTCATGTGTTATAAACACAACTGCAAATTTATATTCTTTTTGTAAATCTTGTATTAACTCTAAAATTTGTGCTTGTATTGTTACGTCTAATGCTGTTGTTGGTTCATCACAAATTAAAATTTTTGGTTTACAAGCTAAAGCAATAGCTATAACAACTCTTTGTCTCATGCCTCCAGAATATTGTCCCGGTATATCTTTATATCTTTTTTTTGGTTCTTTTATTCCTACTTTTTCCAATAAGTTAATGGCCTCTTTTTTTGCTTTTTTTCTTGAGTAGTTTCATTTTTTTCTTAGTACTTCAGAAATTTGAAAACCTACTGATAGTAAAGGATTCAAAGATGTCATAGGATCTTGAAATATTGTCGCTATTGTTTTACCTCTTAGTTTTTTTAATAAATTTAAAGAACTAAATTTGTTAAAAAATTTAAACTTTTTGACATGATTTCATTGTGCAATTATTCTTTCATAAATTTCATTATCAAATTTATTTTCAACAATCAATTTTATTATTAAATCCTCAATATCATCTTCTATTTTAAAATTATAAGCACAATTACTATAATGCTCAATAAAACTAAATATACTTTTACTTAATAAACCTTTTATATTTTCATTTTGTTTATACTGTTCAATTTTTGCTTCGTACATTTTATTTAATTCTTCAATTTTATTAAAACTGAGTTCTTGTTCAAAAAAATTTATACCATATTTTGTAAAATTTTCTTTAAAATAAACTTTTAAAGCCTGGGATTTTTTATTTTTCTTTTTATTTAAAAGAAATTTATTAACTATTAAATGAAATAAGTTATCTTTTAACAAACTTTTTAGCAATTTAGTGTCTTCTTCATTTTTTTCCTTTTGTAAAAAATCTTTTATTCTTTTCATGTAATTAATTATTTTTTTTATTTTAAATTTATCAATTAATGTTATTCCATTTATTTTTCTATAATCAACCTTCAAATGATAAATACTTTCAAATATTTCTTGTCTCATACTTTTTTTACGATCATTATTTATTAAATATTCTTCATAGTTTACTAATTTTTCTATATTACTTTTTATGCTTTCCATTTTAATATTTATTTTTTTATTTCTAGAAAACAATGCGTGTTTGTTTTCCAATTTAGCTAAAACTTTCTTCTTTTGGTCTATCAATATATCTAAATGTTCTTTATTTATTTTTTTTAAATATTTAATTTTCTTATATTCGTATTTTAGTTCAGCTTTTATACTTCTTTTAATACTTTTGATTGTGTATTTGTCAATTAATTCTTTTTGCATAGAAACTAAATCAACTGATTTTTTAAAATAATCATCTTCACTCGGATTTATCGGATTATAAATTATTGAACCATCACTTATGAAACCATTACTCTCAATCATACCAGTAAAAGATTTTGTAATTACTGACTTTCCACTTCCCGATTCACCCACTATGGCAAGTATTTCTTCATCATACAAATCTAAAGAAACATTTCTAATGGCTGTTAAAAGTTTTTTTCTTACTTGAAATTTGATCTCTAAATTTTTAATAGTTAAAATTTTTTCTTTCATAAAATTCTCCTATCTATGCAACTTTGGATCTAATGAATCCGCAAATATTTTTCCAACCAAGAAAAATAACAATGATATTCCAGAAATAAACGAAATTGGTATTATAAGCAAATGCGGAAATAATTGTCATGTTGTATCTGAAACAACTTCATTTAGTATTGACCCAAGCGAAGCTGCGTGAATCAAGTCACTAACAAAACCAAAATTATAAAACGATAACAATGAATCCAATGCGATTGCATTAGGTATAGCAAAAGATGCTGTTTGAATAATTATTGGTAATATTTTTGGTAATATGTTTTTTATTATTATTCTAAAACTATTTGTTCCTAAAACTTTTGAAGCAATATTATATTCAGAGTTTCTGACCAAGATTGTTTGAATTCTAATAACCGAAGACATGCTGATTCAACTTGTTAATGAAATAGCTAAGACCAAAACTCAAAGTGTTGATTGTCCACCAAAGATAAATATTACTAGTAATCACAATATTAGAGATGGTATCATAGATAAAAATCTAATAATTTCTATAAACAATATATCTAATTTAGAAAAATAACCTCAAATTAATCCAATTAATATACCTGTGGCTATTTGTATAGAAGCAATAAATACCATAAATAGTAAAGTGCTTCTTGTACCTATTCACATTTTATTTCATAAATCTTCTCCCATCAGTCCCAAACCAAAAAGATGTTGGGAACTAGGAGCTGCAGGGTTTCTATTGGGTCTATCAAGTGGAACGGGTGTTTCACCTCTAGCAATAAATAAACTCATTGTAACAAAAATAATTATTAATAATAAACATATTATAAAAACTTTACTAGCTAATACAGTTTTTCCAACCGATTTTCAATAACTATATGGTTTAGAATTAATTGATTCAGCTTTAAAAGACTTTCATTCATCACTTACTTTTTTAAACAATGAGTTATCAATTTCTTCAATGTTATATTTAGAATAAGAATATTTTAATTTAACAATTTCTTCTCAATTAAACTCATCGTCAGCATACTTTTTACTCAATACTTTTTCACTCATACAATTATTCCTTTCTATTATTTGATAATTTAACTCTTGGATCCATAAGAACTAAAATAAGATCTCCAATCAAGGATGAAAATACACCAACATAAGCTGACAGGGTTATATAGCCCAAAACAACAAAAACATCTTTTGTACTAACTCCTTTTAGTATATATTGACTCATACCAGGGGCCGCTCAAAATCTTTCAACCAAAATGCTTGATCCAAATAAAGATATAACTAAAACTCCAGGAATTAATCTAATAATTCTTACACCTGCATTTCTAAAAATATGTACATAAAATATATAAATTGAACCTAAACCTTTTGATTGTGCAAACTTAACATAATCTGATGACATTTCATCAATAACATATCTTCTAGTGTCGATAACGATTGGCGGCATCAATAGTAGTGCGACCGCAATAATAGCTAGAAAATTAGTATAATTATTTTCTCCTCATATACCGGATGAGTTTAAGTATTTGATACCAATCAATCAAAACACTGATATCAATATAGTTGCTGGTGTTGAAATTAATATTAAAAATCACCACGTTATTACATTATCTACTGGTTTTTCTTTATTTTTAGCTGCCAGTATACCGATTGGAACTCCAAAAATGTAAGAAATTAAAACAGCAACCACTCCTATTTGAAATGATATTGGTATTGCCTTTTTAAAATAATCCATTACAGGGTAATTAATTATTCCATTAGACTTATTTAGTATCAATCCAAGCCAAAATCATTTAGTTTCTGGATTGCCTCATGTAATTCCTACATGACTAACCCTCAAAGGCATTCTAATACTTTTTGGAATAAAAGGTGTGACATTTCTTCAATATATTAAGATTTGTTTTAAAAGTGATCCGTCTAATCCAAGTGCTGTTTTTTTGTTCTTTACTCATTCTTTTCACTCTGGACCCCCAACAGTTACAGGTGGTCTGGCAAAATTAAAATCATTCATTACCGATATATCATCAAGAGATAATACTATCAATATATATACAAAAGCAATAGCAATATAAAGTGTTATAAAAGCATATATAATTCTTTTTATTGAATAACTTAACAAAGGTACTTTATTTAAAAAATCAATCTTTTTTTTATTTATTTTTTTAAAAAGGTACTTTAATCTAGCAAACTTATCTCTTCTTAAATTACTTTCAATAACTTTATTCTCTACCCGATTAATCAAATCCAACAAACTTTGATCACTTTCATTTTGTTCAATAGTAGTTTTCATTTTTTATCCTTTCTATATTAATGTAAAGTAGAATAAAATTAATTTTATATAAAAAAACAAAAGCTCCTATTATAAGTCTTTTGACTTTTAATTGGAGCTAAATTTTTCAATATAAACTTTTTTATAAATATTTTATAAATGATACCCCAAAGTCTTTTTGTACAATAAAAAAATAGTGCCTAAAACATTATTGTAATTATTCATCTTTGTTGTATTTTTATTTATAAACATAAAAAAACCTCATTCATCTTTGACTAATTCATATTAACATATTTAATTTTAAAATACAACTTTTGAAAACTTAAAATAAAAAAATAGTATTTTTAAAATACTATTTTAAAGCTTTATTTTCAAAAATCAGCATCTCTATTACTTGTTGGATCTTTTTTTATTTCATCAAGTGCTTTTAAATATTTTGCGCGTAGCTCTTCAATTTGATCCTTTGAAAGTAATTCTGTGTCATAATTTACATTTATATATTTATATGAGCTTAATCCATAAGTTACTCTAGGTAAAGCAAATGGTTTCATATGACTTATTGTAAATGTTGCAGTTGGACTTCTTCTCATAAATGGAACAACAAAAGCATCTTCATATAATGTTTGAACTTCTTGTTTCGCAAAAGATGAATATCTTTTATCTATATCTACTCCAATTGATTTGTCTATATCATTTACTGAGACACTATAGTTATATCTTGATTCAAATAAAGGGGAAATACCTTTTTCGTCCTGTACTATCAATTCATCATATTTACTACTATTTGCTTTTTTCAAACTATCAAAAGCATCCTTAGCAGTAGCTTTCCCATTTTGACTTAATTTTTCATATGATTCAAACCCAAATAATTGATCCAATCTAAAGTAGAGTGAATATTCTCCATCTAGTTTTAAACTGTTAGAATATGTCATTGGGTCTTCATAACCAGGACTTCATGATGAAAACATTAAATCTGAACCTCCTGTATTATAAATTTCACTATATCCATTGTAGTCATTTGGTCTAACCAAATCAATTTTTATAGGGTTATTTTGTATTGCATTAAAGTCTTCAATCATTTCCGATCTATATTTACCTTGAGTGGTTGTGGCAGTTGGATCTTCAGCAGAAACTAAGTGAATTTTACCATCACTACCTTTATTATGATTTAAGAACTTGTCTTTTTGAATTATATCATTGATCCCTTTAATCATCTCGCCTACTTTTGAGTTAAATTCAGGAGACCCTTCTTTTGCTGACCCAAAAACACTATTTCTTAAGTAATCAACTCCATCTTTTAAGTCATCAACAGTTACTGCTTTTGTTGGTTTAGCGCTGCTTTTGTTAATTGCATCAGCTACATATCCCAAATAATCTCTACCTTCATAACTTAAAAAGTTTTGAGGAACAAATGTATTTCTAAGTTGTGATGAGACAGATTTATCTACATCATAAGGACTTGAATAATAAGTTGCTCATTTAGTTCTGTCGAAACCAGCTTGTATGAACCTTCTAACACTTGCATACTGTAATAATCTTGAAGCTGCTGTTGCCCTGCTTTTTTTGGCTGCATCAGTACTTTGATAATCACTGTTTAAATAATTAAAGAATAACATTCAAGATGCTGAATCATCCCTTGAAGTTGTATATTTAACTAAACCTGGTGTGTCTAAAGGGTTTGCTGCATCGCCAACATATTTTGATCATCCTGTTGCATCATTGGGGTCAATATTTACTTCATTAGCTGTACCGGCATCGTATAATTCTCTAGACCTAGAAGCTCCTCCAGAAGATAATAATTCTTTAATTCTATTAATATTTGATTTATCTTTGTAATAATAATTTTGATTTTTATCTAAAATTAATACACTATCTTTAACAAAACTTGTTGGTACAAATTGTCCTGAATAATAACCTTTTGTGTAGTCAACATCTACTGATGGATCAACTAATGCATTTGCATGTATTGGTGCAAAAGTACCAAATGTTAATAAAGTTTCAAAATAATTTGCTGGTTTAACAAGTTTAAATTGAACTTGACTACCGTTAACTTTAATTCCTAAGCGTGAGCTTTCATCGGTATTTTTATAATATTTATCAAAAATTTTATCAAAATCATAATCTGCATCTTTTGATTTTGCTATTGCTTCAGCATTCAATTCCGCAGCTCCTTGAATAAAACTTTTTCAAACCGAGACGATAGTTGAGGCATTCATTGGGTTTAAAACATACCTTGCAGTATTAACGAAGTCCTCAGACTTTAAATCATCCACTTTATTTCCTTTGTAATCACTTCAAGAAGCATCGTCTCTTAATTTGTAAGTTCAAGTATCAAAATTATCATTATGTTCTCCCACATATGGATTGCTTGCAGAATAATTTGGATTACTCATTAAAAATAAGTCTCCGAATACTCTTCCGTATTCATCGACAGATAATGGTGTAGCGTTTGTATCCGCTAATATACCTAAATCTGCTAAATCTATTGTTTTTGCAGTTACCCAATAACTTGGATAACTTCTTTGTGTCATAGTTATTGTGTTTTCTGGATCTTTATCTAAAGAACCACAAGATACAACACTAAAAACAGAAGGTGCTACAACCGAAGTTGCCATCAACCATCCAATTAATTTTTTCATATTTTTTACCTTTCTTTCATTGATAAACTCTTTACATTTCTCAATATCTATTTAATTTTGTAAGTAGCAAATAAAACAATAAACTATTAACTACTTATTTTTTATTATAATGAATAAATTAATATTGTAAACAAATCTAATTATTTTATTTTTATCTTTTTATAAATTATAAAAACTTTCTTTATTTTCAAATTTATTACCAGAAAATTTATAAAATTTTTGTTTGATTCATCAATTTAGAGTTTCAGTTGAAGCATTATGTTTAAAAACTTTTTTAGACATTAAATGAACTATAAAATCATTTTGTTTTGCATAGTTAAAAATAACCTTATTAGCAAATGCAGAATCTCTATCAGAATGAATTATCTTTTTATTTCATTTTCGAAAATCAGTTACTAATGAATTAATACTGATTTTACTTCTGTTTTTTCTATTATCTAAAAATATCTTAAGGTTAGTTATATCAATACCCATTATATTTTGTTTAATATAATTAATTTCCACCAAGTCTTCTCTAACATAAATATTATGTTTTTTTAATTCTAATTTCATAACACTATGTTTTTTTTCTACTTGAATTATTTAATATTCATGGATTATCCACTCTAATTTTTCTAATCATTTTTTCAGATACTTTTACCCCTTTATTTACATAAATTCACTTACTTATTAAATTTGCGTCGCTTGCTAAACTTTAATTTTTTAGATTATATTCTATTATTATTTTTTTTAGCCATTGTATATCTAGGACTATTAAAACGTGGTAAATCACTAAAATCTATGCAATTTTTAAATATAATTATTGGGTTTTCTAAATTATTTTTAAGTTTAAACTTAGAAAATGTATTTTTATGAATTTTAAAATAACTAATTAATCTATTAGTTCCTAATCCGTGCTTTGCAATAAAATAATATATTTGACAGCATGCATAATGTTTATAAGTTTTTGTCGCCATTATCATTATCTTGTCTTTCTGGCTCATCTTAAACACGTTCAACATTATAGTTGCTGTGCAAGAAGATATGGACTTTTCCAAAATTTCTTTACTTGCCATTGCTAATAGCTTTTCTTCTTTTTTAAACTTTAATTGTTTTTCTAAAATTCTAATTTTTTCTTTTAAAACTTTATTTTCTTTTTCCTTTGTTTTTAAATCTTTAGATATAAATACTTTATTTAATTTTTTACTCATTATTTCAACTTCTTTTCATGTTTTCCTTTCTAATATAAAAACCATTTATATATACAACTGGTCTACTTAGCTTCATTTTTTCTATTTAAAAAAAATAATATATCTTAAGTTCACTAGTAAACTTAAGATATATTATTTAGCCTTTTAAAAACTTAATTTTTACAATAATTCTAAAAAATATCAATAAATTTTTTTATTGAATATTTATTCAAAACAAATAGCGCCTTTTGAGTCGACTAGTTTTTTGAATCATTTTCCAGATTCTTTTAAATATCTTTTATGACTACCTTGGCCATAATCATCTTGATCAATGTATATTAATCCGTATCTTTTTGTCATTTCTCTTGTTGACATAGATATTACATCAATCGCAGTTCAAACTGAATAACCAATACACTCTACACCATCATTCATTGCCAAAATCATGTTTTTTATATGTCCTTTTAAATAGTCGATTCTATAGTAATCATTAAAATCTTTTTTTTCTATATCAAAATGTTCGTCCATTCCAATTCCATTTTCCGCAATATATAGGGGTTTTTGATATCTATCCCATAAATCATTCATTAAAATTCGTAAACCAATAGGATCGATTTGCCAACCTCACTCTGTAGATTCGAGAAAAGGATTTTTTCCACCAACAGTTAAATTTCCTCCTGTTGTTTCGACATTACGACCATTTGTCATAGATTTATAGTAACTAAATCCTATAAAATCAATATTATATTTTTGGAGAAGTTCCAACTCTTTGTGTTCAGCATTAATATCTATTAGATTTTCTTTGAAGAAGTTTTTAATGTAGTTTGGATAATAACCTCTTGTCATTACATCTAAATAAAAATACAAATTTTTTTGAGAGGCAATTGTATCAATTCATACATCTTCTGGATGGCAACTTATAGGATAAGACTGTCTACTGGCAATCATCCCGCCAATTTGTAAATCCAAATTTTGTTCAACTATATATTGTTTGATAAGACAATTAGTTACAAACTGATTATGTAGTGCTTTGTAACTTTTTTGTTTTTTTAGCTCTATTTCATTTTCTCCCAAAATAATTCCAGCACCTGTTGTAGGACTGATAATTGTACAATTTATTTCATTAAAAGGTATCCAATACTTACAATAACTTTTAAATTCATTAATACATGTTTTCGCATACTTAAAAAAGACATCCATAACTTTTTTATTGTCAAACCCACCGTATTTATTAATAACATCTATTGGATAGTCAAAATGAGATAAAGTTACAATTGGTACTATATTTTTTGATTTTAAAAGCTCAAATAGCTTTTTATAAAAAATTATTCCCTCTTGATTAGGTTTTTCTTGATCACAATCAGGATATATTCTAGCTCATGATATAGAAAATCTTAAAGACTTTATTCCTGTATCTTTCATTTGTTGAACATCTTGCTCAAAATTTTCAAAAAACTCTATGGCAGTTCTATTTGGAAAAATTAAGTTACTTTCATTTTGAACATTATAATTTAGTTTTTCTTTTGTTAACTCCATTTCATCTTCTGTTTTAAAATTTTTTCTGTCTAGATTTGGATTAAATGTTTTTCAATCTGCAATTGTCTCACCTTTACCATACTCTTTTCATGAACCTTCGACCTGGCAAGCCGCAATCGCTGAACCTATTAAGAAATCTTCTTTAAATTGAAAGTTGTTTTTTTTCATTTTTTATTAAACCTCTTTTCACTTTATAGTTATAAGTAACATCTTGTTTTGCAGATAATTCATAAGAAATATCAAATGAGTGAATAACATTGTAAAAGTTATTTTTAAATATGCTTATATCTAAATTATTTACAGATTTTATAAAGTCCTCAATTAAAAGCATATATTGATCTTGCAATGACTCTAATCATTTTCTACTTTCTTTGATTGTTGATTTATTTAATTGTAATGCTTTTGTTAAATCTTCTAATTTGTTTTTATATTTTTGTATAACTATATTTATTTTTTCTATTTTTACTTTCTCTTTTATTTTTTTTATCATAACTATTCTTTTTTCTTCTAGTAAGTTTATTTTTTTATGAATTAGTTCTTGATTTTGCTCCATATTGAGAGATTTTATATACACACTTTCGAAACTTTTTATTCTAGTAAGGTTCTCTTTACTTAAAACTTTTTCTAAATTTGATTTTAAACTTATTAAATCATTTTTATAATCTTTTTTTGTAGATTTAAACAAGCTTTGTAGTTTTCTAATAAGTGAAAAAGTTTCTTTTTTTTCATTTATTCTTTCTTCATAAAATAATATAACCAAAATCATAGAAGCTGCAATTGAGATGAAACATATTATCAAATACTCCACAGCGCTTAATCATCCTGAGTCAATAACAGCAGTTACCCTTAATAAACCAGCACCACCAACAGCACTAGCATTTAGACTAAAAAACCCTCTTATTAGTCCACCAACAGCACCTCCTATACAACCGTATATAAAAGGTTTACCTTTAGGTAAATTTACACTATAAATTATTGGCTCTGTAATTCCAAATAAACCTGCAGGTATTGATGAAATAGCTAAGTTTCTAACTTTATTATTTTTTGATCTTATTGCAACCCCAATAGCAGCACCAACTTGACCCATAACAGCAAATGCCATTGTTAAGTAAAGTCCTGAATCGTTCCCTGTTGCATTAGTTGCTAATATAACAATATTTCCAATTACTGTGTGTACTCCTGTTAATACTAATATTTGTCATAAAAAACCTAGTAGTGCAGTACCTATTCCATAAGGAATATAACCAAAATACTCTATTATTTTATATACACCTATTTCGATTAAACCAAATATAGGTCCCATTACAAAGAATATCGCCAAAACAGTTACAGCGTAAACTAGTAAATGTCTGAATACAATATCAACAGCAGCTGGCATTCAGTTTTTTACTCACTTATCTAAGTAAAAATAAATAAAGCCCGCAATAATCATGGGTAAGACTGATGAATTATAAGCTTGTAATTTAACACTAAATGTACCTATAGTAAATAACTCTCAACTCATTCCGTTAAATAAGAAGTGAGAAGATAAAGTTAATCCAATAAATATTCCCATTACACCATTACCTTTTAAATATACAATGGTTGAATAACAAAAATAAATACCAACTATTGATAAACCAGTTTGACAAAGTATATAAACGACTCCCGATGCAATACTATAATCTGTTAAGTACTTTGGATTACTTCCATAAGATAATTTAACATCTTCAATTACATTACTTTGTATTAATATAGCTCTAATCGCAGTCATCAATCCAGCTGCCATCAATACAGGAATTACTGGAACCATTACACCAGATATAAACCCAAAAACAATTTCTTTAAAATTTTTTTTGTTTTTACCAAAACTTTTTTCTGTTTTAGAAGATTGAATTTTGCTTAACTCATCTTTAACTTTTACAACAACTCCACCAAAAATTATTTGTAACTCTTGTCCATTTCAAATAACTCCTTTGACTTTATTAACTTTTTTTATAGCTTCAAGATCAACTAAACTTTTATCAACTATATCCATTCTCAATCTAGTCATACAATTATAAAAATTATTGTAGTTATTACTTGTACCAACATATTTGTTAATTTCTAAAGCAATGTTTTCAAATTGATTTTTATTAGATACAATTTGTTTTTCATAATTGACTACTTCTTCAACATCAAAATACATATAGCCAATTTGCTCCCCTTGCTTAACCTCACCTGTTTTTTCTATGACAAATTTGTAATCTTTGTTTTCAGTACTATCAAATACAATTGGCGTAACAAAGTCAATATTTTCATTGTCAATAACATTTATTTTTACAATTGATTTATTAATATCAACACTTTCATTTTCCCCAACCATAAACGAAAAAGGTTTTCCATCTAATTTTACTGTATTCAGTCCCATATGAATTAACGCTATTGGTCCTTCATCAGATTTAATATAAAAAGCATGTTTTGTATGAAAAATTTGTGTTATTACAGATTTTTCAAAAATACTTTTTATATCAAAGGTTTTAGGTTCTATGTAAAAACCATCACCTAAGGCTTTTGTAGAAAATACACCATCATTTAGTTTTTCGATTTCTTGTATATTTCCATCACATGGTGAGTAAATAATAATTTTCTTCATATTCATTTCCTCCTATTCAAATTTTATATATTTAAAATATATAAACAATTTTATATGGATCAAATGAATACAAATGCAAAAATAGGAAACTCATTCATAAATTTGTTTTTAAAAATGAATAGAGGTATCATATAAGTATAGGAAATGAATGAATGAATTTACATAAGAAATTATTAGATGTATCTATTAACAGTGAAAATGAAGTTGATAAATCAATTGCCACAATAATTTGTGATAACTTTAGATTTAGCAAGTTTTTAAAGATTAAAGATTTAGCCGATTGCTGTCATGTATCTCAGTCTACTATTACAAGGTTTTGTAATAGGTATGGTTTAAATGGTTACAATGAATTAGTCACATTATTGAAGATGCAAAAAAAGGAGTTTTCATTAAATGGGGAATCTACATTTATAAACAAAAGTCCAGATATGTCAAATAGCAATTTATTAATAGATGAATTAAAAGAATTAAATAACTACATCGATTTAATAAATGATATTACACAAAAATTATTTTTAGCTGAAAATGTTTACATAGTTTCTAGTAGAGATATTAGCTGTATTATACGATCGTTTGTTGATTTTTTATTGTCAATAAATATAAATGTAATATATATTGAAAACCCAATTCACCTTGTAAATATTGTTAAAAGCAATTTTAAAAATGAAGATATTTTGTTAACTTTTATATCAGGAACTGGAAATAACAAGATAATAGAAATAATTAGACAAGTTTTTATGAAAATTAATTACAAGTATTGCTTTACTTCTACAAGGCAAAAAAGTAACTTTGCTAATTTTTTTGAAACTTTTTTAATATGAAATCAAAAAAATAATAAGAATAATTATTTTTATAGAAATCTTTTAGTGCAATATGTTATTTCTTTATTAACTATTTCAATTATCAAAAAAATAGACTAAATAAGTGGAGGATATCTCGAAGATGAATATCAGAAAAAATATTTATGTTTCAATAGATTTAGGAACAACTTTTACTAAAATATCTGTGTTTTCTAAAAGTTTAAAAAAGATGGAGGAAAATAATTTTCTAACACCTTATATTAAGTTTGGTGTGTTTGATATCGGGGATTTAGAAAGAAAATTAGAAATGTACTTATTAAACGTAATTAAAAATTATGGTGATTTTAATATAAATTTAACATTTACTACTGCACACAACTCTTTGATTTTGTTAAATGAAAATAATCAAATCATATTCGCACCTATGAATATCCTATATGAGGATTTTGAGCTACTCAATGTAAGTTTGAATGATGCTATCCAATTAAACAAAATTACAGGTATGATATATGGTCATCACTTACCTTTAGCTAAATTATGTTTTATAAAAAATGACCCTAATTTTAAATTCGTTAATAAAATTCATACATTGAAAAGTTATTTGCTAAAAAAAATATTTAATATAGATGGTATAGATTATTTAGAGGCGGCAGGTTTGGGGCTTTTGGATATTGAACAAAAATACTGATCTAAATGGTGTATAGAAAATTTTTTAAATTTTAGCTACGATGTTTTATTATACAAACTTCCAAATTTAAAAACAGAGAATGAGGTTTTTGAAATTATTTGAAACAATAAAACTATTAATATTACTTTGGGTTTGGTGGATGGTTTTGCGGCACACTATTATTCTAAATGTGTTTTAAATTCTGATATATTATCTATAAATATAGGAACTACAAGTGCATGTAGAATAAACACAGATAGCCAAATTTATAATCGAGATAATTTTAGAATGTTGACCAATTTTTTAAAAATTACAGGTTATGCAAATAATAATGGTGGAAATAACTTATATGAGTATGCAAAAATAAACAATATAGAAATGAATTACAATAATTTTGAAAATGCTGTTAAGTTAATTAAAAAAGAAAATTTTTACTACCCTAATATTTATAAAGAAAGGTTTTATTTAGAACAAAAAAACGAAGATTTAAGAAAATTAAAAAATGAAAATTTAAGTTTAGAATCTGTGTCCTTAGGTATACTATTCAAAATAATTTATCAATCTAATTTACTGTTAGACTTAAATAATGATGTAAAAGTTTTTGTAAGTGGAGGATTTTTTAATAATGTTTTTTTATTAAAAGTATTAAGTTCAATATTAAAAAAAGACATTTATGTTTGTCAAGATAATATATCACAACTTGGAGCAATACTATATTCTTGACCAGATGTTAAACATCATTGTCAAAATAACTTTGAAAAAATTGTTTATAAAAAATTGTTTTATATAAACAATTTATATGAGGAATGATTAAAGGCGAATAATTTAAGTTAATTAATAACGAATGTTTTTCATTTAATTTAAACAATACTAAAGTTAAATAAAATATAATACAGTACACAAATAATTCATAGCTATAAAATAATTATTAAAATTGGAGGCATTTATTTATGAATAAAGAGAATGAAATATACAAACTTTTAGAAGGTGAATTATATGATGGTATTTTTGAAAACGGAGATAAATTTTATTCAGAAAATCAATTAGTTATAAAATATAAAATAAGTAGACTAACAGCAAGAAATGTTTTAAAAAAAATGGAAAAAGCAAACTTTATCAAATCCAAAAAAGCTGTTGGTTATTTTGTGAATGAAAAAATTTTTTGAAACAAAGGAACTAGTTGAAACAAAAAAACAGATGGCGTGAGAAATAGCGAGGTAGAATTCTTAAAAGTTGATTTAGATGATTTTTTTAAAATTAAATTTAACTTAGATCCAAAAGAGTTTTATTCTTTTTTAAAAAAACGTTTAAACAATGGACTCGTTTATTCTTATTCTATTATTTGAATAAATAGAAAGCTTGTGGGGGAACTTAACAAAGATAGTTGAAATATTTCAACTTTAGATATACTAAAATCAAAAAATGAATTTGATTGTTCGTTAAATATCATTAAAATGTGTAAAGAAACATCCCTAGACAAAAAAATTTTAGAAATTGATACAAATGGTTTCATACCAATTAAATATAGTATTATACAAAATACCGATTTTGAGTTTATTCAACTTTCAATAGAAAAATATAACCCATTATTTTTTGAACATAATTTTATACAAAATCTTTAAATTACTTGTTATAACAAGTAATTTTTTGTTTTACCTATAAATATAATTGAAGTATTAAGGAGGATTTATGATAAAAAGTAATTTAAATAAAAATATGATTAAGTTTCAAATTTCTGAAAAAGAAAAAATATTCACAATTGATAGTAGTTATCATGTCGCAACAGCAATAAGCGATTGTTGGAAAACAGATAATTCAATTTGATTAGAAACAACTTTAACAAGTTATCAAAAAGCTTATATTATTGTAACAGAAGACGTTTCAGGTACAATTAATGTTCGTTATACACAAAAACAATGAGCTGAAAATAGATATGCTGATAACTTATATAATAAAATCACAAAAAAAGATTTAGACTTTAGTTTAGACGGGGATATATACTCTATATCTTTAAAAGATAAAAAAACCTTAAAAGTAAATAAAAAAACAATGAGTTTTATTATCTTAAATGATAAAGATGAGGTTATTTTAGAAAACAGTTTAAGAAAAGGATATGATTTTCTAGAGGGATATATAAGCCCCCCTATTGGCTTTAAACAAATCGAAAATGATGTCAAAAAACCTTTTATATCATTTGAATTAAAAAATGATGAATTAATTTATGGTTTAGGTGAAAAATATAAACCCCTAGTAAAAAATGGAATTGAGACAAATGTTTTCAATGTCGACCCTTCTAGCACTTGCAACCACAATCTAGCATATGGAGGTATCCCATTTATTTTATCTAATAAAAATTATGGTATATTAGTAAATTCAGGGCATAAAACAACTTTTGAAATTGGTTCCCCTGTTTCAGACTCAATTTCTATAATGGTGGATGAAGAACATTTGGACTTATTTATATTTTTTGGAGAAAATGTCAAAGATGTTGTTTCTAACTATACTTCATTAACCGGAAGAATAACAGGAGTCCCAGATGAGGCTTATGGGATTTGATTGAATCGTTTATATTATCACAATAAAAAAGAGTTATTTACAGAAATAGAAAATGCAGAAAAACATAATTATCCGTTAGATGTAATAACTTTGGACCCTAAATGAATAAAAAACAGATACACCAAAACTTGTAACTTTGATTTTAATGATGAAGCTTTTGGACCGTTTAAAGAACTTTTAAACGAAGTGCATCAACATAAAATAAAAATGTGTTTTTGAATTAACCCATACATCCAAGTTGATAATTCTGAAAATGCTCAGTACTTATTAAAAAATAATTTACTAGTTAATTCTTGTAAAAAAGAGGAAAAATTTGCTCATCCTTGATCTGGTATTGATAAACATATTGAGGGTGCAGGTTTGGTTGACTTTACAAATCCCTCAGCTTATCAATGATACAAAGATAAAGTTAAATATCTATTAGAAAACGGTGTTGATTTTATAAAAACAGATTATGGTGATGGTTTACCGGAAGAAGCTATTATGTACAATGGTTGCAAAGGAAATGAATTTAAACAATATTATGCTTACCTATACTTAAAGTCAACTTATGAAGCAACACAGGAATATTTTGGTTCAGATAAAGGATTTGTACTATCTAGACCTGCATTTATAGGAACACAAAAATTTGTTGGTAAGTGATCTGGAGATGCTGTTCAATCATTTAGTGAACTAAAACTTCATTTATTAGCAGGTTTATCATTATCTCTAAGTGGTAATGTTATGTGAGGGACAGATATTGGTGGATTTCAACCATCGCACAAAACTGAAAAAGATTTATACATAAGATGAACTCAACTTGGTATGTTTACACCTTTTTCTAGATATCATGGAATTGGACCAAGAGAACCATGATATTTTGGAGAAAATGAATTAAACATTTCTAGAAAATATGCAGAAATTAAAAAACAGCTTTTGCCTTATTACAAGGTTTGTGAAAATGAAGCTATTGAAAAAGGTTTACCAATTATGAGACCGCTAATAATGGAGTTTCAAGATGACTTTATAGCATCAAAAATTGATGATCAATATATGATTGGTGAATCAATTATGGTAGCACCAATACTAACAAATAATACTTATAAAAGACAAGTTTACTTCCCTAAAGGTGAGTGAGTTGACTTCTTTGATCAAAATAAAAAATATGAAGGTAATAAATCATACTGAATTGAAACACCATTAGACAAAATAAATGTTTTTGTTAAACAAAACTCAGTTTTACCTATTTTTAAAGTTGGGAATTATAAATTTAGCGATATAGAAAATAACGAAATAGAGTTCAAAGTATATGGTAAACCAAAAGTGGAAAAAGCCTGTTTCAAATTAAATGAATCAGAAAACACATATAAATTAGTTAATGAAAAAGTTGAGTATAAAGGTTTATTCAAACACTTTATAACTAAAGTTTAGAAAGGAGCAGTATGGATAAAAAAGTAGATATATTTTCACCTTGTGATGGATCTGTGGACGAAATTATAAATATGAAAGATGGAGTCTTTAGTGAAAAAATGCTTGGTGATGGTTTTTATTTAAAACCTAGTAACAATACTTTTAGCTCTCCTTTAGATGAAGGTTGATTAGAAAACGTTTTTGAAACTAAGCATGCTTTTCACTTTAAAAACTCTGATGGAATAATTGTTCTTATGCATATTGGGTTGGATACAGTTAAATTAAATGGAGCTGGCTTTAATGTCATTCATAATGTTAAGGAAAAAGTCAACAAAGAAACAAACATAGTAGAAATAGATAGAGAATTTTTAACTTCTAAAAATGTTGATTTAAATACCCCTCTTGTGTTTGAAATTGAAAATGATGATTATAAAATAAATTTTGTAAAAAAAGGTAATGTTAAAAAAGGAGAAAAAATAGCAGAGCTGATTCTAAATATTTCAGAAAAGAAAAAAGATATCTTATCTAGTCTAAATGTTAAAAATAAATTTGAAGAAGCTGCAGAAGTTATTGAAAAATCAGTAGGTTCTTACTTAAATGTTAAAAAGTCCTTCAACTGTATGACTAGATTTAGACTAATTGTCAAAGATAAGTCTTTAATTGATGAAAAAGAAATAAAAAATTTAAGCCTTGTAAAAGGAATCAATTGAAGTGGTGAAGAGTTACAAATAATTATTGGTGGAGATGCATACAAAGTTAGAGAAGCTTTTCAAAATTTTACTAATAAATTAACTAAAAAAATCTCTGACAAAAGTGTCAAAAAAACTAGTTTAAAACAAAAAGTTTTAGGTTTTATTTCAGGAGTTATAATTCCAGTACTACCCATCATGATTACCGCCGGGTTGCTTAAAGCACTTCAGGCTGTACTAGAACAAACAAAGGCTATACAAAAAGTGAGCATTAGTATGAAACCTGGAGACATATCCAAATTAATTACTGATTATGATTTAGGATCAGCAATAGTATTTATAATTGCAAATATAGGTCTTGCATTTTTAGGTGTAGCATTTGTGATATCAACCGTTAATTATTTTAAAGGTAATATTTACATTGCATTATTTATTGGAATAACACTTATGAATCCATATCTTACTGGTGGATTGAGTTGAGAATTATTTAAAATCGGAGATGTTAGCATAAAAGTTCAATCATATGCTACATCAATAATACCAATGGTGTTTGCAGGAATTTTATATATTTATTTAGATAAATGGATAAAAATGTGAATGCCTGCTACTGTTGATATAATTTTTAGACCACTACTTGCCTACTTACTAACTGTATTGCCAGTAATATTTGTAATGGGTCCAATTTTAGGAATTATAGAATCAGGTATTTATTATGCAATGACTTGAATAGGAAATATTCCTTATGGGTTTGGTGCAGCAATTTTCTCATTTGCTTGACAATTCTTAGTAATAACCGGATTACACACTGCAATAAATGGTTTTATAAATTTGGGTATTGCAAATAATCAACCCTCAGTACTTGGACTTTGTTTCACCCTAACTGTGTTTGCACAAATGGGTGCAGGATTAGGAATGCTACTTAGAACTAAAAATTCAAATTCTAAAAAAGCTATTTTAGCGGCATTACCTGCGACTTGGTTTGGAATAACTGAGCCTATATTATACGGTTCTACATTACCAAAATTTAGACCTTTCTTAATGGGATGTATTGGAGCTGGTATTGGTGGATTGTTTATTGGTATTACACCAGCAACAAGTTATACTGTTTCGGCCGGAGGTATCTTTGCGGTGCTAAGAGTTGTTGAAGGTGGATGACTACAAGTTGGATTATATGTATTGTCATGATTTATAACAATTGGTGCTTCAATGTTATTAACTATTTTATTTTATAAAGAAAGAAATAGTGAAACAAGTGAAACTAAAAAGGTTAATAAATTACTTGTTAAAATATATGCTAACTGGAAATCTATCAACACAAAAGAAAGTAGAACAATACTAAATGATAAATTAAATAAGGTTAAAAATTTATTAAATTCTGAAAACTTAAAAAAAATTAAAGAATTAGATAAATTGATGTGTGCATATCAAAAAGTTGAAGTTAGCATAAAAACTAAAAAAGAGAAAAATGATAGCAGAATCGATTTACTAATAAAAAAAGCTAGAAGATGTCAAGAAAAAAATAATTTGTCAAAATTAAAAGTTATAAATGATAAATATATAAAACTTTCTGAAGTTCAAAATCTAGATCTTTTAAATAAGTTAGAGTTATTAAAAAAAGAAAAACTTGAGTTAGAAAATCAAGTTAATGATATACAAGAAAATTATATAAAAGTAGCTCAAAGTTTATTGTCTGAAATTGCAAAAGAAATAAATCATCCATTTATAATAAACTTACAAATGGCATACTTCAATGCAATACACTCATACGACATAAGTTACATGTTAACAGAAAAACAAGATGTTGATACAAAATATTCAAATTACAAAATATTGAGTGTAAATAAATAAAATTTAAATTTGTATAAAAGCAGCTAAATCCATGTTATTAAAGCTGTTTTTTTTATTGTTTAATTTACCTTTAGACTCTTTTATTTTTGGAAAATTTTAAAAATTTTTAATACAACTTTAAATAAGGCTGTATTTACCTTTAGGTTTCTTATACCTATATAAAACAATTTGATATTAATTATAAAATTACTTATCCCTTTTTTGGATAATTCTAAATAAAATATTAAATTTATTATTGTATATGTAAGTAGTTATCTTGTTAAATAATTAATTTGTAGAAACTTAAAAATATTTTTACTCATATCTACAATTTATCAAAATTCATTATCTTTTTTATTTTTTTCTTTATAGTCGTTCACACTCCATTTATAAATGTGATATATTTTTATTGGGAGAAAAAACATATGAAAAAAGAAATTATTTGATTAGTGTCAAGTTATTTTATGTTATTTGTAGTTACATTAGGAATTGGATATGCAATTTTTCATAATGATCCTGTTAAAGAAACAGCAAAGAATATTACAAACATAAATATTAGCAATGTAAATTATAGCGAATCTAGTAAAAGGTTAAACATGATAAATGATAAAGAATATAACCTATTAGATATTGATAATTATTATGATATAGTTTCACATGACTATAAAATTTCAGCTCACGGTATTGCTTCAGGATACACACAAAATAATGGCAGTAAACTGGATGCCTCTTATTTTTCAGACTTTGTTACTTTTCAATATAGAGAAAATAAATGAAAACTAGTTTTTTGCAACACTGGTAGTTATGCATATGATTATGGTTGAATTGATTATTCAATATTAATAGATAATCAAAAAGGTCTTCACTATAATTCAAATGTGATTAGAATGTATTACTAATTTTAGTTAATATTCAAATAACAAAAAAACTCTAAAATAATTTTAGAGTTTTTTTGTATATAAACTTAAAAAACTTATAATTTTATTTAGAAATATAAAATTTCTCTATTAAGCAAAATAAATCATATGTTTCTCTTTTAACACAACCCAAATTTAGCATAACGTTGACTATATTCTGCACATTTTCTATTATATACTCATTACTCATAATTCCTTTATGTGATTCTTTAATTACATAATAATTTTCATAAAAAAATATAAAATAGCTCTTTAAAAAATCTACATAACATTCATCTTCTTTAGTATAATTTTCCATAAGTGATTTTTTATGGATAAAAAATCTTAAATCTATTATGTCTCTGGTTTCTTTACTCATACGATCAATAAACTCAGCAAAAGCTTTATCGAAAGCTTTTATTTTATCAACTTTTTCTTTGGCTTTAAATCCAAAATATAATCCTGTAGCTCCTAATGCTAATCAATCTATTCAAGACATTATTGCTTCCTTTCTTAAGATAAGTTTATAAAAAACTTATCTTAATATTTTTCTTTTAACCATTTTATAACATTATCGATGTGTTTTGTTATTTTATTTGCAGCTTGTTTGTGAATTAGACCAACTATCTGATTTACAGAATTTTTATTGGTATATAAGAAATTAATCAAATCCTCAGTTGACTCAATAACTTCTCAATCTACTCTATCGTTTATATCTCTAATGATAGCCTCTCATGACTTTACAAAATATTCATCCCCAGGCTCTATCAAATCGATATTTGTTGTTCTGGTCAATGAAGCTTTATAAAACTGAGGACCTAAAAATTCTTCAGAAAAAAATATTTCTTTTCAAGTATCTAAAAAATTCATTACTTTTTCTCCTTTTTAATATTAAAAGTTAGTTTGTAGTCACTCAATAACATAAAAAATATGCTCTTTTAAAATTTTTGTTTTATCATTTTGTTCATTTTTGTAATTTGCATATAAATATTTACAAAAATTCATAAAATACTCAATCAAATCCTCGGTGTTATTTATTATATTATTTAACACTTTTTTGTCAATATCTATTAATAAAACTTCTCATGTTTTTACAAAAAACCTTTCCTCTTCACTATTTATTTTATAAATTCTATTATTATTTAATGTAGCTTCATAAAGCTTTTCTGTTATAAACTCCTTAGATTTTCTAATTTTATCTCATGTTTTTATGTAACTCATTATTTTACCTTTCTAAATACATTTATAATATATATATATATATATATATATATATTATAAATGAAAACAATTAGCGAAAATATTTACTAATTATTAAGTACAACATGTCATAATTTGCTTTCTTTATGGTGCCTAAATCTAAAAAATTCTGCTCTAAATTTTCAGCTGTTAATGTAACTATGTACCCTGGTTCAACCCCTGGTTTAGTCATTCTTTCAAAACAAAGTTTTTTATTTAAAAATATATATAAAGTTTGAGCAAAATCTATTGACATTTCTTCATCATCAGAATAAATTTCTTTAAGTATTTTATAATTTTGGACTAAAATACCTGCAATAATAGTTTTACTATTAACATCTAAACTTGAAATGAGTTCCTTACACTCATTAAATATTTGCATTTTTAGTCTTTGTTTACTTAATTCATCTTTTACTTTAAAATCAGTTTGTTCTTGATTTTTATTCATAGCTTTTTCTTCTGTGACAAAATTACTATTTGAATTATGCATCTGACTAAAATTGTTTTGATTTTCTATTGTAGATTTTACACCAAAATTATTATTTTCTTCATGCGCTTCATTTTCAGCTTGTCTTGTGTATTCTTTTCAAAATCTATTAAAATCTTCTTGATTAACTGAGGTATGTTTTTCATTCTCTGTCATCTTATCTTTTTTTACAATTAAAAATAAAATACCAGATAAAAAGTTACAAATCAAAATACATATTATTCCAGTCAAAATAAAATTTTTGTTTTTTTGTTTGTTTTTATAAGTTGTAATTAATAAAATACCTGTAACTACTAAAATTATATAAACAATAATGTCCCCAGTTAATATTTTTAAATCTCGTCCGTTGAATAAATCTTTAATATTTAATATAATGTTTACAATTGTAAAAGAAGAACAGCAAACAAAACTGTATATCAAAAAACAGTATCCTAAATATGCGTTTTTAAATCTAAATTTATGTTTCATTGTTTTTTGTTTCCTAATACTATTATTAAAATATAATTAGTTTGTATATGAAAATTTTTAAAGTTTATTAACCTTCACATTCATCGCTACATTTTTCAACTACTATTAAGTATTCACCACTTTTATTATTGTTTGTGTAAGTAATTATTGTTGTTTCATAAGTACCTTGAAGAGCTCATCTAAACAACTCATTTATATCAACATTCTCGTTACATTTCAAGCATCTTAAATACTTATTTGTTTCATTTGAACCATTGATTTTTGGTGAAATAATATTGCTAATTTTTAAATAATTTATAACTGACTTATAGCATGTAGTTATAAGATCAATATTTTGTAAATTATACTTTTTTTCATCAATTGAAAACTGAGTAACATTATTTAAATGACTTGATCTTACAAAATAATCATTTCAAAAATTATTTAAATCATTAGTTGCTTGATTATAAATAATTCAGTTTCTTATTTTTTTTACATGAAAATACATAACAATAATGGCAATAACTGAAAAGAAAGTTAAAAAAATAATAAGACATTTATAACTATAATTGGCATTTGTTAAGTTCCCCTCTTGATAATTGCTATTTTTAGATAAATAGACTTCTATATGTTTTGATTATAGCAAAATATTTGTGTATTTTTTATATCTATAAAATTATATGTATCTTAGCGAATTAGAATATATAAAATGTTTTTATTTAATAAGCTTTTTTAACTTTTAGACTGTTTAAAACTCTTTTATTTAAGTATAATATCGTTGTTAGTTAAGGAAGTATTAAATTATGAAAAAAATATTAAATTTTTTAGCAGCAACTGGTCTAGTTACTACAAGTGGAAGTGTGGCATTTGCATGTAACAAAAATAATAGTGTTAATAAAGTAGAAGAAAAACCAAATAACGATAGTAATCAAAATAATGATCCGTTGAATTTTGGAAAGAATTTTAAAGATCAAAAAATCAGATTTAGAGAAAAAATTGAGTTAAGTTTAAATTTTTCTAAACCTAAAAAAGGAGCTTACTGATATGCAAAATCACAAGATAATAGTGTAGTTCAAATCCAAAATGATAGTTCAGTGGATTATAATGGTACTGGTAAGTTAGCGATGACATTAATCGGTGGTGAAACTGAGGGTGAAACAACTATTGAAGTCACATATGGAAGTTTTACAAAAAGTTTCAAAGTTACCAGTTATAAAGGATCAACTCCTTACTTTGATATGATTGAAGATTTTGAAGCAGTTGTAGATACACAAATAAATAAAAACACTAAGGGAAAAAAAGTGTTTTTAAATAATCCTAAGTTAAAAGAAAATGGAGAAAATCCAGATAAGCAATTTAGAGTAAAATCAAGTGACGAAACTATTGTAAGGGTTAACTTTGAAAAAGCACAAATTTATAAAGATGAAAAACAAGAAGGTTTAATTAATTTTATAGGATTAAAAAAAGGTGAGGCTATTATAACTGTTACATATGAAGACAATATATCTACTTCTTTTAAAGTTATAGTAAGTGAAAAATTTGATTTAAATAATTTAGAAAACTGAAGATTAGAGATTGACCCGAATTTAAATAATTTAGAGGGGTTCAAGGCAGCTCTTATAGATTACCTGAAAGATTTTGGTTTAACAAAAGCAAATTTTAATGATGAGCTCAGACTAGCAGATTTTAAAAAAGTAGAGTACATCTTTAAAGGTAGTGTTTGAATTTATACAAACAAAAAAGATAATGGTAAATTTTTGTATGATGTTCACATGTATTTTTATTTAAAAAATTAAATATCAAATTACAAACTAGAAAAAGTTAAATGTTAATTATTATAATATTTTTTAAAAATTCATGCTAATGAGTTTTTTTGTTTTGAAATAAAAAAAATACAATACTTTGTATATTTTAGTTATATTTACAAATTAAATGTTTTTTCAAGTTTGTATATTCCAAAATTTAAAATTATATAAATAGATAACCTAGCAATTAGATAACAGTATTATCAATATTTACTTTTGCTAAAAATGCTAGTAGGTTTAGTATATCTTATAAATTTTAATTTTATTATTTATAGATATTTTCTATTTAGATTTTTATATTTTTAATATACACAAATATAAAAGAATAGTTAATTTATAATTAAATTAAAATTAGTTTATATAATTGTATATAGAATAAATAAAATTGTAGTATATATCATTTAATAATATTAATATTTAAATTATTAAAACATTTCCTTAAGTTTGCATTTGAAATATATAACATACCGTGTTACTCGCCTAAGTTTATTTTTACATCTTGAACTATGTTTACTGCATTATTTTGCTCAAACTCTTTTAAAGCGTTGATGCTTGCTTCTTTTAATAAAACAGCAAATGCATATTTAACAGAATCTTCATGAGTGTCATATAAATCTAAACATTTGACCTTTAAGTATAATTCATCATTTAGAATTGAGTATTTCTTTGGCTTATTAAAATCTTTATTTTTTAATACTCTATTTGGATCATATTTTTTAAAATGATTTAATAAATCATTTTCATTTGCATCTATCCCATCAACTTTTTCTGTATCTGGAGATTTGTATATATCTCTATAACCCTTTTTACCCTTTTTACATACTATTTTGGCTTCTAAGTTTATTGAAGAATATTCGTCTCCCAACTTATTAGATGGAACTACTATATATGAAGTTGATGTCGCATAAGTGAAATTTTGCACAAACTTACTTTTTTTATTTTTTTCAGCTTCTAATAATGGTAAATTTATTGAAATTAACTTTGATTCTTTTGGTTTAATTTCTCCTTCTATCAGCAATAATATATTATTTGTATCATCATCAAATAATATATTTGGCAATTTATTTGATGATACCTTAGAAAGTAAATTAATTATAGCCTTGATAGATTCAAGTGATAGATTATATTTATTTAATAAATAGCAGCACTTTCTTGCAGTTAAAGGTGCAGAAAATGAAGTTCCATCTGTTCAAGTTATATATCCAGAGTCATCAATAACATATTTAAAATTTTCTGAAGCATCATTGGCTTGTACATCATTTGAGATTTCATATGTATTAGGTTTTTCAAATCTTCCAAATATTTTTTTATAGCCTGAATAGCTTGTAATTTTTAAATCATAATTTTCATCTTCATACAAGGAACCAACAGTAATTGCAGACAATGAATCTGCTCCTGAAGAAATAGTGTTCTTATCATTACCTGCTGAAACGATAAATAAAACATCATATTTTTTTTGCAAAATATCAAAAAATCTTCCTAAAACCGATATTCCTTGAGCATAATTTTCTGATTGAATAGAAAGGTTTCAAATTTTTATAGCATTATTTTCAGAAATTATTCTTTTAATAATCTTCATAAAATAAAATAAACTTATTTCACCCATTGGAAGCACACCAAATAGAGCCACCTTATAAATACCTAAACCATCTTGAAATCTATCATTTATTATGTCATTACCCGCTAGCAATGATGCAACCGATGTTCCATGACTGTAATCTTTTTCAAAGTTAAATCCAGGTATTTTGGGAAGTGGATATTCTACATAATCTATATAGTTTTCTCATCCATTTTTGAAAGAACCATAAGTATCAATGGCTCCTATAGTACCATTAACATCGAGACCTTTATCTATTAGAACTGGTTCTTTTATTTTTGGGTCAATCTTTTCAGTTGAAATATACAAATTTTTTGATGCTTTTGATATTAAAAAAGGATATAAGTCTAAAATTTTATTTAAGCTTAATAAATCTAAGTTAAAAAACTGATCCATTACAATAGATTCATCCAGAATTTCAATACCTTTTTTATTTAATAAATCTTTTATATGACTAAAATTGGCTAAATCAAAAAATGTAATTATTTGACCTTCATTAAATTTCTTTTGCTCAAATAATTCAACAGATTCTATTTCAAATAAATCACCATAATACTTTTCAAAATGACGATAACTTTCGTTGGCAAGAATATGGTCAAATATTAATTTGTTAAAAGTTTGTGCATTTTGTTTTGACTCATCCTTACTATGAGAATTAGCTTTTTTACTTTTTATCAAATTGTATTGTTGTTTTTTTTCATTAATAAATTTCTCTAAATCTGAGGGTCAATTATTGTATAAATCCTTTATTTTATTTAAAGTGATTTCAATGTCATTTTCACTACATTTGTAAATAATGTCGATTTTGTGTATCAACTTTTCATCTTTGAAAACATAATTAGAACCAATGTGTTCTGGTTCAAGACCATCGCATTTAAAAATATTTTTAATTCTTGAGGTTTTTGGAAGTACTCTGCTAAACCTTATTTTTATAGGTAAATATTTAAAATCTCCCCTATATATTTCAAAATTTTTTAATATTTTATTCAAGCTACTCAATAGAGGTTCAAGATCATGTTTATTCATCTTTCATTTCAGATAATTATAATTATGAGAGTCTCCATTATAATCTATAGAAACATAAGGTTGTTTAAATTTTAAGAGTTTCATTTGTTCCTCCTAAATGTTGAGTAGCTAATGTTTAGTACTTTTGATTTATCTTTATCACTAAGTTCTGTTGATTCTAAAATTTCATTATTTGTTATGTTCAATATTTTAAACAATGATTGTTCTAATGATACTGAGTTCAATAAGCAATTTACTATGCAATCTTCAATTAAAGCATAATTTAGATGATCTGTTTTTAAATTAATCAGCTTGTTAACTAATAGGTTATCAAAACTAATATTTTTTTGATTTGCTATATAAAATAAATTATCTTTGAATTTATTAATATTTATTTCATTTAGCATCATTTTGATATTAAATCTTCTTAATGTAGCTTTATCAATCATATCTATTCTATTGGTTATTGCAATAATAATAGTTTCTGGTAGCAACTTATCAAGCATCAAATTAAATGAACCTATCATTCTGTGATATTCTTTGTTCATGACTTCATCTCTTGATCCAATAACAGAGTCCAACTCGTCAATTAAAAAAATACTGTTTTTATAATTATTAAGTATATCTTTAAATAAAAGGTCAATATTTTTTTGACTCTCACCAAGTAGAGAAGAAACAAGTTTTGAAGCATTTATAGAATATAACTCTCTTTTGGTAATGTGTGCTAAATCATTGACGAATGTAGTTTTACCAGTTCCTGGCTTTCCATAAATTATCGCTCTTATATTACCTAAAAGTCTCAGGTTTTTTTTATTATTAATTATTTCTGCTAGTTTATTTAAATCCTCGTTATCTTTATTGTATATATTTTCTTTGATGATTTCTTTTTCTAAAATAAGTAGTTTATTATTTACACTCTTATATAAATTAGCAGCACCAACTGTTTCTTTAGAACCAATAAGACTTAGTAAATAAGAGGCATCATTATAATTACCATCTCCTCTTAGTTGAATGGCATATTCCTTTACTTTTTGAATGGCTTCCTCATCATTTGTCGATAAAGCCATTTCAATAATTTCTTTTAATGTGTTATTCATAAGTCACCTTCCACTTGTCTACTAATAGATTTTATCACTACTTAAATTAATAAATAAAAAAATGAGTAAAAATTAGTAAAAAATGGATAAAATTTTAAAAAAAATGAGTAATTTATAGGTTTTTTTGAGTAATTTCAAACAACTTTTTTTAACTTTAATTAATATTATTCTAATTCATTTGCATTTATTAGCCTTTCATATTCTTTTTTTAATGTTTTTTCTTTTTTAGATACATTTGAATAACTTTCACTTAATTGTTCAATAGATTTAAATAGTTTAGCCATTGCCTCATCATAGTTATCGATATATTTAATCACTTTATTTAAAATATCTACTTTTTTATCGTATTTACTAATATTGTTAAATAAACTCATATAATTTTCGATAGATAATATAATTGACATCAAAGTACTTGGTCCAGCTATAATTACTTTATCTTTAAATGCATCATCAACTAAATTAGTATGACCACATATATATGAAAATATAGATTCACTTGGAATAAACATTATTGCATATACAGTTTTGTCCTCAATACTTATATATTTTTTTACTTCATTTTTTCTGTTTGTACAATCTCTTACAAATTCATTTTGTATTTTTTTAAAATCCTCTGTATCTGGATTTATATTAACTAGTTTTTCGTAAGCATTAAAAGGAAACTTTGCATCTATTGGTATATTTACTAAGTTACTTCCGTTTCCTTTAATGAAGAGATCTACTTTTAATTGCTTTCCGTTCTCACTTTTTTTGATCATTGTATATTGTTCTAAAAATAAAAGATTTCTAAATTTACTATCGCTAGAAATATTATCAAAAACTCTTGTTAGAAAGTACTCGCCCGCTTTTCCCGCTTTATTATTTTGACTTAAAAGTATGTTTAATTTGTTAACTTTTTCTTTCATTTCACTTATTGGTAATGTATGATCATTTACCTTTTTTAATCATTCTTGTAATTGTTCTACACTTTTTTCCAATTTATCTCTTGTAGAGTTTGTTTGATTTAAAATAAAGTCTTTAACCTGTTTATCTGATGTATTTAGGTTTTCACTTGTTTTATTAAACTTTTCATTTAGTAATGCAGTTAATTGTTTTTCGCTATTTATTAAAGCATCTTTTAGTTCTCCTGTTTTATTAGAACTTTCTTTATCAATATCTTTTTTTAATAATTCAAGATCAATTTTTTGTACACCTTCTATTTTTGTGTTCACTTTTTTCTTTAAGAATATAATAAATAATGCTCCAACTAAAACAATTAAAATTACTAATAAAGCAATAATAATACTTTGCATATAATAAACCTCTCTTTAATCTATAATCATTTTATAAAAATTATTTACAATTTTAAAAAAATTATCATATATTTTTTTGCATTTTATGTATACTTTTTATATTTTTAGTAATTTATATATTGGTTGGAAAAATTATATTTAATAAACTACCTCAATAGCAAAAAGTATATATAAAAAATATTAATTGATTATATATATGATTATTGCTTATATTATTCCATTATAGATGACTGATCAAACATGTTATAAAATGCATGAGCAAATTTATCAGACTCTAATTTAAATGCGATAAATATATCCAATAATATTAAGCCCATACTATTAAATACATTCTCAAAGTTATTTTTTAAATCTATATTGATATTATAATTTTTTAGTGTAATTAAATAATTCCCATTATAATCAAACTCTCTTGTAGGTATTTCCTCAGCTTGGTTTATAAATATGTTTGAAAATTTAACATCTTTTTTTAAAAATAAATATGCAATATCGTGAGGTAAAAGTCTATCATTATATAAAAAATTTATAGCACTTCTTCTATTCTGGAAATTGTGTTCACTAAAATAATAATTTACATTAAACTCTCTGTTTAAATATTTTAAGTTGTCTTGTTTATCTATTAGTTCTATAAAGTCAATAAAACTAGCCTTAGTTACATCAAGTATATTTTTATTTTCACAAAATTTATTAACAGCATCATTTCAAGATTTTTCATCTATTATATTTTTAAAATTCATTTCTATATTTGTGTTTATATCAAATTTTAATTCTTCATATTCTTTTTTATAAGTTGCAATACTTTTTGAATAAAGCATAAATCACATCATAAATACTTCTAACTCATCCTCATTGTTTTCAACAGCTATTTGATAGCATTTTTCAGCTACTCTAAAATTTTTAAAGCTATAATTTTTCATTACATAACTAATATATACATTATCAATAATGGTAGCAGAACTAGAAAAATCTAATATTTCATTTACAGTATATGAAAGATTAAATATTTTATCTGTAAAATTTTCTTTTGAACTATGTTTATCGAATAAATTATTTACATAATTTTTATTCATAGAAACTATAAAAAAAATATTGTTACAATCTTCGATAGAAAAAAGTACATTTTTAATACATGTTATAAATTTAATAATGTGTTCGTTAGAACATCTATCAATATCATCAAAAACTATAATATAATTTTCATTTTGTTTTTTATTTAAACACTCTTTAAAAAAATTTATTAAGCTTTTTAATGCCTGATCAGTTGAGTAATTTTCGTCAATGCTTTTGCTTAATAACTCCTTATTCTCTTTAGTTGGTGTTTGTATTTCTACCCCTGTGTACTTTTTTAAAAAAGCAAAAGGAACTTGAAGAAAGAAATTTTTGATTATATTAAAAAATTCTTTTCTTTTTTCTTTTTTTTCTTTTTCTATTAGTTTATCTAAAAAAAACTCTTCTGTTAATGTTATTAGAAAAGTGTATAAAAAATTGGAATCATTAATTTCATATTTTCACATATCAAATATATAAGTTTTTGTATTTTTTTCTTTTTGTTTATTCATAACTTCTTTTATTATTGTAGTTTTACCAACACCTCATTCTCCATTAATTAATAAATTATTTATATAACTATTTAATTTAAAATAATTATTAATTTTTGAATTTATTATATCTACAATTTTTTCTAATTTCATAACTTCTCCTTTCGCTTTTTATATTTAAATTAGTAACTTTAAAAAAGTACTATTTATATTTTCTACTAATATTATATTTGATTAATTAATAGTAAATTAAGAGATTTTTATTCAATTTTTTATAAAAATATATTTTAGTAATTTTTTTTAAACTTTAGTTTTATAATTTTTAAAAGCTATTTCACTTTTTTAAAATATTAACTACCTAATCTTATAATCAACTATAAGCAACAGCTGCTTTTACACTTCCTTTTAAAATAGTACTTCCCTCTTTTGATATAATAACTAGACTTCCATCCACTCCTCCGACTTTAGCGGGAATATAATCTCCAAATACATAATCAAAATCATATCTTGCTCCTGGTGCATAAGAATTAATAGTGTATTTTGCTCCTTCAACAACATATTCTCAAGGGTTTTTATATGGATAGATCATTGGGTTTTTAAAGTTTTTTAAATATAAAAATTTAAAGTAAATTTTAAAAACAGCACTTCCAGTTAGAAGATTACTATTTTCATTTGCTTTTATTCTAATATAAGCAACTTGTCCATTACGATTCACAAAATCAGAATAACTATAATCAACATCAACTTGGGCTTTATCCACTAGTTTTGTAATACTTGATTGATTTGTTATTGCGGTTTTTGTTGACTAAAATCATTGTTATCTATAAAAGTAACTGATTTATCTTCAATTTTTTCTAAATTAAATAAAGTTTTATTATTAAATGCAATACTAAATGTAAAAAGAATTTCTTCAAAATACTTATTGACGCTATATCCATTAATAAAAATAAACCTTTTGTTAATCTTTGTTATAGCAATAAATTGATTAAAATTAATATAAATCTTTAATAAGTTTTTTTTACTCTATTTGCAATAGCTAAACATATTTTTTTATAAACTTAAAAAAATTTTTATATATTAGTATTTTTTTAGCAACATTTTTATAATATAAAAAAACTTTTGTGTATTAAAAAAGTAAAATTCTTATAACCTCAATTGAGGTAATAAGGAGGAAAAATGAATAAATTATATAAATGACTGGGAGTAATGTCTTTAGGTATTAGTGCTAGTGCAAGTCTTATTCCATTTGTAAACAAAAATGAAAGTGTAAACCAAATTCAAGACTTAAATAATAAAAGTTTTTCGAAAAATAGTAATGAAGTAAATGACGTTGATTTGAATCTTTTAGAAAAATTTGTAAATGGTGAAGGTATCTATGGATACATAAATAACGCAATTGTAAAAGGTGGACTAACAATCGATCCAAAAGATAATAAAAGTCAAACAAAAGTTGTAGAGGCAACTAAGGTATATATAATCGAAATCTTAAAACAAGTTAAATTCTGATTGCATTATGATATAAATGTTGATGAACTAATGAACATAATCAGCTTCAATTTTTACTCAGACCAAGAAGGTTATGTAGAACAAGTAGATGGTGTATCAGAAATCAAAAGTTTTAAAATCTCAATTGTTAATGGTAAAGAAGATAACATATCAGGTTTCTATATGCATGGATCATCTAAATTTAAAGTAATCAATAAAACCAATTTACAATTAGCGATTACTAATAGAGATTTTCAACAAAACCTAAACAGTTCTGAAAAACTAAAAAAATACATTGTAGAATCAAATGATTTAATTAGTGAGAGTGCAATAGAAATCACAAACTTTACTCATACTGGTTGAATAAATGGTAGTGCAAATGTTGTTATTAGTCAAGGTATTAATAATTTATATTACTTAGATGATAACAATAGCATAAAAGTAACATTTATATTTATTTAATAAGCACAAATCAAAAAACTAAACTCTCTATACTTATTTTGTATAGAGTTTTTTTATCTTGCATTTTATTATTTTAAGTTCAAATTAAATATTCATACAAAAATTATTTAGTTTTTTTCTAAATTTTTGTGAGTTTTTTAAATCTAAATGCTTTTTTTAGTATATTTTTATTGTTCATATAAAAACCAGCTGAATATCTAACTGGCAAATTTTACTTTTTCTTAAATAATTTTAAATTTTGTAACTAAATTTTTTGTAAATATTTTTATAATGCTAATCCTCTATTCAACTATAAGCAACTTCGCATGTAACAGAGCCTTTTAAAATTGAGCTTCCTTTTATTGCTTTAATAAACAAACTACCATTCTTACCACCTTTTTTTGCAGGTGTGTATTCCCCAAACTCATAATCTAGATTAATTTGAGCGCCTGGAGCATATGATTTAACATAGCTTGTGGCAGATTCTACAACATCTTCTCATTTGTTTTTATATGGAAATAAGATTGGTTTTCAAGAAATATTTTTTAAATCTAAAAATTTTATATTAATTTTAAAAATAGCATTACCAGATAAAACATTACTACTTTCACTAGCCTTAACTCTAATATATCCTGTTTGTCCAACTGGTTGTACATAATCATAATAACTATAATCAACACTCTTTTGTGCTTTTGAAGCAAACTTAGTGATGATTTTATCAACTTCATTTTCAACTTTATCTCTTGTAAAATCATTATTATCTTCAAATGTTACTACTTTATTTTCAATTTTTTCTAAATTTAATAAAGTCCCATCATTAAAATCAATTGTAAATGTAGCACTACTTTCTTCTAGGTATTTACTTGAATTATAAGCATCAACCACTATTGATCCTTTTACAGTTCTAGTTGGAGCCACAAACTTACTAAATTCTAAGTCAACTCCTTTATTTAAATTAAATCCTCATAAATTTTTTAGTTTATCTAAAATTGCATTTTCTGATTGTGATTGATTATTATCGGTTGGTTTGATTATTAAATCATTAGATGATAGTGAACCAAGTGATTTTTTTATTATTTTATTTATATATTTAATTTTTAATTCTAATACTCCATACAAATAGACACTTTCTTTTGTTGCGGTTAAAGTAATCGAACCATCATTTGAACTGGTTGCTTCTTTATAATCACTAAAATAATAATCAGTTTTTTCTTCAACTGGATATTGGAATCACAAAAGTGCTTTTTTAGCTGATTTTACTACTTCATAATAACTATTTTCTTCTGGAGTTACATATTTGTTTGGCAAATCTTGTAAATTTTTTTTAACTATTCCAATTTTTTCATAAATATAATCAATAGTTACTTTTCCTATATAGTTCTTTGAGCTTTCTTTTGCTTTAATAATACAACTTGTAAGAGTTGGATCACCTTCAAATTCAATTTCTTCTTCAGTCAAATCAAAGTAATAATTTAATCTATTAATTTGAATAAGTAGATTTCTTAGTGTTGGTAATTCTTCATAACCTTGAAATTTACCTAATTCTGTTGTTGGTAAAGTAGATAAATAGGTTTTATAGTTATTTTCTACATAAGTTAATTTAAAACTTGCATTACCTTTCAATTTCTCGCTTTTAGGGTTTGTAAAAATATCTAATAATCCATTTTTTTTACTATTAGATGAACTATAAGTGTCTGTGAAATCTAAATTTTTAACAACATCAACATTATATTCATTTTTTATTTTAGTAGTAAATTCTCTTTCAGCAGCAGTTTTAGTATTTGTAGTTGGATTTAAAGTTAATTGGGTATCATCTCAACTAGAAATATCGATTTTATTTGTATTATTACTTGAGCATGAAACAATTGATAAAGAAGTGTTTGCAATTATAAAACTCATTGATAATAAAACTATTAGTTTTTTCATATAAATTCACGCCTTACTTTTAATTATAATTAGTATTAAAATATTTAATTTAAAATCTTTTTTATTATATCACATCATGGTATTTTAAGTTTTTTTGACACTAGGTTGATAATTGTAAAAAAAATCATATGATAAATAAAAAAATAGTGCATTAATTCTTTTGATAACTAAAAATATAATTTGTTTTATTAAAATATTTTAATACTTATAATAAAAATTTTTTACTATAATAAAAAAACTTTTAAATGTTATATAAGTAAAATTAACCTAAGTTGGTTTACAACTTAGGAGGATATAATGAAGAAATTATTAAGTTTACTAGCAGCTACAGGGTTAGTTGCATCAAGTTCAAGTGTTGCGGTTGCATGTAACAAAAAAAGCTGATGATAAAGGAACAGCTACTACTACAAAAGATTTATCAACACTAGGAGCAGATGATTTAAAATTGCAAGTATCTGATGATAAAAAAGAAACTGCAGTCACTGCTGTTATTGCTCAAATTAAAGCAAAATTAAAAGTCGATGCTAAATTAGACACTGACTTTACAGTTGGTGATTCAGACTTTACAGCACCAAAAAGTGATGGTACAGGTAAAATTAAAGTAACTTCAAAATCTGGAAGTAAAGTATTGGTTGAAGGAAAATCTGCTGAATTTAGTTTAACTCTAAAAGCAGCTGAATCTACAGTAAAAGATTTATCAACAATTACTGGAGATAAGTTAAATGTTATTAGTGATGATGCATCACAAGAAAAAGCAGAAAGTGCTGTTATTGCTCAAATAAAAACTCAGTTAGGAGTTGAAGTTGCCAAAACAACTGATGTTACATTTAGTGGTTTTAAAGCACCAAGTCAATCTCAATCAGGAACAATTACAGCAACAGCTGTGAGTACAAGCACTTTAGTTAAAGGCTCAGCAACATTTAATTTAACTTTAAAGTTTGATGAAGCCTCAACACCTCAGGATTTATCAACAATTACAGGAGATGATTTAAAATTAGATCCAGAGGGTGATACAAAAGAATATGCAGTTAAACAAGCAATTATTTTAATTCAAAATAAATTAAAAGTTATTACTGCTTTAGATACTGACTTTACAGTTGGTGACTCAGATTTTACAGCAGCAACTAATAAAGCAGCAGGTTCAATTAAATTAACAGCAAAAGAAGGAAGTACTAAATTAGTTGCTGGAAAATCAGTTACATTTAGTTTAGTGTATAGAAAAAATGTTGATTTAAAATTTTTTCAAGATCTTATCAACGGTGAAGGTGAAATGGGAGCAATGATGCCTACTCTTTATAAAGGTGGAGTAACAATTGATCCAACAACATCTACTAATAAAGATAATGTAAATAATCAAGTAAAAGCCTTTATTGAAAAATTATGGCCAGTAGCAGCCTCAGAGAATATTAATTTTACATTAGATCAATTATTAAAAAATGTAAATGCCACTTATTATGATGATGCAGCATGAACAACTGAACATTCAAGCGATAAAATTCAATCATTAAAAATTAGTGTAAAAAACAATAATGAAAGAAGTTTAGAGGGCTATTACTTACATGGTGAAATCAAAACACACATTGTTGAACAAATTGATATTACAACAGTTGTAAAAGATGAATCACAAATAGCTTTAGAGTGTAAACAAGGTGAAGAATTACAAGCATTGCAAACATATTTAAAAGAAAAATATGCAAGCTTCTTAACAGAACATAGAACAACTGTAGATATTTTTGGATTAAATAATTTGAATAAATCTTTAAAATATAAAGATGATGGAAGTGCAGAAGCTGGTGGTAGTGCAGAAGTAACTTTACCAAACTCTAATCCTGAAATGATTGTAAACAGCTTATTTTCTAAAACTATAACTTTACAATTAAAAGTTACTATTAAAAGCGGTGCGACAAAATAGTTAATAATGGTAAATTTTAAAATATTAGTATATAAATATTAAAAACTCCTAATAAAAGAGCTTATCTATTTTATTAGGAGTTTTTCTTATATGTATTACATCAAAAAAATAAAATTTATTTTACGATAATAAAAAACTTTTAAATGTTATATAAGTACAATTAACATAAGTTGGTTTACAACTCAGGAGGATAGAATGAAGAAATTATTAAGTTTATTAGCAGCTACAGGATTAGTTGCTACGAGCGGAAGTGTTGCAGTTGCATGTAACAAAAAAACAGATGAAGCAACAGGTAAAGATTTATCAACCTTAGGAGCGGATGATTTAAAATTACAAGTTTCAGATGCTAAAAAAGAAACTGCAGTAGCTGCGGTTGTTGTTCAAATTAAAGCAAAATTAAAAGTAGATGCTGTTCTAGATACAGACTTTACAGTTGGTGATGCTGATTTTACAGCACCAAAAAGTGATGCAGTAGGTAAAATTAAAGTTACTGCAAAATCTGGAAGTAAATTATTAAATGAGGGAAAATCAGCTGAATTTAGTTTAACTTTAAAAGCAGCTGAATCAACAGCCAAAGACTTAGCAACAATTACTGGAGATAAATTAAATGTTGTTAGTGATGATGCAACTCAAGAGAAAGCAGAAAGTGTTGTTCTTGCTCAAATAAAAACTCAATTAGGAGTTGAAGTTGCCAAAACAACTGATGTTACATTTAGTGGTTTTAAAGCACCAAGCGAATCTAAAACAGGAACAATTATAGCTACAGCCGTAAGCACAAGTAACTTAGTTAAAGGGTCAGCAACATTTACTTTAACTTTGAAATTTGATGAAGCCTCAACACCTCAAGATTTATCAACAATTACTGGAGATGATTTAAAATTAGATCCAGAGGGTGATACAAAAGAATATGCAATTAAACAAGCAGTTCTTTTAATACAAAATAAATTAAAAGTAACTGCTGTTTTAGATAAAGACTTTACAGTTGCTGATTCAGACTTTACAGCAGCCACAAAAGATACTGTGGGTTCAATCAAATTGAGTTCTAAAGAAGGAAGTACTAAATTAGTTGCTGGAAAATCAGTTACATTTTCTTTAGTATATAGAAATAATGTCGATTTAAAACTTGTTCAAGACTTCATTAATGGTGAAGGAGATTATGCAACATTTAACCCCGCTCTTTATACAGGTGGAGTAACAGTTAGTCCAACAATAATTACTGATAAAGATGCTGTACATAATCAAGTAAAAGCCTTTACAGGAAAACTATTAGTTATGGCTGCTTTTATTGGAATTGACTTTACATTAGATCAATTACTTGAAACAGTTGATGTAACTTATTATGATGATGCAGCTGGAACAGTTGAACATACTAGTAATAAAATTCAATCACTAAAAATTGTTGTAAAAGATAATAATGAAAGACACTTACAAGGATTCTACTTACATGGTGAAATAAAAACAAAAATCTTTGAGCAAATTAATATTACAACAATTGTAAAAGAAGATTCTCCAATTACATTAGAATGTAAAAAAAGTGGGGAATTAGATGCATTGCAAGCATACTTAAAAAATAAATATTCAAGTTTCTTAACAGAACATAAAGCAACTGCTAACATTTTTGGATCAGATTCATTGAATGATTCTCTTAAATATAAAGATGGGGGAAGTGCAACTGCTGGGGGAAGTGCAGAAGTAACTTTACCAAATCCAAATGGAGACTATAATCTAAATAACTTATTTTACAAATCTGTAACTTTAAAACTAACAATTACTATTAAAAGTGCTTCAGAATAATGGTTAGTATTATGGTGTTTTAAAATATTATTATTTATAAAAACTCCTAAGAGGATAGGTTTGCTTTTATTCTTAGGTTTTTTTAGTTTATTTTAGGTTATGATTGAGCAGTTTGAATCTTATATACTTAAACTTTTTCTAAATGTTAAATTAAAAAATACTCTTATGGGAAAGTAAATTACTTTATATAAGAGTATTTGAATTTATTATTAAGATGATTTTTAAAGTTAAATTGTTGTATTAAATCTTTTGCCAATTGATATTTGATAGTAAAAGTGTAGGCTCCTTCTGGTGAATGATCTTTATCAAAAACAACATCATACATTCATTCACCGTTTCCTAAACTTGCAAAACTTCTAGAAACTGTAACATATTCATTATGTCCTTTATCACATGAAACTTCTGGTTCTACTTTATCAATTGAATTGCTTACAATAACTTTTATTGTAAAAATAGCACCAATTATTTCTTCTGTTGAGTTATCTCCTTCAGCTGCAATAACTGGTGCTTCTAAAACTTTAATAATTATATCTTTTGTTAAACTTTCTCCATATTTTAGAGTAATTTTTGCAAATTCAGCTGCTGCTTTACCTTTATATGAAACTGTAAATTTATTTTTATTTGATCGATCTTGTACTACGCTTACTTCTTCTAATCTAGTATCATTTTCAGCAGTTGCTGTAAGTACTGTTGATGAATCACCATGTTTAATAGTTACATCAAATGATTTTGTATCTCCAACTATAACATCAGTTGTAGTAATTGATTCAGGAAATGCTGGAATTAATTCAGGATCTTTTTGATAACTATAACTTACTTCAACACTTCCACTAAAGTTAGCTGAACTTTCCACTGCTTTTAAAGTAGCTTTTTGTGCTGTTGCTTCTCCATCAAATGCTACATCACCATCAGTTAATTCATAATCACTATTTACTTTATTAACTGCTTCAACAATGTCTGCAATACTTGGTAATGATCCAGTTCCAACTTTATTTCCTAATGCTTTTATTGATAATTGACCTAAATCTTTTTTAGCAATTTCACTAGATTTTTTAGTATAAGTATAAGTTAACTCAACACTTCCACTAATGTTTTTTGAATCACTTTTTACTGTTAATTTAGCTCCTTTAGTTAAATCTTTAAGTGATGGTTCACTTAACTCTACATCACTTGCTGTTAACTTTAAGTCTTTGTTAATAACATTAACTTGAGTTACACTTTTGCTAAAGTAGGTTTATCTCCAGCTCCTTGTCATAATTTTAAATCTTTAACAATTGTTGATAAATCTTTTTTAGTTGTTGAAGTAGTATCATTAGCTTTTTTGTTAAATGCAACTGCAACACTTGAACTTGATGCAACTAATCCTGTTGCTGCTAATAAACTTAATAATTTTTTCCTTGTTTTATTCTTCTTATCTCTTGGTTATTTTCGTAAATATTATAAATGAAAGTTTTAAAATTTTAAAGGATTTTTTTAGGGTTAAAAAAAACTTTCATAGAAAGTTTTTTTTATAAGAATATTAACCTTTGTTTTTTACTACTAGTGATCCACTACCATAAACAATAGTTGATTCTTTTTTAGCTGTAACTGTATAAGCTATACCAGCCTCTTTATCTCCTGAACCTTTTACAAAAGTAACATCAGATGCACTAATTTTTTGGTTAGGTTTTGCTTCATTTCAAGCTGCAATAATTGCTTCATCTGTCGGAAATTCATCAGATATTGTGAATTCTAGAACTACTGGAACAGCTGGCATTCAAGTTTTTAAATCATTTTTAGCAACTGTTACTGCAACACTTTTTGTAACATTTGTTCCATAACTTAATTTAATTGAAGTTGTGTATTCTTCTTTTGCACTACCATCACCTGCACTTGCTTCACCTGCTTTAATTGTATAACTAACAGTGTAAACGCCAGCCCCAGTTCCTTTTGCAACTTTTACTTGATCTAATAATGTTTTTCCATCTTCAACTGCTGTTAAATCAGTTCCTTCTTTTACATTTGAAACTGTTACACTAAAAGATTTTGATTCATAAACCAAACCACTTTGTGCTGCAACATCACCAATTGAAGGTGTTAATTCAGCTTTTTTAACTGTATATGATACTTCAACTGATCCAGTGAATTTGGTTGAAGCTGATGCTGCTTTTAATTTAGCTTTTGTTGCTGATGCATCACCATCTAATGCAACATCTGAATCCTGTAATCCATAATTAGCATTTTTAGAATTAATTGCTGATACTATTTGTGATAATGTTGGTACACTAGCATCGCTAGCAATTTGAATTTCACCTAAATCTTTTACTGCTAATGCACTCAAATCAGTTTTTGCTGATGGATCTTTTCATACTAATGAAAATTCAACTTTACCTGTTACTAATTTACTTGTTGAAACTGATTCAACTGTAATTTTCCCTGCTTTATCAGCCGCTGTTGCTGCACTGAACCCTGAGAATTTAACATCTGTATTTTCAACAACTGTTACTTTTAATTTTTCTTTAATTTGAGCAATTACAGCTGTTTTTGCTGCAGCTTCTGTATTTGCACTTGGTGACAATTTTAAGTCAGCTGCTGCAATTTTACTTAAATCCTTTAAAGTAGATGCTGCTGTATCGTCAGCTTTTTTGTTACATGCAACTGCAACGCTTGAACTTGATGCAACTAGCCCTGTAGCTGCTAATACACTTAATAGTTTTTTCATTCTTTTTATTCTCCTTCTTTTTTATACATTTTAATTATAAATGTGAAATAAAATTATTATTTCACAATATTTTCCACTTATAATGGAAAATATTTGTTTTTTTTCGATAAATTGAAGTTTTAATAATACATAACTATAAAAAATAAGTATTTGGTATTTTTTATAATATAAATAGCCCATAAATAACTTACTTTTACAGTCTAATATTATTGTACCAAAAAAGTGTTAAAAGTGTTAAAAAAGTGTTATTTTTTTAAAAAAATGTTGAACTTTGAAAAAAATTTGCTAAAATAAAATTGTTTAATAAAACTATTAGTTTTATTAAACACTCCTTCCTGTATAGGAAGCTCGTTAAAAATCAATAAATTTGTTAAAAAAAATATAAAGTTTGGGGAAAGTAAACTTTATATTTTTTTTCTTTTAAATTACATTAAACAATTTATAAAAACTAAATCCAGCAACTCCCAACAATAGTGAAAAAATAATATACCCGAGAACTACAAAATTAGTATCAACTATTCTATTTGTTAGCTTAATCTCTTTTGTAAAAATTTTATCAAAATCTTGATACATTGATTGCCTTGGAGCCACCAATATTCCATTTTGTGAAGCATCTTCATTATATGCAAGTTCTTCATAAGCACTATTTTGTTCATAAAGATAGGCTCTTACAGGTAAAGGTTCTATATAACTATTTGTCATTGTTAATTGTTCATTTGCAAATCCCATATTTGGGTTTAAATACATTAGTAAATATTGATGAAAATAAAAAGGATTTTCAATAAAGTATTTTAAATACTTTAAATCATGACTTTTAACAGCATAATATTTAGTTTCTGTTCTTTCTTTATTAGAAGATACATACATTTTTTCCATATTATAGTTTAAATAGCGATCAATTAAGGTAAAAAAGATTGCCATATATAATCGATTACCATCTTTTAATAGAGCTTTATTATATAAGTCTCTTTCATTAATTAAATTTAGTTTTGGTTTACCTTGTCTTCCTCATGAACCATTAACTGAATTATGTTCTCATTTATCTGCTAAATAAAATCTACTATCAAAGTATTCTTGAGGACTACGCGATCATGTATAAATAAAATCCCTTATAATTATTTGATTTAATTGATAAAGTTCTTTTTTAATATCTCCATTACTTATATTTAAATTTAAAGTTGTTTTTATTTTTGCTATTGCTTCATCATTTAGTAATCACATAGAATAATCATTTAATTGTGATGGTCCTTTAAGATTTTTAGCACTTCATTGATAATAAAAAGTATCTTCATAGTGATTTTTATTATCACTTGGATATAAAGTATTTATTAAAAACTGATAAATTTTATTTTTTGAATAATTTGGTGATATTTCATAACTAAAGTTTTTATTGGTTGAAACACTGTTATTTAAAAAATATGTAGAGTCAAGCATTAATCCTGATTGAGCAACATAACTATAACCACCCATATATTTATAAAAGTTCATATCTCCCACTGTATCTGCTTGATATAAACATTCATATTCTTCATTTGAACATGAATCATTTTGTGAGTTTTTAGCAGTTATTTTATAACTATAATCATCATTTAAACTACTAAAGTTTTTCATCAAATTATAAACAACCCCGTCTTGTTGATAACTTAATTTTTCAAGATCTAAAAGTGATTGAGTTTGTAGGTTTGGTGGTTCTCAAAGATAATTAAAATCACTTTGAGCACCACTCATATGAACTTTACCAATTATTGGTGAACATAAGTAAAATACAAAAACTGAAGAACTCAAAAAATAAACTATTCGCGTTTTTTTAAATGAACAAAAAAATATTAGTAAACAGCTAAATACAAGATCTAGTAAAAAGAAGGTTAGATAACCAAAAAGTACAGATGAACTATAATAATCAAAGTTAATTGGATTAACTATGTAGAGTCCTAAATATAAAACAACCATTAAAAAAATATTTAAAGGAATAGTAATTAGTTTATTGGCAAATAATTTATAAAATAAAAGCTCACTATGACGAAACTTTTTTGCTAACTCTAAATTTAAAATCCCATTATTACTATCTTGAACCATCGCATTAGATATAAAAACTAAGTTAACATAAAACAACAATATTATTCAAAATAGTGATGAAAAAATTAAGATCATAACAGTTTTATCAGTATTTAAGCTAGTATTTAAAATAAATAAGCTAAAGTTTGATGCAATTACTCCAATGACACTCAATAAAATAACAAGTATAAAATACTTATTTTTAAAGTTTCTTCCTATGTTAAACAATATTACATGTTTCATTACTACTCATTATCCTTTAAGTTTATTTTAACTTAAATTATTGTTATTTTGTTTTTAGAACACCAATATTTATTACAAAAATAGTTTTAATTTAACTAAAAAAGTTGGATATAAAATCAAAGTCATCTATTACAGTCTGTTTTGTTATTTTGATATTTTTATTTATGATAATTTTTAAGATTTCTCTAACAAAAAAACTTTGTAAATGCTTTATTTGATTAAGATTATTTATAAATTTATAATTATTTAAAAAACCTGTTGTGTATTTAATTTTATCTTTGTAAAAAACCCTTTTATAAAAAGCCTTTTGTATTAATACTTTACATTTTTCATAACTTTTTATGTCATTTAGGTAATAATTTAGATAACTTTTTCAATACTTTAGTTTTTTAGTAAACTTACTACTATCTATTTTAATTTTTAAATTATTATCCTCAAATATAAATTCATAACCTAAATATTTGAGTGTTTTATCATGAGATTTTTTATCTAAATTTTCAAATGTAAATTTTGTTTCTGAATTTTTTTGTTTGTTTTTCTTATTCTTTTTTTCTGAAATAGGTTCATAAATAAAAACAGTACTTTTTTTAGTGTTTAAACTTAAATTCAGTGTTTTAAATAAATTTCTAATTTTATTCATTAGTAATTCGGAATTATTTAAGTTATTAAATATTATTAAAATATCATCAACATATCTAAAATAACCCAACATATTATAGGTTTTCATTTTAATTAATTTATCGATTTTTTTAATTGCATACCATTCTGCAAATAAAGATGAGAAATTTATTCCTTGTGGGAGACCTATTTTTTGATTTGACTTTTGAAAAGCACCTTTTATAAAATGCAACAAAATTTTTGTATCTTTTATGTCATACTTTCTTTTTAAAATTTTTTTTCAAGCAATATCTTTATCTAAGTCTTTTTCAATTTCTTGTCAATCAATGGCCCTTCAATCAATTGAATTGAAATAACCTTTAATATCTATCTTCATAATTGGTAACTTCATTTGTTTTTGAATTAAAATATTATTCAAAGTACTATATAAATTATATATTATTTTATTTCTTGACTGCCTATGATTGAATAAGCTATTTTTACTAACTATTTTGAATATATAATTCGATACAATTTTATCTTTAAAACTTTGGTTGAATATTTCTCTTTTATTATTTGATCATTTCATGTATTTATAAAAACTGTAATTTTTATTCTTTATTGATTTCAGGCAATTAAATAACAAATCTTCAAGTATCTCATATTTAAAAAAATTTTTCCTTAAATTATAATCTATAGCTTTTTTTATATTTTTTTTGAAACGCTTGTATTTTTTTGTTTTTTGATCAAATTTGCTTACCGAAGTACTCAGATTTTTAAGTTTTTTAGTAATTATGCTATTTTTTAAATCAAAATCGATCAAAATAGCTTTTATCCTATTAAAGAGCTTACTTCTAATAATTTTATTTAATCCATAACTTTCCATATAAAATGACTCAACTATGAAATACAGCTGTTTTTTACTAAAATAAACTTTTTTGTAAAAATTATCTTTTATATAAAAATTATCTTCTAGTTTTTTAAAATTTTCATCAGAAAGAATTTTTTTTATATTAAAATTATTTTTATTTCTCATATTTAAATCCATTTCATTTTTCACAGCTTTCTATAATTTTGTTTCATAAATCATCTTCTGATAAATCATGCATAAATATATTGAAAAAATTAGTTTTTCAAAAAAAGTTGTCTTTATTTTCTACATTTTTTAGCTGAAAAATCATTTTACTTAAGTTAGAATTATTTGCATTTTTTAATTTATTGTTTAGAAAAGAAAAATAATGAGATAGTGTTGCGTAAGTTGAGTAATTTTCAGTTTTTATAAATTTTCAATCGAAGCTACTTTTTTCGGTTAAATATTTTGCTAACTCAATATTTACTTTGTTTATATATTTAGTAAATTTCATTTCAATTTCTTCTGATCAATACTCATTTTTTTTGCAAAAAAATAGTATCGTTGTAACCAAAACTCAATTATCTCAATCAAGCTCGGGATTTCACTTATTTAAGATATTTTCTACAACATCGTTTAAATCATTCTTTAGTATGACATCATTTATTAAAATTAAATTCGCTAAATCTATTGTAAAAAAATTGTTATCTAGTTTTTTAATTAAAAGGTCTAAGTATTTTTGCAAAAATTTTTTAAAATATATTTTATAACTTTTTAGTAAATCCTTTTTATCTTGAAAAGTTACTAACAATAGTTCAATTTTTTTATAATTTACAAACTCGCAATGATTAATTAAAAACCTAATTATAAAAATTAAAGACTTGTTTAGCATATTTTTATTTTTTTTATCTACCTTGATTTTTTTATTTAATTTAATTTTTTTGTGGTTAGTCTCACATTTTTTTAATAAAGTCTTTGATTTTTTTCTTAATATAGAAAAAATATAACTAACAAAAGTTGCATCTCTCATATATATTATCTCTTTTTGTTCTTTACCCTTAATACTAAATTTTTTGATGTATTTTGAAAGTTTATTTTGAAGTTGCATACTGAATTTATACCTTTTTAATAATTTTTTTACTTTTTTTCTTATATTATAGTAATACTTCAAATCTTTAAAATTATATATACTTTTATTGGTAGTTTCTTTAAGATATAGCTTGATATTTTTTAGTTTTTTTTCATAAAATTTGCGAATATTTTCAATAGTATTTTCACTTTCAGAAAATATATATATATCATCAACATATCTTATAACTTCATAATCCTTTTCATGTAGATTTTCTAGTTCATAATATACTGCTCAATCAATTTTTCCCATTAAACATTCTGCAAATAATCTAGAGAGCTCTGGACCTATTGGTATACCATTAGTCTCACTTCGTATTGGTAATGTGATAATTTTTTCAAAATCTTTTAAAAAATAGTGATGACTTTGATTATTATCATATAAATATTTACCTTTTGTAAAATCATTATCAACTATTCATTGAAGTGTGTGTGAATATATTGATGGAAAAAAATTTTTTATATCAATTTTACAAAAAAAATTATATTTTTTATTTTTATAATTATTTTCTATGATTTGTGATAATGTGGTATTTTCATAAAAAGTGAAAAATGGTGCATTTATAGTTTCTTCATAAACATGGTCACCCTTGCCATCATCATCGACATTTTTTATAAAATTTGCTATTTGCTTATGTACTCTCAAAGAAAAACAATGATAATGGTCTAATGTAAGGGATATCGCACCCCATAATTTAAAAAAGTTTTTAAAAATTCATTTATAATAATAGCAATTTATAAAAGTTATTTCACGAATCTTACCAATATCATAAAAATAATACTTCATATTAATGTATCCTATTGGTTTTTCAATACTTTCATCATTATATTTCATATCATAAATATTATTTAATATATAAAGAGTTTCTTGGGGTTGAATAACAAATTTCACAAATTTGTTAAAAAAGATATCATTTTTTTTGCTCATTTTGAACTCCTTTGTTAAAATATATTTGTTCTGCTCAGTTAACAATTTACTAATTGTTAATGATATAAAACTATCTATATTTACTGTATTTATAGATATAAACACACAGTATCCTAGCAGGCATTTATTTAGTAATTGTAGTTTTAAAAAAAATTATACTTGCTAAATATTCGTATGAGATTATCTATTAAGATAATCTCATATTTTTTTTAAATAACATTGACCTTTTTATAAATAACTATACCAATTGAACCAAAAAGTAGACAAACAAAAAGATAACCAATTATAACAAAGTTTGTATTAACAACCCTGTTTGTTAATTTCATTTCTTTGGTATAAATTTTTTCAAGATCTTGATAAAGCAAAGATCTTGGTTTATTGATATTTGTAAAATCATTATCATATTCTAATGGTTCATAGTTATTATTTTTTATATATCCATAAGTTCTAACAGGAAGTTCTTCAAAAGGACTATAATATAAAGCTTTTTGTTCATTTGCATAACCCATATTAGGGTTTAAATACATAAATAAATATTGATGAAAATAGAATGGATTACTAATAAAGTATTTTGTATATTTCATACTTTTATTAGTAATATCTTGATAAATTTGTTCATATCTATATGTATTTCATGCAAGGCTATCAGTAGTTGAGTTATAACTTAAATAACTATCAATTAAATTAAAAAATACTGCCATATATAATTTGTTACCGTTTTTTAAAATTGAGTTTTGATAAATTTGATTTTCATCAACTAATTTTAAAACTGGTTCTTTACCTTGTGATTGGATTTCATCATCTCTGTCTTTAATTCAACCATTAGAAACATACTTTTTATTATTAACATATTTTTGTTGATTGTCATATCAACTTTTAGTAAAGTCATTAATTACTATTCGATTTAAACTTTTAACTTCATTTTTAATATCACTATCACTAATAGTTAAATTTAAGCTTGATTTGATATTTGCAATGGTACTATCTTTTATTAATCAATTTGTGTAATCATATAGTTGATCTTCTCCAGATAAGTTGGCTTTACTTGGTTTATAGTAAAATGTATCTTTAAAGTGATCTGTATTATTGCTTTGATATAAAGTATTTATTAAAAATAAGTAAACTTTTGATTTTTGATAATTTGGTGACAAACTGTAAGTAAAGTTTGTATTAGTTGAAGGACTGTTATTTAAAAAATATAGTGAATCAAGCATTAACCCTGATTTAATAATATAGTTATAACCACCCATATATTTATAATAGTTTAAATCACTAACTCTACTTGCTTGATATAAGCAATCATACCCATTTGGTCTACAACTACTATTATTACTTTCTGGTTTAGCACTTAAAGTATATGCATAATCATTATTTAAACTACTAAAGTTTTTCATTAAGTTATAAACTATTCCCTCTTGGTTTTTAGATAATTTTTCAAGATCAATGACAGATTGAATCTCATATTCTGGAAGTGAACCAGTTTGTGAGTATTCATTTGGAGCAGCAATTTGTTGAATCTTTCCCAATAATGGAGAAAACATATAAAATACAAAAATTGCAGAACTTAAAAAGTAAACAATTCGCGTATTTTTAAATGAACAAAATAATATTAATAAAGAGCTAAATACTAAGTCTAGTACAAAAAAAGTTAATAAACCAAATAAAAGCGATGATTTAAAAAAATCATAATCTATTGGATTTATTATATATAAGCCAAGATATAGTAAAAACATTAAAAAACAATTTGTGGGAATCGTAATTATTTTATTAGCAAATAGTTTATAAAATAACAATTCAATATGGCGATATTTTTTGGATAATTCTAAGTTTAAGATTCCATTACTAGTATCTAAAATCATGGCATTAGATATAAAACAAAGATTGACATAAAAAAGTAATAAAATTCAAAAACTTATTATTCCAATATATAAACCTTGAAAAGTATTTTGTGATAAATTAGTTTCAAATGTAAATAAGTAAAAACTAATAGCAATTATTGCTAATAAGCAAATTAGATAGATAATTGAAAAATACTTATTTTTAAAGTTTCTATTTATATTAAATAGTATGATATTTTTCATTATTGATCATATCCTTTTAATTAATTTTAACTTAAATATGTGTGCTTTAGAATTAAAAAAACCTTGAAGTTTTTAAATTCAAGGTTTAGGTTTTGTAATATAGTTTTTTGTATTATTCTACATTTGTAGCTGTTACTTTTAATGTGATTGCTTGTGCTCCATCATAACTAACTGTTACAGTAACACCTTGTTCAGTTGTAATTTTTGCTGATGCAGTTAGTGTAAATGTGTAAGATGTTGCACCATTTGTTCCGGTTACTTCTCCAACAGTTAAACTAGCCGCTCCAGCTTCTTGACCTTTTGCTGCTGTTATTTTTTTATCTGTTTTAGGGTGAGCAACATTAACTGTAATTGTTTTTGCTTCTTTATTTGCTAAATCAACTGTTGCACCACTTTGTAAACTTTCTCCAAATGTTAAAACTGGAGTTTGAGCTGCTTCTGCCGCTTGAACTGTAACGTTAAATTTAACATCACTTGCTCCATCATATTTTAAAGTAATTTCTACTGGTCCACCAGCTTTTTTAGAAGTTAAAGTAACTTTGTAACTTCCATCGGCTTTTGTTGATGCTGCTTCAACTGCTACAGATACTGTTGTGTCATCTGCTGAAGTAGCTGTTAAAGCTTTTCCTGAAACAACATTTGTAACTGAAACTGTTAATTCTTTTTTGTTACTTGATTCACCCATTTTCATTGTTACATCTTGTTGTGCTCCAATAACTGGAGTTGTAGATGGTGTATCACCAGCTTTAAATGTTAAAACAAATGTAGCTGCTTTTTTAGCTGTAAGTAATTTACTTGAATCAGCTGCTGTTGCAACGATTTGTCCTGGATGGCTTGCATCAGTTGCTGCACTAAATCCACTAAACACAACATCATCTGTTTCTTTTGCAGTAATTGATAATTTTGAGTTAATTTGTGCTAAAACAGCTGTTTTTGCTGCTGTTTCATCATTTGCAGTTGGTGCAACTGTTAAGTCAGCTCCTGTAATCGCTGTTGACAAGTCTAATTTTGCAAAAGCTTTTACTGTGTAAGTAACAGCAACGCTTCCTGTAAATTTAGTTGAAGTTGATTTTGCTGTTAATGTAGCTCCTGTAACTGTTTGTGCAGGAGATTTAGCAATTTCAACATCACTTTCACCTAATCCATATGATGCATTTGTTTTGTTTACGGCTGCCACTAATTCTTTAACTGATGGCATTGTTTCATCAACACCTAATTGGATTTCTCCTAATTCTTTTTTTGCTAATGCACTTAAATCTTTTTTTGTAGTAGCTGTTCCTTTATCATCAGCTTTTTTGTTACATGCAACTGCAACACTTCCACTCGTAGCAACTAAACCTGTTGCTGCTAATAAACTTAAAAGTTTTTTCATATAATATATTTCCTCCTATTGTTGGATCTTCCAACTATTATTATTTTACTCTTATAATAGTGAAAAGCAATTAATATTGAAATAAAAAATCAGCTATATTAAACTGATTTTCATTTGTATATTAACCTTTGAATTTTAAAATAAATGTAATTTTTCCTGAAAGTAATTTACTTCCTGAACCTGCTGTTACAACTAATGAACCTGCTTTATCACTTGATTCAGCTGCTTTAAAATCACCAAATACATAATCAGTAGTTTCTTTAGCACCTGATGCATATGCAACAATTGCTGCAGTTGCAGCTGCTTTAGCTTTTTCAACTGTTTGGTCATCTGGAGCTAATTCTTTTGGTGTAATATCATCTAATTTTTTAACTGAACTAGATTCAGCTGCTTTGAATTTTAAACTAAATGTAACTGTTCCTGAAAGTAATTTACTATCTGAAGCTGCTGTTACAACTAATGAACCTGCTTTATCACTTGATTCAGCTGCTTTAAAATCACCAAATACATAATCAGTAGTTTCTTTAGCACCTGATGCATATGCAACAATTGCTGCAGTTGCAGCTGCTTTAGCTTTTTCAACTGTTTGGTCATCTGGAGCTAATTCTTTTGGTGTAATATCATCTAATTTTTTAACTGAACTAGATTCAGCTGCTTTAAATGTTAAAGCAAAAGTAGCTTTTCCTGTAACAAGTGTGCTTTTTTCAGCTGCCGTTACAACAATACTTCCTGCTTTGTCGCTTGATTCAGCTGCTTTAAAATCACTAAATACAACATCTGTTGTTTTAACAACTGTAACAGTTAATTTTGCTTTAATTTGATCAATAACTGCTTTTTCAGCTGCTGCTTGATCATTTGCTTCTGGAGCTAATTTTAAACTATCTCCTGTAATTGTTGCTAAATCTTTTTTAGTAGTAGCTGATTTATCATCAGTTTTTTTGTTACATGCAACTGCAACACTTCCACTTGTAGCAACTAATCCAGTTGCTGCTAATAAACTTAAAAGTTTCTTCATATAATATATTTCCTCCTATTGTTGGCTTTTTACTCCAACTAATAGTATTATACTACTTTATGTGTGAAAATAAAAAAATATATCAATAAAATTGATATATTTTAGTAAAATTAAGTTTATTAACGCTATATTAACCGTTTGCTTTAACATTAACTGTTAATGTAACATTATCAGCTTTTGCGTATGAAAATGTAACTACAATACTATCTTTAGCTGCTTTAGCAGATAATGTAACTTTAAATTTTCCTGATTGATCTTGAATAGCTGATACTGCCCCAGCACTTAAATTAGCATCATTTCCATCTGCCACTTTTACAGTTGGTAATGTCCCACTAACAGAATTTGCAACACTAATTGTAACATCTTGATCTTTTTTTGCATTACCTGAGTTTAAAGTAATATCTAATTTATTTTCTGAAATACCGTCTAATGTAATAACAGGTTTTTTTGCTTCTTCAGCTTTAGCTACTGTATAAGTAACAGCAACACTTCCTGTAAATTTAGCTGAATCAGATTTTGCTGTTAATGTAGCTCCTGTAGTTGTTTGTGCAGGACTTGATGCGATTTCAACATCACTTTCAGCAAGATCGTAATTTGAATTTACCTTGTTAACAGCTGAAACTAACTCTGTTAATGTTGGTTTAGTGTCAACTGTTGCTAATTTAAATTCTCCTAATGCTTTTGTAGTCATTTTGCTTAAATCAGTTTTAGCTGCTTCAGCCGCTTTGTAAGTTAAACTAAATGTAACTGTTTTACCTTCAGTTAATTTTGTACTTCCTGTTTTTGCAGTTACTTTTAATGATCCTGCAGCTGAACTAGTTGCTGCTGTAAAGTCTTTTTCACCAATTGTAAAGTCAGTACCTTTAACTACATCTACTGATAATTTTTCTTTAATTCTAGCAATTGCTGCAGTTTCAGCTGCTGCTTGATCATTTGCTGTTGGAGCTAATTTTAAACTATCTCCTGTAATTGTTGATAAATCTTTTGTAGTAGCTGCTGCTTTATCGTCAGCTTTTTTGTTACATGCAACTGCAACACTTCCACTTGTAGCAACTAATCCTGTTGCTGCTAATAAACTTAAAAGTTTCTTCATATAATATATTTCCTCCTATTGTTGGATCTTCCAACTAATAGTATTATACTCCTTGGGTGTTATTTTGCAAGTTTTAGACTTTGCATTATATAAAAAAATTATATGAAAAAAACCTTTCATATAATTTTGTATTTATTAATTTGTCTATTATCTTTCCTAGATTATTGATCTGCTGATTTTACATTAACTGTTAAAGTAACATCTTGTGCTCCAGCATATGAAATTTTAACTTGTACTCCATCTTTTGCTTTAACTGGTGTCAATGGCAATGTGTATGGTGAATTATCACCTGTTATTTGCCCCAAAGTTAGGTTTTCACTATCTCCACCAGTAACAAGAGCTGCTGTTGGTTTTGTGCTTCCAGCTGGATTAGTAATAGTAATTGCAACATTAGTGGCTGTTTGAGAGCTCCCACTTACTAATTTAATATCAACACTATTTTTTGACAATGAAATTTCTGGTGTTGCTCCTTGAGTTGCTTGTTTTTTAACATTTACAGTTACTTCAACTGATTCTGCTCCTTCATATGCAACCGCTACTTTAATTCCACTTACATCAACTTTTCCTTTTGCTGTTAATGTTACTTGGAAATTATCTCCTTGTTCTGTAACTGCACTTGCTTCTAAAGCAGCACTATTTGCTTCAGGCACAGTTACAGTTGGTAATGTTTGTCCACTTTTATTTGCAACTTCAATTGTTAAAGTTACAGGTGTACCAACAATAACATCAACTGCACCACTAACTGCAACACTTCCATTTTTAACACTAATTACAGGTTTTGTAGTTTCTCCTGCACTTTTAGTATATGTATAAGTTACAGTAACAGCTTTTTCAAATTTAGTTGAATTTGATTTTGCTGTTAAAGTAGCTGAAGCTGTAAGTTCTTTATCACTTGGTTTTGTCATATCAACATCATCTACTGATAAGTTTAATCCTTCATTTTTAGCATTTACTTGTTTTACAACTTCACCAACTGTTGGTTTGTCACCAACTCCTGAAAATTCTCCTAATTCCTTAGTTGTTATAGTACTTAAATCTTTTTTACCTGCTGGTGCAACATATGTTAATGCAAATGTAGCTGTTTTTTTAGGTGTAAGTACTTTACTTGCGTCAGCTGCTGTTGCAACAATGCTTCCTGTTTTTGCTGATGTAGCTGCACTAAATGCACTAAATACAACATCTGTTGATTCTTTTACATCAATAGTTAATTTTAATTTTGTTTTAATTTGAGCAAGAACTGCTGTTTTTGCTGCTGCTTCAGTATTATCACTTGGTTTAACAGTTAAGTCAGCTCCTTTAATTGTTGATAAATCTGTTGATGCTGTACTTGCAGTATCAACAGCTTTTTTGTTACATGCAACTGCAACACTTCCACTTGTAGCAACTAATCCTGTAGCTGCTAATAAACTTAAAAGTTTCTTCATATAATATATTTTCCTCCTATTGTTGGATCTTCCAACTAATAGTATTATAACATTAATGTTTTATTTGCTCACTAAATTTAAATAGTGGTAGCATTTATACAAAAGATTATATTAAAAATTAAAAAATCTTGTGCTTATTCAAACACAAGATTTTTAAATAATAAATATTTTAATTAAGCATTTTTAGCTGTAACTTTTAATGTTACTGATTCAGCATTATCATATGATACAGTTACTGATACAAAATTTGTAAATTGTTCAGTAGCTTTTAATGTAAATGTATATGACTCTTGTCCAGCTTTACCTGTAACTTCTCCAATTACTAATTTTGTTTTATCAGTTTCTGAACCTAATGTAGCTTTTGGTGATTTTTCAGATACTGGGTTAGCAACTTTGATAGTTACAGTTGTTAATGTAGAATTATCGGCTTTAATATCAAGAGCACCCTCACTTAAACTTTTAGCTTCTAAAGTAATAACGGGTTTTTTTGCTTCTTCAGGTTCAGCTGCTTTTTGTTTTAATACAAATGTAACTGTTCCTTTTACTAATTTACTTGTTGAAGCGGCAGTCACTTTAATGCTTCCATCTGTTTCTTTTTCAGCTTTTTTGAATCCGTCAAAAGTTACATCAGTAGCTTTAACTACGTCAACACCTAATTCTTTTTTGATTTGTGCAATTACAGCTTCTTCAGCTTTATCTTGAGTATCATCTTCTGGAGTAATGTTTAATTTATCTCCTGATAATGTTGATAAATCTTTGATTGTAGTTGTAGTTTCTTCAGTTTTTTTGTCATCTGCTTTTTTGTTACATGCAACAGCAACTGAACTACTTGTAGCTACTAATCCTGTAGCTGCTAATAAACTTAATAGTTTTTTCATAATTGTTATTCCTCCTATTGTGCGTTGGTTTTTACCACCAACTAAAAAAATTCTATACAATTTTGTATGAAATTTAAAGACATTATATGTGTAGTATAATTTTTTTCTTAATTAGAACTCTTATTTTAAATTATATTTAAAATATTTTTATATGAAAAATAAGTTATTTAATAGTTTTATAGATTTATTATACAATTTATAAAAAATTAGAGTATTTAAACGTCCTTTGCTTATTTTTTTATTTAAAACAAGTTATAATCTTTTTAATAAAAAAGGAAAAAAATAATGAAAGTTAAATTAGTAAAACCAAACTTAAAAAACATTAAACAAATTAATAACTTAATTGATGACTTTAAAAAGTATGATGATATTAGTAATGGGATTAATGGATCTGCTAGTTTGCTATCTTTTGCATCAATTGAAGAATGAATCAACTATGTTAATGAACAAAAAGTATCTAAAAATAAAGTACCTTTTAAACAATTTCTAGTAGTTGATGAAGCAAATGTTGTAATTGGATTTACAAACTTGCGATTAGAATTAAATCAAGATTTATTAAATCATGGTGGTCACATTGGTTATTCTATAAGTCCTCAATATCGTCAAAAAGGTTATGGAACAGAAGTTTTAAAACAAGGGCTAGAAATTCTTAAAAAATATAATATTAATAAAGTGTTAGTAACTTGTGCACAAGATAATATAGCAAGTGAAAAGGTAATTTTAAAAAATAAGGGTGTTTATGAAAACACTTATAAAAAAGGTGATCAAATCACTAAAAGATTTTGAATTGAAATATAAATATATTATTTTTTATTTAATAAATTAAGATGTGAAAATTATTTAATAATAAAATTTAATTAAAAAAACTTATTCTTTAATTATTAGAATAAGTTTTTTTAATTATTTAAAATATTTTTTACTCCGCTTTTCCTTTAAGAACAAATGTTGCAGTACCTGTTAATGTTGTGTTGCTTTTTGCAGGTTCTACTGTGATTGAACTATCTTGTGATCCTGAAGGGGCCTTAAAAACTCCAAATTTAAGATCTTCTAATTTGTATGTTACACCATAAGCTTTGAATTTTAAATTAATTACACCTAAAATATAATTTTTTGTTTTACTTTCATCCATACTATTTTCATTGGTAATTTGTAATTCTTGTTCACTCAATTTAGCTAGATCAGCTTTACCTTCGGGTTTTTTTACATCAAGCAAACCAAATGTAGCTGTTTTGTCTGCAACAAGGACTTTACTTGTAGATACTGATTTAACTGTGATTTTACCATTTTTTGTCATTCCTTCTTCAGGTGCTGTAAAGTCACTAAAAGTAACGTCTGTGTTTTCAACTACTGTAACTTTAAATTTTGATTTAATTTTATTTATAACTGCTTCTTTTGCAATTTCAATACTATTACCTTGAATTTGTAAAACAACATCATTACCTTTCAATTCAGAAATATCTTTTGGTTCAAAATAATTTAAAATGAAAGTTACTTTTCCTAAAACTAATTTACTTGATTCTACAGCTGATACTATGATTTTACCGGTTTTTTCAGCACTTGTAGCTTTTGTAAAATCACTAAAAGTAATGTCTGTGTTTTCCACAACATCTATTTTAAGAACAGTTTTAATTTGAGCTAAAACTGCTGCTTTCGCTTCTGTTTCTTCATTACTTTCTGGTGATATTTTTAAATCTTGTTCTGTTATTTTTGTTAAATCTTTTTTTTCTGTATTTTTATCAGTATTGTTACTTGTATTATTTGCAGGTTCTTTTTTACATGCAACTGCAACACTTCCACTTGTAGCAACTAAACCTGTTACTGCTAATAAACTTAATAGTTTTTTCATAATTGTTATTTCCTCCTATTGTGAGTTGGTTATTTACCACCAACATAAATAATAATAACATTTTATTTTTAAAATAATTTTCTTTCTTTTTGTTATAGTTGAGATAATATTTAAAATAATTTATTATTAAATAAAAAAGACCTAATGGGTCTTTTAATTTTTTTATCCACTAAATCCAGATGTTTTAACTTTTAAAACTAAATCTTTAGCATTTTTATATGAAAAAGTAACTGATGTTTCTTCTGAGTTTTTTAATCCTGTCAATATAAAATTATATGTGTCTAAATTAACTCCCTCAGAGTTTTGTTCAACTTGTACATTACCTGATGTTGCTGAAATTGCTTTAGCTTTTTCTGTTTCAATTTTATTTGTAACTTTGATTATAATTGTTGCTTTTCCATTTCCAACTGATTGTTTAATTTCAATAGCATTTTCTTGAACATTTTCTCCACCGAATGCTAATACAGGTGCATTCACTGCTTCTTTTTTAGAATATGTCAAAGCAACTGTTCCTTCATATTTATCTCCTGCCCCTTTAATGGTTGCAGTTGTTGTAGTTTGTTCTGGACTATTTTCAATAGTAAAATCATTTATTGAAAAATCACTTGGTAAATCACTATTTTTAGCTTTTATACCTTTTAATAAGTCCTCAGCTGTTGGTTTTTCAGCACTAAAATCAATTTTATCTAGTTGCGCAACTTTAACAACTTTATTTAGTTGTGTTTTTGTTGATGCTTGCGCTTCTTTAAATGTTAATGAAAAAGTAGCACTTCCAGTAATTAATGTACTTGATTCTACAGCTGTAACTTTAATTGATCCAGCTTTTGAACTTGATTCTGCTTTTACAAAATCACTAAATGTAATATCAGTTTTTTCAACTACTGTTACACTTAATTTTGCTTTGATTTGATCGATAACTGCTGATTTAGCTGCAGCTTCATCATTTGCATTTGGTGCTAATTTTAAATTAGCTTCTCCAATTTTTGTTAAATCTTTTTTAGTAGATGTTGTTGCTTTGTCATCCGCTTTTTTATTACATGCAACCGCAACACTTCCACTTGTAGCAACTAATCCAGTTGCTGCTAATAAACTTAATAGTTTTTTCATACTATTATTCCTCCTATTGTGCGTTGGTTATTTACCACCAACTAGTAAAATTTTATCATTTACTAATATTTATTTTCAAGTGCTTTAAATAATTTTATTTGTCATAAAAAATCTTTATTTAAAAATTAAATAATAGGTTTAAAAAAACTTTTATTGTTTAAATAAAAGTTTTTTGAAACTATTTAGTTTCAGTTACTGTTCAAGTAAGTGTTACTGAACCTTTTAATAATTTACTTCCTGAATGTGAATTAACTGGTAACTCACCATTGGTTACAGCATCCAAGTCACCTGCTTGTGCTGCTTTAAATTTACCAAAGTCATAATCTGTACCTTCTTTTGCACCTGCAGCGAAACCTTCGATTGCTGATTTAGCTGCTTTTTTTGCTTCTTCCTCAGTGTTTTTTGCAGGATTTATACTTTTTGCTAAATCTTTTAAATCTTTAATTTCTGAGTCTGCATTGTTTACATTAACTGTAACATTTTTAGTTATTTCTCCATAAGTTAAAACTATTGTTGCTCCTTCATGAGCAGTTTTACCTGTAAATGAAACTGTGAAAATATTTTTATTATCTTGTGAAGCTTTAACTTCTGCTTTTACATCTTTTAAATAATCTTCACTTTCTTTAACATTTGCTTTTAATATTGTGCTATTATCCCCATTTTGAATAGTCACATCAAAAGTTTTTGTTTCATTTACTTTTACTGACTGAGTTTCTACATCTGGAATTGATGGTGAAGTTGTTTCACCAGCTTCTTTAAATGTTAATGAAAAAGTAGCACTTCCAGTAATTAATGCACTTGATTCTACAGCTGTAACTTTAATTGATCCAGCTTTTTGACTTGATTCTGCTTTTGCAAAATCACTAAATGTAATATCAGTTTTTTCAACTACTGTTACATTTAATTTTGTTTTGATTTGATCGATTACTGCTGATTTAGCTGCTGCTTCATCATTTGCATTTGGTGCCAATTTTAAATTAGCTTCTCCAATTTTTGTTAAATCTTTTTTAGCGGTTGTTGTTGCTTTGTCATCGGCTTTTTTATTACATGCAACTGCAACACTTCCACTTGTAGCAACTAGTCCTGTTGCTGCTAATAAACTTAATAGTTTTTTCATACTATTATTCCTCCTATTGTGCGTTGGTTATTTACCACCAACTAGTTCTATTATAACATTTGCAATTAATAAACAAATATTATAATTGAAAGAAAAAACTTTTAATTAGTTAAAAACTAAATAAAAGTTTTTTTATATTGTAGGTTAATTAAAGTTTATTATCCTAAAGCAGGTCATGTAAATGTAACAGTACCTGTTAATTTTGTGCTTTGATCAGCTGGATCAACTTGTATTGAACCTTTTTTACCTGATTGACCCGCTGCTTGAAAATTAGTAAATTTTAAATCTTGAGCTGTATAATTTTTATTGCTAAATTTAGCATTGATTTTGGCAAGTGCAGCTGTTTGAGCAGTTCCTTCTTGGTTATCAGAGTTTTCAATTGTTTTATCTGTCACTTTGCTTAAATCATCTTTTGTAACAGTTTCTGCAGCAGTAACTTTAACTGTTACATCTTTTGTGATTTTTCCATAAGTTAGAGTTATTTTTGCTGCATCACTAGTTGCTTTACCTTTGTATGATACTGTAAATTTGTTTTTGTTAGAACCATCAACAACTGCGCTAACTTCTTCTAAAAATGCAGTGCTATCTGATTTTACATCTGCACTCATTGATGTTTTTCCATCACCATTTTCAACTGTTACATCAAATGATTTTGTTTCTCCAATTTTAACTTCTGGTGCACTTACATCTGGAATTGATGGTGAAGTACCTGGTGCAACATAAGCTAAACTAAATGTAACTGATTTAGATTCAGTTAAAAGTTTGCTTCCTGTTTTTGCAGTTACAACCAAACTTCCTGGTTTGCTTGCTTCAGTTGCTTCTTTGTAAGTATCTGTAAAGTCTGTATCTTTAACAACATCTACTCCTAATTTTTCTTTAATTTTTGCAATTGCTGCTGTTTCAGCTGCTGCTTGTGTATTTGCTGTTGGAGTTAATTTTAAATCATTTCCTGTAATTGTTGATAAATCTTGTTTTACAAATTCTTTTACTGTATAAGTAACAGCAACACTTCCTGTAAATTTAGTTGAAGCTGCTTTTGCTTTTAAAGTTGCTCCTGTAACTGTTTGTGCAGGAGATGTAGCAATTTCAACATCACTTTCACCTAAACCGTATGATGCATTAGCTTTGTTTATAGCTGCCACCAATTCCTTAACTGATGGCATTGTTTCACCAGCACTTAATTGGATTTCTCCTAATTCTTTTTTTGCTAATGATCCTAAATCTTTTTTATCAGTAGTTGCTTTATCATCTGCTTTTTTGTTACATGCAACTGCAACACTTCCACTCGTAGCAACTAATCCTGTAGCTGCTAATAAACTTAAAAGTTTCTTCATATAATATATTTTCCTCCTATTGTTGGACTTCCAACTTATATTATTATAACACTTTAAATGTATTTATAGTTTTAATCTTTTTTTAATTAAAATAAGAAAATAAAAAAGTGCTTTCAAACACTCTTTTATTGTTTATATCATTTTATTGATAAGTTGCTGCACTTACATTAAATGTTAAGTTAGAAGTAGCACCTTCATACTTAACTGTGATAACTACTGCTTGTTCAATTTTCGCTTTTGCTGTTAATGTAAATGTTTGAGCAGCATCTGTTCCACCAATTTCTCCAAGAGTTAAACTTGCTTCTGCTGTACCTAAGTCAACAGTAATTTTTCTAGAAGTTACTGGATTTTCAACTTTAACTGTAAATGTTTTTGGTTGTTTATCAGATAAATCCACTGGATTTGATGGTGCTTCACTAAATGATAGTACTGGTGTTTTTGCAACTTCAGCTTCACTAACTTTAACTGTAACATTTTTTGTCACATCTTTATAAGTTAAAACAATTGTTGCTGAATCACTTTTTGATTTACCTTTGTATGATACTGTAAATTTGTTTTTATTACTGCTATCAGTTGCAACCTTAATATCTTCTAAGAATGTTTCTCCTGATTTAACAGCTGCAGTCATAACTGATGATCCATCACCGTTTTCAACTGTTACATCAAATGATTTTGTTTCTCCAATTTTAACTTCTTGTGCATTTACATCTGGAATTGATGGTTTAGCTGCTTCAGCTGCTTTAAATGTTAAGGCAAAAGTAGCTTTTCCTGTAACTAGTGTGCTTTTTTCAGCTGCTGTTACAACAATACTTCCTGGTTTATCACTAGATTCAGCTGCTTTAAAATCGCTAAATGCTACATCTGTTGTTTCAACAACTGTAACAGTTAATTTTGCTTTAATTTGTGAAATAACCGCTTTTTTTGCTGCTGCTTCATCATTTGCATCTGGAGCTAATTTTAAACTATCTCCTGTTATTGTTGATAAATCTTTTTTAGTAGTAGCTGTTCCTTTGTCGTCGGCTTTTTTGTTACATGCAACTGCAACACTTCCACTTGTAGCAACTAGTCCAGTTGCTGCTAATAAACTTAAAAGTTTTTTCATATAATATATTTCCTCCTATTGTTGGCTTTTTACTCCAACTTTTTATATTATACTCCTTGAGTGTTATTTTACAAGTTTTAAATTATCTATAAACCTTTTATTTAAGGGGTTATTTAAAAAAGTCTTTTATAACCATAAAATTGGTTAAAAAGACTTTTTAAATTGCTTATTATTTAAACAATTAAGCTGTAACAGTAACTGTTAATTCAAAGCTTGCAGTTCCGTATTTAAATGTAACTTTAACTTCTTTATTTTCACTTACATCTGTCGCTGTAAGTTTAACAGTGTAAACTGTTCCTTCATTAGTTGCATTACCTGCTGATAATACTTCTTTATTAGTATCACCAATAGTTGTTGTAAATGATGTTCCAGAAGCTACTTTTGAAACAGTAACTTTAACATCTGCATTTCCGCTTTTTGCTATTGATAATGCTTTTGAAGTTGTTAAGTCAACACTTCCTGATTCCACTTTTGTTATTGTTGCGTCAGTTTGTGATGCTTTTAAATTTAATGTAAATTCTACTGATTTTCCTTCAGTTAATTTTGTACTGTCTGATTTTGAAGTAAGTTTAATTTTACCTGCAGTACCACTTTGTGGTGCTGTAAAGTCTGAGCTACCAACTGTAAAGTCAGTACCTTTAACTACATCTACTCCTAATTTTTCTTTAACTTTAGCAATTGCTGCTGATTCGGCTGTTGCTTGTTGATTATCTGCAACTTCTAATTTTAAATCATTTCCTGTGATTGTTGATAAATCTTTTTTAGTAGTCGTTGCACTTTTAGTATATGTATAAGTTACAGTAACTGCTTTTTCAAATTTTGTTGAAGTTGATTTTGCTGTTAAAGTAGCTGAAGCTTTTAGATCTTTACCACTTGGTGTAGTCATATCAACATCATCTGCTGATAAGCTTAAACCTGAGTTTTTAGCATTTACTTGTTCTACAACTTCACCAACTGTTGGTGTATCACCAACTCCTGAAAATTCTCCTAATTCTTTAGTTGTTATAGTACTTAAATCTTTTTTAGCTGCTGGTGCAACATATGTTAATGCAAATGTAGCTGTTTTTTTAGGTGTAAGTACTTTACTTGCGTCAGCTGCTGTTGCAACAATGCTTCCTGCTTTTGCTGATGTAGCTGCACTAAATGCACTAAATACAACATCAGTTGAGTCTTTTACATCAGTAGTTAATTTTAATTTTAATTTAATTTGAGCAAGAACTGCTGTTTTTGCTGCTGCTTCAGTGTTATCACTTGGTTTAACAGTTAAGTCAGCTCCTTTAATTGTTGATAAATCTGTTGATGCTGTAGTTGCTTTATCATCAGCTTTCTTGTTACATGCAACTGCAACACTTCCACTTGTAGCAACTAATCCTGTAGCTGCTAATAAACTTAAAAGTTTCTTCATATAATATATTTTCCTCCTATGTTGGTTTTCCAACTAATAGTATTATAACACTTATATTTTATAATTTTAAGTTATTGAAATTAATAGCAGTATTTCTTATATTTAAAATAATTTTTAAATAAAGTGCTTTAACAAGAATCGAAGTTATAATTTTGGATTAAACACCTCAAAATAAATATTTATGCTTATATTTTGATATGAAATAATGTTTATAAAAATTCCTGAAAAGTTTAAATTTTTGTCAATATTTTAAAAAGTGCTACGATTATTGAATTGGTGATAGTTTTAAAAAATGTCTGTGTATTTATCATATTTAAAGTATTTTTGAAATTGTTATCCGTTGTAAAAAATATTAATAAAATAAAAAAGTAGTTTATTCAACTACTTTGAATTAAATTGGATTGTTTGGAAGAGCAATAAATATTATAGCCCCACCATATAAGCATTTACTGTAATTTTTAACCACTAATTCGTATTGATATGTATATCCATGATCAAAATAGGCTTTTTTACCACAAACATATTCATAATCGACATCCTTTTTGATGTTTATTGAAAATAATGTTTTAATTTTACCAAGAACTAGTCTTTGTACTGCAGTTTTTGTATTGTTTGGGGGTTCCAAGTTTAGATCTTGTGTTTCTATTTTTTATAGATTAGCAAGTACTTTGTTGTTATTAGTCAAACATGAAACTGAAATTATAGTACTTTAAAACGAAATGCATGCACTTGACAAGATGCTTAGCAATTTTTTTATAATGCTCACGCTATTTTTTACTATTTTTTTTAAAATAATTTATAAAGTGTTTTTAGTATAAATAAATATCTAATTACTAAGTTTTTAAATAATCAAAAAATATATCATGATTCTTTATAAAACCTTATCGAGATTATTCTATTATTTGATTGATAAATCGAGGTAGAATAAAAAAATCTTATTAATTAAATAGTAATTAAGGTTTTTTATAATTTTTAATCATCACAAAGTTTTTTAGCTTTTTTAATTTATTTAAACAAATAAAAAAGTAGGTTTCTAGCTACTTTTTTAATCTTACGATTTATTTTTATATAAAATATTTATTATTTTTCCTCCATACAAATATTTACTATCATCTTTTGCAACTAAGTTGTAATAATATGTTCATCTTTTATCTCAAAATAATCTTCGTACAAATACGTACTCATAATCAACATTTCTTTTTACACCTTTATACTTTCTTTCCAATCAAGCATCATATTCTGTTAACTTTTTTTCACTTGCTTCTAATGTATCTTCGTTTATTAATGAGCTTACTTCTTCGTAACCTGGCTCCGCATCAAATGGATCTGACTTTTGAGATAAATCATTATCATTATATTTTAAAATAAAAGTGGCCATTCCAGTAATCAAAAGATCACTTGTATAAATACCAATTATTACAGCATATCCGTCTGAATCTTTTGTTGCAGCTTTGAAGTTATTTTTTTCATCTCAAATGTTTAATGCAATATCAATTTGTGGCAAAACCTCTATATCTGATTTTATGTAATACTGGATAACCATAGCTGCTTCTTGCAATGCATCAAATTTAGATATTGTTTTTGGCTTTAAAATTAATTCATCACCTTTCAAATCAGAAATGTCTTTGTTTATAAAAGGTTTTGATGTTGATGAGATTACAAAATCAGTTTCTCCCATAAGAAGTTTGCTAGTTTTAAGAGCACTTACATGAAGGCTTCCATCACTAGATTCAATTGCTTCCTTATAATTACTTAACTCATAATCGTTATTTTCAATAGCTTTTGGACAATAATCCTTTATTAAATCTTTTGCCTTTTGAAAAATAGTTTCTTTATCACTTGAATTAGACTCTATTTTATTATTTTTTATATTTTCTAATGAAAGTTTATTATCTTCTGGAAAACTATACTTAACTATAAAATGGGCCATACCCTTTGCTTTTGAACTATTTCTACTTGCGGTTAAAGTAATTAATCCATCTTCATTCTTACTAGCTAATTTACATGTATCTGTAAAATCTATTTCTGGGAGTAACTCAACTGAAAATAAAGTTTTTATTGTTTCAACTGCCGCATTTTCATAACTTGTTTTATTATTAGCTAAAGGATTTAAAATCAAGTTTTCATCACTTATTGACGACAAATCTACTGTTTTTTCAGATTTATTTAAATTACATGCTTGTGTTGTAGAAATAAAACTTAAAGATAAACTTGTCATTCCCAAAACGTTAAATAATTTTTTCATACTAATTTTCACCTTCAATCTTATAAGATAATGATGAAGATCCAGATAGTATTTTGCTTTCTCTGATAGATTTTACAAAAATTTTCTTATTTTTTAAATCTATATCTTCAATAGTAAAATCTTTACCTTCAACAGCGTTAGGAGATAATTCTTTAATAGTTTGTAGCGCGTATTGTTTTATAATTGTTTCTTCATTTTTATTACCAAAAACTTTTATTTCACCATTGAACATACCAAGCAAGTCTGTTACATCTGGGTAATCTTTACTTAGTAATATCTTAAACAAAGCCGCCCCTTTAACCTTAAATAAAGCATTTGTTGGGAAATTATAAGAAGCAAATCCCATAATAAGTATTCTTCCATCTTTATCTTTTGTGGGATTCTTAAAATCTCCACCATCAGTAACAATTTGATAGTCTCTACCTTCAACTAAATCTACTCCAAATTTTTTGAGTAAAAATTCTTTTAACAACGCTTCGGTATCATCCAAACTATTTTTACTTGGTGCCAATATTAAATCATCACCTTGTAAAGAATATAAATTATATTCTTTATCAGCATTTTCATCTGGATTTTCATTATATTGAACCTCAATTGTTTTTTCGCCAGTAAAAAAGATACTATCATCTATTGCAGAAACTTTAACTGATCCTGCTTTTTCTTTGGAAGAATTTTTATATTCTGAAACCGTGTAGTCTACATCCGCTTCACAATACTCAGCTAAAGTTTTTAATTTTTTATCAACAATTGATTTAACAGATAAAAGTGTATTTGAATTTGGTAAAACTTGACTAACAGATCACTGACTCAAATCGACTTTTTTAAATTCTTTTTTTACATATGTGTAATTTACAACAACACTACCTTCATACAATGCAGAGTCACTTTTAGCAGATAATGAAGCCTTTGTAGTTGTTGGATAATCACTATCAAATTGGACGTCTTGTGTAGTAAGATAAAATCCAGAGTTTAAAGTACTGATAACTTTTATAATATCTTCTAATTTTGGTAAATCATAGTAACCTTCAATAGTTCCTAAATCCTTTTTAGAAATTGAGCTAATATCTTTTTTAGTATTATGATTTGTATTTGTTTCTACATATTTAGTGTTAAAAACAGCAATACCTTTGATTTTCTCACTTTTTTCTAAAGCCATTATTTTATAAACACCTGGTGTTTGGGAAGTTGCTGATTCAAAAGTATAAACAAAATCAACATCAGGTTTGATGTCTATTGAGAATAAAGTTTTAATTTTTTCAAGAACTAATCTTTGTGCTGCGGTTTTTGTATTGTTTGGTGGTTCCAAATTTAGATCTTGTGTTTCTATTGTTGATAGATCAGCAAGTACTTTGTTGTTATTAGTCAAACACGAAACTGAAATTGTAGTACTTGAAAAAGATATGCATGCACTTGACAAGATGCTCAGCAATTTTTTCATAATGTTCACCCTATTTTTTACTCATTCTTTTATAATAATTTGTATAATTTTAATAAAAAGTTTTAAAATAAACTAATTTTATTATAACATTTTTTTAGTGTATATGAAAAGTTATTAAAAAAACTAAAAAAACTAGTCATATACTCTAGTTCATTAAGTTTTTTGATTTATTTATTTAAAGTTAAATAATCTTTGACTTTACAAAGTAATTTATTATGTTTTGATAGATAAATTAAAAAAAAGTAAATTGATAATATAATGGGGGGTGTTATAAACACTGATTAGAATAGTGGTGCCAATACATTTTTAAAAGCTATTATATTGTCGATATAATCAACAATTGCAAACATTTCTCTGCCACAATTAAATGAATTGGTATAAGCAATTTAATAAATTCAATTAAAGTATCTCATTGGATTGATATAACTATTGCTTGGTAATAATCATTTTGTACATAATAGTAATCCAAGAAGTAATTTCCAGCAAATAAAGCAAAGGCTATGAAAAATAAAATTACAGCTTGAATTAAGTAAATATTTTTTATAAAACCAGATAATAATTTAATGCTACTTCTATTTGCTTAAAAATCTTTTTATACAACTTTAATTTAAAATAATGGTTAACAAACTATCTACAATTTATAAAATTTTTAGATAATATTTGCATTTTTTATTTCTTTTGATGAAAAGATTCTATAATAAATTTTTAAAAATCATTTTAAACACTAAAAGTTTTTTTTATTATTTTTATTTCTCCTGTTGTTATTTCTAACTTGTATATCATATCTTTTATAATTATTTTTTAAAAAAGCTCATTTTTTCATAAATTTTTAATTAAACAAATTTTAAAATAACTTATTATATATAATAAAAAGTATACTGTAATTTAAAAGTAAAATATCCTTATCTATAAAATATGTTAGTACATATTTTATAGATAAGGATATGGAAATAGATTTTTGTTAATAATTAACTTTCATATAAAAGTTGCTTACTCTATTTTTATAATCTTGCTCACCGAATAATCATGAACCAACAACAATTAAATCAACTTGATTTTCTGCTAGTTTATATATATTGTTTTCTCGAACTCCCCCATCAATTTGAATTAAGAAGTTTTTTTCTATTTTTAAATTTGCTAATCTTTCAATTGTTGTTCAAGCTTTTTGTTCAAATGATGATCCTGCAAAACCTGGTCTAATACTCATAACAGTTACTAGGTCAACTATTTCTAAGTATTTTTCATAATCATCAAATTTATCATCTAAATCTATTGCTAGACCAACTTTCAGTCCATTCACTTTTAAATTATTATAGATTTCTTCTAAACTTGATTTTTGTTTTGAAGAAAAGTGTATTGTTACATAGTCTCCATCTTTTAAAATATCTTGTATATTTTCAATGTCATTAACCATGCAATGAAGATCAATTATAATCTTTGGAAATTTTTCTTTAATTTTAGAAACCATTTGTGGGGCTAAACCAAGATTTTTGACATACTTACCATCCATCAAATCAAAGTGAATTCAATCAATGCCAGCTTCTTGTAAATCATAAAGCTCTTTTTCGAAATTTAGTAAATCACAAGTCATTACTGATGGTGTTATTTTACATTGCATTTTCTTTAAAAAACTCGCTTAATTTTTCTTCAATTTCTTCTTTGTCCAATAAATTGTTCAAAACAATTTTATTTTCAAAGTCAATTGAATCTGCTAAATCTATTCCACAAATTACTGCATCAATAGATGGATCGCCATTATTAAATGAATTTAAGTTAGTATGTTCTACTTCAATATCGTCTCTTCCCATTGATATTAATATGTCTCTTATAGACATTTCAATAATTAAGCTACTACCTAATCCTTGACCGCAAACTGCTACAAATTTCATACTACCTTATTCCTTTCTATACTCCAGTAATTGACTATCGTATTTTTTACTTATTTCTCTTACTTGTTTGTTATATTCTTTAGTTGCATTATCGATTTTAACTCTTACTTCATCTTTTTCGGTTTTTGCTGATTTTTGTTTTAATTCATCATTTAGTTCTTTTATTTGTTTGCTATGATTAATTCTTGCTTCTTTTAATTCAGTAGCTTTATCTGTATATACTTTTTTGTTGTTTTCATATACATTTTTGTAATTTTGGTTTTTTAATCTCGCAATATGCATAATTGCGCTTATTCCAGGGAACATTGCTCATGCTGCTAATGTAATTCCTAATAATGCTCATTTACCCGCATATTTTGTTATTAATGCCGGAATAACTCCAACAATAAAATCAGCATCACCTCATGTGATGTATGTTCTTGATCCTCCAGAACTAAATGCTGGTGTTAATCCTGAAACAATAAATAGATATGGTACCAGAGATATTATAAGACCATTTATAAATGCTCCAACTCAGCAACCAATAATTCCACCTTTTGCATTTCCAAATACACCACTTGTTGCTCCGGTAAAGAAATGAGGAACAACACTTGGTATTACTATTGCTGCTCAAACTGATTCAGCTCCAACACTATTTGATATACCAATGTTAATTGCAAATGCTATAAATCCCCCAATAGTTGATGCTATAAATCCCATAATTACAGCGTTTGGTGCAAATGGAAATACTATTGGACAATCAATACCAGGTTTTGAACCTCTAACAACTTTTTCAGCAAAACCTTTAAATGCAGGAACTAGTTCAGCAATAAACATTCTAACCCCAATTAATAAAACCTCTACTCCAGCTGCGAATGTGAAAGCTTGTATTATTCCTTGTGCAATTGGTGAATCATTTTGTCCTAAAATTCCAGCCGCCACCATTGCTTCAAATCCTTTTACTCCTCATGCAGTATAGTAAACTATACTAAATAGAATAAACATAGTTAATGCTATAGAAACGTTTGTATTTCTTAAAAATGCTAATCCTTTTGGGAAGTTTATTTCTTCTGTTGATTTAACATTTCCTTTTTTCATTTTATAAATCAATTCTCCAATATATCCACTTAATGCATATGTAATTGATCCTGTATGTGCAACAGCTAAGCTGTTACCTTTTGTTATTATTTTTGAATGTCTGTTTAATAATGCTGGTGACAATACCATTCACATTGAAACTAATAATGATCCGGTTAAAACTATTAATCAAACATCTTGCGTATCTTTAATACCTCCAAGGTATAGAACACTTGCTATCATTGTTGAAAAGTATCAAGCACTGTGTCCTGTTAGATAAATATATTTTAAGTTTGATAATTTAGCAATCAGAACATTCAATAATAAAGCAAATACCAATATTAGTGAACCTGCTGTTGCAATTTGTGCTAATCCTTCTTGAGCAAGGTGTAGTCCTGGCATAACATCGTTGTTTGCCAATCATCCTTCTCTACCAAATAATAAGTTAAATGCAGACCCAAATTTTCCAATTGATCCAGCAATAATTCCTGCTCCTCCACCAATTATCAAGAAACCGATAACTGTTTTAAAAACTGAGGTCAGAATTTCTGTAAATTTCTTACGTTGTACTAAACAACCAATCAGAGCAAATAAACCAATTATTAAGGCTGGTGTACCAAAAAAACCATTAATAAAATTTAAACCCTGTTCTTTGAACGTAGTTAATAAATTCATTCTCTCATCCCTTTCTTTATTTATTTAAAATATTGTTTACTAATTGATAAGTAGTTTTCGTAGTCTTTTACACCATCTAATTCTTTGACAAATTGTTTATTAGACATTTCTTTTGCGAAATTAGATAGTATTTCTATATGATCTTGTGAATTGATAGCTGTTAGAAAAAAACAATGTTTAACTTTGTGTCTTTCATCACTTGAAAAGTTTATTTCTTTACCTAAATTTATAAATAACAAGTTTGTTTTTAAATTTTCTCCACCAGGTGCTATATGAACAAGAGCAATTTCTTTTGAAATAATAAAATAGAATCCTAGTTTATCAATTTCTTTTAATAGAGCTTCATGATATTTATTTGTGACAATGTTTTTTTCTTTTAAATAGCTTGTACCTATTTTTAAAAGTTCTTTTCAATCCTTTACCTCAGGAACATATAAAAAGTTTTCTTTTTCAACCATTCTCAATCCTCCTTCTACTTAACTTAAATTTATTATAAAATATGGAAAAAAACTTTGTATTTTTTTCTAAAAATAGAAAATTATTATAGTACTATTATAAAAAGTGAGGATTTATAGGGTGTTTATCGATGAGTATTACATTAATTTAACTAATTTAGAAAAAGAAGTTTTAAATTTAATTTACAAAAATATGGAAGAATTTGTTGGTTTAACTATTCAAGATTTTTCAAAAAAACTGTATACAACTAGCTCTACAATAACAAAGCTAATTCAAAAAATAGGGTTTACATCTTATAAAAGTTTTCAAAAGTCTTTGGAGATGGAAATAAAAGAAAGAACTATAAATGCAAAAACCTTTAAAGAATCACAAAAAGACTTAACATTTCTATTAAGTATGATATCTCAAAACATAAATGCTTACAGTGAAGCACATTTTAATAAGATATCTGAAATGATCATAAATTCACCTAAAATAATTATGGTTGGTTTTGGGAATAGTTTCATAGCTGCAAATGAACTTTTTCAATCTCTTTCTAGACTTGGTTTTAATTGTTTTTGCACAAATGACATATTTGGTAATATAACATTGTTTGAAAATATAAGTCCTGATAGCACAATTGTTTTTTATTCTCATCAATTTAAATCGAGAACTATATTTAGAGCATTTGAAATGTTAAGCTCATTTGGTTTTAAGACTATTTTAATATCTTCAAACAATCAAGTTGAAGATAAATATAAATTTAGTGCAAAAATAATTTATGAAAGTTATGATTCTAAAAACATTAGCTTTAATACTAAATTAAATCAAATAACAATAAATTATTTATTAAAATACTGCATCAAAAATAAAATATCAGAGGTTAAAAAAGATAAACCAAGTATTTTAATATAACTTTATTTATTAATTAGTAAAGAAAGTTTTTAAATAGTAATGATTTGTTTCAATTAAGTTTTTTTTCTAAATAAGTGTAATAATCATTATTTTTTAAAAAATTATCTATTTCACTATAAAGTTACTTAATTTTATCCTCTTGGCTTATTATATACATATGTCTATACTTATTTTCGTTTGTTAATGCTCAATTTTTTATTAAATCCATATGAATTCTATTTAGAAAATTAATGTACTCATAATTATCACTTATTTTAACTTTTGACTTAAAAGGCATATTGCAGAAAAAAATATTATTATATAATTTATTTTCACTTTTTGGTACTTGAAATAAAACCCTATCATTTTCAGCATCTCATACTATTTCTTTACCTTTTTTTACAAATAAAAGCATAAACTCAGAAATATAAGGCAAAATAAACACTCCTTCATCTAAAAAAATTAAAGAAGGGTTTAACAATAACTGTGTTTGAAAATTTATAAAATAGATTTCATAATCACTTGGGTCTATAGCGTTTGTTGGTTTTAAAGCAGCATTTTGATTCAAAAAATCTTTTAGATACTTTAGTTTTTTATCAACTTTTATTTCATTAGTTAATTTTTTTTGATTTTCTGATAAAAAATTACTAATAAAATCGTGTTTGTTTGAATAGTAATTATATTCTCTAGTTAGAGTCATATTTATAAAATCAAAGATTTTTTGTCTATTGTCATTTAAAAAAACTTCTAAACTTTTAGTTAATTTATAATTGTATTTTTTTAAATTATAAGAATTATTTTTAAAATTAGGTAAAATTTTAAGAAGTTTATCACAAAAATTAATAAACTTACTTTCAATTTGTGATCACACCAGTTCTAAATTTTCATTAAACTTGGTTTTTTTTATATTCAAGTAAAAGTTATTGTCTGAGTTTAGCAAATTAGTTATTTTTTCTTCATTATTAATTCTATACTTACTAATAATTTCTAATTCATTGTCAATATTGACTTTCAATATAAATAAAGAATTGTTGAATTTATTCCTCAAGTAATTTAAATACCTTTTTAGCAATCCTTTAGGATAAGTATGGGATTTCATATTAGGCATACACATCTTCCTTTATTTACAACTCATAATAACATATTAAATTTATAATATCATATTTATATAATACGAGCTTTTTTGTAAAATATTTATCACTTCAGTATTCAATAACATGTTTCTTAAATAAAAAAATTATAGGTAAATTTTTTAAATATAATTTTTCGAGTATACAAAATGTTTTTTATAAGAATGTTTAAAAATAATTTAAAACATTCTTTTTATTTTATATTAGGTTTAAATAAACATTAGCTCATGGCCTTTATGTTTTGTCAATATTTTTTCATAATTATAAAATTTTATTTAATTAGCAGTTTATTTTTTTAAATCCCTAGAGTTATTTTGTTTTAGTTTTTGCTTTCATTCTTCTTTTCACAATGGAAAGAAAGTTGTGCACATTACATTGTCTATAGAATACATGTTTAGATAATGTAATGATTATATTATTTCTTTTGCATATCTTTTTGCAAATATAAAGATGTACTGATTTTTATTGTCAGAATGTATTATGAGCTTTTCAAATAGATTTTTTTTATGAAAGAAATAATTTTGACCATTTTTCTACATAGTTCAAAATCATTTTTAGTAATAATTTATGACTGATAATAAAACCAATGTTAGCATCTTCAACAATACTAAATAATTAACTTTTTTGTTAAAAGGTATGTAATAGATAATTATTTTTAAGAAATATGCTCATTGAAATGTTTATTTACAAGCTAATTTTTAGTATTTAAGTTTAAAATTGTTGATTGTTTTCTTTCTGAATCAACATGTAAAAACTTTTTCATTTATAATTTTATGTTTTATTTAAAATAATGTGTAATTAGAAAATTATATTTAATTTTTAAATATTACATTTTTTATTTTTAAAAATAAAAAAAGTTTTCTAAACTTTAAAAACTTAGAAAACTTTTAAAATAATACTAAGATGCATCACTTGAGCTAGATGCTGCTTTTTTAGTATAAGTATATGTAACTGTAACACTTCCACTAAATTTTGATGAACTTTGTTTTGCTGTTAAAGTAGCTGATTTTGTTAGATCTGAACCACTTGGTGCAGCCATATCAACATCACCTTCTGTCAATCCTAAACCTTGATTTTTAGCATTTACTTGATCTACTACTTCTTTAACGGTTGGTTTATCGGCAGCTCCTTGTCATGCATCCAAATTTTTTGTAGTAACTGCAGTACTTAAATCTTTTTTAGATGCTGGTGCTTCTGCTTTACTATAAGTTAGTGAAACACTTCCTTGATATGTATTACCTTGACCTGTAATTTTTGCAGCTGTTGCAGAAATTGCTGGTTCAGACTCAATTTTAAAATCTTTTGTAGTTAATTTTGATGCATCAGAATTTTTAGCTTTAATTCCCGCCAACAACTCTTCAGCTGTTGGTACACTTCCTGAAAAAGTGATTGGGCCTAGTTCAGTTGTTTTAATAACTGAACTTAATTCATGTTTTTCTTCAGGTTTTTCTGCAGATGCAACATATTTTAATGTAAATGTAACTGTTCCAGTAAGTAATTTACTATCTTTTACTGCTGCAACAACTATTGATCCTGCTTTATCACTTGCAGTAGCTGCTGTAAATGTTCCAAATGTATAATCTACAGCTAATTTCGCTTTAGCTTGATAAGCTTTAAGAGCTGTTGTTGCAGCCGTTTTTGCTGATGCTTCATCGTTAGCGCTTGGTGATAAATCCTTAGCAGTTATTGATGCTAAATCCTTAGATGGGATTGATTCTGCTTCTGCTTCTTTTTTGTTACATGCAACTGCAACACTTCCGCTTGTAGCAACTAATCCAGTTGCTGCTAATAAACTTAATAGTTTTTTCATATAATATAACTTCCTCCTATTGTTGGTTACCCAACCCTTTAATTATACCAATATAAAGATGTATATCAAGTTTAAACCTTTAAATACTATGTTTTTAACAATTTACTTTATTTTTATAACTTTTTAATTACTTTTGCAGGGTTACCACCAATAACTACATTACTTCCAAAGCTTTTTGTCACAACAGAACCAGCTCCTACAACAACATTATCACCAATAGTTACCCCCGGAAGAATTATAGAACCTCCCCCAATTCATACATTATTGCCGATGACAACTTTTTTACCATACTCTTTTCCTTCTATTCTTGGTTGAAATTCTGTTGGGTGTGTTGCTGTATATATTTGAACATTGGGACCCAGCATACAATTTTCACCAAAAATAATGGGATAAACATCTAATAAAGTAGCATTAAAGTTAGCATAAAAATTATCACCTAAAAAAATATTGTACCCATAATCAAAATAAATATTTGGCTCAATGTAAAAATTGCTATTGGTTTTACCAAAAAGTTCTTTTATTAATAAACTTCGTTTTTTATTATCAACTTCACTATTAATAGCTCTCAAGAATAACGGAAGTTAAGTAGACCATTTGCAAATATAATAAATGGTCTTTTATATATTAAAATTATATTTTATTTGTTGTAAATTATTGTAAATATTTGAGAACTTCTTAAAATAATAATAAAAATTCTCCTTATTTTCAAATTTATTACCAAAAGTTTTATAAAATTTTTGTTTAATTCATCCATTTAGACTTTCGGTTGGTGCATTATGTTTAAAGCCTTTTTTAGACATAGAATGAACTATAAAATCATTTTCATTTACATAGTTAAAAATAAGCTCATTAGCAAAGGCAGAACCTCTATCAGATTGTATTATCTTTTGATTTGCTTTTTCAATGGCATAGTTATTTGTTTCTTTAAAAACAGATAATGCACTATTTGAATTTTCACTTTTATCAAAACTATAACTAACTATAGTTCTTTTTTCTCAATCATATGATATTAAACAATTAATTTTACTTCTGTTTTTTCCATTATTTAAAAATATCTTAAAGTTTGTTCCATCCATACCAATTATATTTGGTCGACTATAATTCATTTCCACCAAGTCTTCTCTAACATAGATATTATGTTTTTTTGATTCTGATTTCTTAACACTACGTTTCTTTCTACTTGGATTATTTAATATTCATGGATGATCTACTCTAATTTTTCTAATCATTTTTTCAGATACTTTTACGCCTTTATTTACATAAATTCACTTACTTATTAAATTTGCGCCGCTTGCTAAACTATTATTTTTTAGATTATAGTCTATTATTAGTTTTTTGGCTATTGTATATTTAGGACTATTAAAATTTGGTAAATCATTAAAATATAGACCATTTTTAAATATAATTATTGGGTTCTCTAAATTATTTTTTAGTTTAAACTTAGAAAATGTATTTTTATGAATTTTAAAATAACTAATTAATCTATTAGTCCCCATACCATGCTTAGCAATAAAATAATATATTTGACAGCATGCATAATGTTTATAAGCTTTTGTTGCCATTATCATTATCTTGTCCTTCTTGCTCATCTTCAACATGTTCAACATTATAGTTGCTGTGCAAGAAGGTATGGACTTTTCCAAAATTTCTTTACTTGCCATTGCTAATATCTTTTCTTCTTTTTCGAACTTTAATTATTTTTCTAAAAGTCTAATTTTTTCTTTTAAAACTTTATTTTCTTTTTCTTTTGTTTTTAAATCCTTAGATACAAATTCTTTTTTTAATTTTTTACTCATTATTTCAACTTCTTTGCATGTTTTAATTCTACTATCATAAAGAGTAAGTTTACTTTTTTTATCTCAAATTCTTATTAATTAAGAACCAGCCTTAATATTCATTTCTAAAGCGATTTTATCTAAATTTTCTCCTGACCAATACCTTTTTAAGGCTTTCTTTTTTAAATCTTCACTATACTTTCTAGGCATATTTTCCTTTCTAATATAAAAACCAGTTGTATATACAACTGGTCTACTTAGCTTCCTTTTTTCTAAAATCGTACTAATATTATTTTAATTAAAACTTTATTCAAATAACTAATTCAGTATTCTGTTTATAGAAACAATGAGCTTAGATTTAAAAAAGTAAATTAAAATAACTTATTTAGAAGTTTTAATTTATAAATAATAAATTTTACTTTAAAATATTATGCTAAAAAAATCGCAAATTAATATTATAATAATTTCAATAATTTACTATAAAAGAAAAGTAATAAGAATAACGGAAGTTAAGTAGACCATTTGCAAATATAATAAATGGTCTTTTATATATTAAAATTATATTTTATTTGTTGTAAATTATTGTAAATATTTGAGAACTTCTTAAAATAATAATAAAAATTTTCCTTATTTTCAAATTTATTACCAAAAGTTTTATAAAATTTTTGTTTAATTCATCCATTTAGACTTTCGGTTGGTGCATTATGTTTAAAGCCTTTTTTAGACATAGAATGAACTATAAAATCATTTTCATTTACATAGTTAAAAATAAGCTCATTAGCAAAGGCAGAACCTCTATCAGATTGTATTATCTTTTGATTTGCTTTTTCAATGGCATAGTTATTTGTTTCTTTAAAAACAGATAATGCACTATTTGAATTTTCACTTTTATCAAAACTATAACTAACTATAGTTCTTTTTTCTCAATCATATGATATTAAACAATTAATTTTACTTCTGTTTTTTCCATTATTTAAAAATATCTTAAAGTTTGTTCCATCCATACCAATTATATTTGGTCGACTATAATTCATTTCCACCAAGTCTTCTCTAACATAGATATTATGTTTTTTTGATTCTGATTTCTTAACACTACGTTTCTTTCTACTTGGATTATTTAATATTCATGGATGATCTACTCTAATTTTTCTAATCATTTTTTCAGATACTTTTACGCCTTTATTTACATAAATTCACTTACTTATTAAATTTGCGCCGCTTGCTAAACTATTATTTTTTAGATTATAGTCTATTATTAGTTTTTTGGCTATTGTATATTTAGGACTATTAAAATTTGGTAAATCATTAAAATATAGACCATTTTTAAATATAATTATTGGGTTCTCTAAATTATTTTTTAGTTTAAACTTAGAAAATGTATTTTTATGAATTTTAAAATAACTAATTAATCTATTAGTCCCCATACCATGCTTAGCAATAAAATAATATATTTGACAGCATGCATAATGTTTATAAGCTTTTGTTGCCATTATCATTATCTTGTCCTTCTTGCTCATCTTCAACATGTTCAACATTATAGTTGCTGTGCAAGAAGGTATGGACTTTTCCAAAATTTCTTTACTTGCCATTGCTAATATCTTTTCTTCTTTTTCGAACTTTAATTGTTTTTCTAAAAGTCTAATTTTTTCTTTTAAAACTTTATTTTCTTTTTCTTTTGTTTTTAAATCCTTATATACAAATTCTTTTTTTAATTTTTTACTCATTATTTCAACTTCTTTGCATGTTTTAATTCTACTATCATAATGAGTAAGTTTACTTTTTTTATCTCAAATTCTTATTAATTGAGAACCAGCCTTAATATTCATTTCTAAAGCGATTTTATCTAAATTTTCTCCTGACCAATACCTTTTTAAGGCATTCTTTTTTAAATCTTCACTATACTTTCTAGGCATATTTTCCTTTCTAATATAAAAACCAGTTGTATATACAACTGGTCTACTTAGCTTCCTTTTTTCTATATTTGTTTATTTATAAAAACATAAAAATCATATAGTAAAAATATTAACTTATTTTTTCAGCAATCTAAATTTATAAATAATTTTAGATTTATTACAAACATAATTTAAAAATAAAAAAACTCCATAAAAAATGAATATGGAGAAAGTTTTTATGTAAATTTTAAATTAAAAATTTTAATAATTGAATATTTACTTATAATAATTTATCCCATTGAAGGTTCTTTTGTTATATTAGCAGATCCAACAAGTGTGTATCCTTGATATTTATCTTTTGCAGATTCTTTAAATGATATAGTTATGTCAGTATTACTGTTATCTTTGTTATTAATATCAATAATTGATTCAAAATCTGCTACAAAAGTACTTTTATCAATTGTTCCATCCTTAGTGGTAGTTGATTGATCATCAGAAGCTGCTTTTTGACCTATAAAAAGATATGATCCTGTATCTGATGAAAATTTTTGTCAGAATTCAATATTATTGTTTACATCATATAAATAATCCACTATTCTATTTTTTAAATCACCACTAGATTCATAATCATCATAAATAAATGGATAATATATTGAGTAAGTTGTTCATGAACTTAAGTTGAATTGTGCTGCGGATTTACCTATAGTAAATGTTAAATCAATATCTTCCTGAGAACAATCCCCATTTATTTGAACTCCTATTTTAGCAGTTCCTTTTTCTAAGGAAAAGTCTCTAATTTCTAATTGGTCGTATGGAAAGTCTTTAATTGCAGTTTCATTTTTTGTTTTGAACATTCCTAAAAATTCTTCTTTTGAAAGATCTAAATCTGATGGATTAGAAAATGAAAGTTCTCCCAAATTTTTGTTGAAGTTAAAATTACTTAATTTTTTATATTCTTTTATTTTAATTTCAACTGTACCCACGGCATGAATTTTATCAATATCATCAGCATGTCCATCTTTTACAGAACCTTTTATCGAAGCAACCTCAACACCATTTTGAATTTTGTTTCCATTAGCATCAATATAATCAATATTAATCATTCCCATTATAGCTTCTTTTGTAACTGTTGGATATAGTAATTTTGCTTTATCTACTACCTTACCAATAAATCTATCTAAATCAGAATAAATTTTAGTTTGATCTTTAATATCGCTTACCATCAAATAACCTATATTAAATGAATTTGGTCTAGCAAGTGCACCTTGACCAGTATTATCAATAACTTGACTTACTAGAGACAGATCAAAATTTGCTCTTGAATCATCTTTTTTGTATGTGTATTTAACTTCAACAGTTCCTGTAAACTTTGTTGAACTATCTTTTGCTTTTAACTTAGCAGAAGTAGTGGTTGGTTTTCCATCTAAGTCCACATCATTTGATGTCAAACCATAATCTTTGTTTTTAGAATTAATTGCTTTAACAAGATCTGCAGCAGTCGGTAAATCACTTGTTCCGGTAACTTCTCCTAATTCCTTAGTTTCTAAAACACTTAAATCTTTTTTTTCGGTGCTGCTATCTGCATCTTTATTTTTGTTACATGCAATTGCAACACTTCCACTTGTAGCAACTAATCCTGTTGCTGCCAATAAACTTAATAACTTTTTCATTATTTCCTCCTTGTTTTATACTAGATAATTTTACTAAACAATTTAGTTTTGTGTAAATATTTTGAAAAAATAAAATATTTTTTAATTTTTCAAAATATTTTATTATTTAGATAAATTAATAATTCCAAAATAAAATATCACAAATCAAATAATATCAACTTTAATTTATTTGAGAATAGACAACATAACCGTAAAATAATTAAGTAACTATTTTTAGAAAATCTAGTTTCTTACTGAAATTGTAAAATCATAATAATTACTTTTTAACAGTAAAACTAACTTCTTTTGTGTTATAAAAAATTTGATTCATACCAACTAACTTGGGCAATATTGCTGTTCCTGCACTTTTATCTGAATTTAATTTTACTTGTTTATAGTCAACATCAAAAGAATGCTCATTACATTTATTTTCTTCTAAAAAGTTTGCGTATTTTACTTTTAAAGCATCTTTAATTGCTGTTGCCGGAGCTGCAGCCGATGAAGATTTAGGTTCAATTTCACCAATATCATTGCCTACAATAACAGTATTTATATCAACTTTTGTTACAAATCTAGCTTTAATTTCCCCAGTTACATAATACCCATCAATATGATAATTCATGCCTTCTTTTAAAGAAATCTTAAATGATTTAATTACTTCACCATTTTTGTGTAATACAGATGAATTATCATCACTATAGTAAGATAGAGTAATCATTTCTAATAATTTATTTAAATCAAGGTTTAATCCTTGTATTGCAGCTAAATTTAAAAGTTTTTGAGTATAATCTTTCAAAGTTGCAAAAGCTTGCTCTTCATCTTTATTTTTATCCGGGTCAATTGTAATTCCAAGTTTGCAAATTGCAGGATTTTGCGCACCAAAATCCCCTTCCCCTTTAATTGCTTGCTCAACTAAACTCATATCCATGCTTTTTACAGCTTTATATGTATAAGTCACTTCAACAGTTCCTTTGAATACAGGAGAATCTGATTTAGCATTTATAGTTGCTTTTTCATTAGTTTGACCTTCACCCAACTCAACATCCAATTCTGTTAAATTAGTATTTTCATTTTTTTCGTTTATTGCTTTAACTATTTCTGCAAGAGAAGGCATATTTTCTTGAATACTTTTTATTTCTCCAAGATCTTTAGTTGTCAAATTAGCCAAATCTATTTGACTTGATTGTTGCTTGTAAGTATAAGTTACTTCTACACTTCCAGTAAATTTTTTTGAGTCAGCCTTTGCTTTAATTGTTGCTTTTGAATTTGTTGCTGAACCATCTATTTCAACATCATTTTCAGATAAATTATAACTACTATTTTTTAAAGTAATAGCTCTAATCAAGTCTGAAATAACTGGACTTGTCCCTCTACCAATAACTTCTCCAAGTTCTTTATTTTGTAATTTAGATAAATCTAAAACTTGATTATAGCTATAAGTAACTTCTACACTATTTATAAACTTACTTGAACTTGTTTTTGCTTTAATTGTTGCTTTTGAATTTGTTGCTGCACCTTCAAATTCAACATCATTTTCAGCTAAACCATAATTGCTGTTTTTTGCATTTATAGCTTTTACGATTGTGGCAACAGAAGGTGTTGCTTCTGAACCATTAATGTCACCTAATTCTTTAATTGACATTTCTGATAAATCTATAATTTTCCCGTCATCTTGTGTTGTTGAAGCATCGTTGTTTTTATTACATGCAACCGCAACAGAACTACTTGTAGCTACTAATCCTGTAGCTGCCAATAAACTTAATAATTTTTTCATTTTTTTCACTCCTAAATGTATTTTATTTTAAAATTCTATAAAAATTTTTTTAATATTTAAAATTTTTTTTAGCACAATTCACCTTTCTTTTTATTTTTACTGAAATGAAATTTGAGCTCTAAATATTTACGTTCGATATTTTTTTTATTGTATTTATTTAAACCATATTTTTTGTAGAAAGTTGTTTTCACACTATAGGATGAGTTGCTCGAGTTTTCTCTTCTATTAATAATTTGCATTTTTAAAAAACTTTTTTATATAACTTTACAAGTAATTTAATTCAACTAATCTAGAAAAATTTATAAAGTTGTTTTTTACAAACATTTTTAAATCAATTGGTATATACATAAATTTAAAATTGGCAAAAGTTGATTTCATATTAAGCATTTTCTAAATATTTAAGTGATTCAGCAACATTTTGTAAAATACCTGTTCTTTAATATCAATTTATTATAAAAAAGTTAATATATTTCTTTTTTCAAATTAATAATTTGTATTTTTTATTTGCGCACAAAAGTGCAAAATTTGAGCTAGTAGGAAGCAATCGTGTTGATGCTAATAAACTTAAGAGTTTTTTTATTGATTTTACTTATTTTATAAGATTTACTTTTATTTATATTTTTTTAATTATTAGTTAAAAACTTAAAAAAATAAACTTTATAAAAAATTATGACTATTTTTGTTTAATTACATTTATGTTAATATATAAATAGTTAAAAATTACAAGGAGAATGATATGATACAACTTAAAAACATAAATAAATATTTTGGAAAAAGACATGTTTTAAAAGATATCACACTAGACATTGAAGATAATGCTGCAATTGCTTTTATTGGATCAAATGGAAGTGGTAAAACTACTTTAGTTGAAATAATTGCCAAATTATTAAAACCAACTCAAGGAAGTATTCACTATACGAGTGATAAAGAAGCAAAAGATGTTAATCGTCGTGTTGGTATGCAATTTCAAGATGGTAGCTGACCACCTGGAACTAAAATAATAGATTTAGTAAAGTTTTATAAAGATAAAAGTTTTATTAATAGTGATGAATTTAACCAATTAGTTGATGCATTTAACTTAAAAGACTTTATAAATAAATCAATTGATTCCCTATCTGGAGGGGAAAGACAAAGAGCAAATTGTTTTTTATCTATTATAAATAATCCTGAAATATTAATTTTAGATGAGCTAATAACAGGATTAGATTTAGAGATGCAAATAAAACTTATCAAGTTTTTTAAAGAATACAAAAAAAATAATAAAGTTGCGCTTTTGATAGTTTCTCATATACCTGAAGAAGTTGAAGAATTGTGTGATAGAGTAGTTATTTTAAAAAGTGGTGAGATTTATGAAGATAGTGATATGAAAACTATCATTGAAAAACATGGAAGTTTAAGAAAAAGATTATTAAAATACTACGAAATCCAAGAATAAAAATAATAAAAAAAACCTATTTATTGAAGACTCAACAAATAGGTTTTTATTTTTTAAAAGATAAATTGAAACTTGCATATGATATATATCCTTGGAAAGGCGCAATACAAATCATAGAAAATAATGGTGCATAGACATTTTTAAATGGAATTATTGATCCAATATTATATGCAATTAGATAAACTCTTTTTCCACCATCAAATGATTTTGTATAAGCCATATAGTAAATTCAATTAAAATATTTTTGAATACTTAAATAACTTATACCTTGATAGTATTGATTTTGACTGAATTCATAATCGATAAAATAATCTCCCGATGCAAATAAAAATGCAAGAATAATTAGGCTAAGTCCTTGAACTAGATAAATATTACTAATGAACCCAGAAAGAATTACTCCTAGTAAATAAATAACTGTGGCATTTAATAACAAATTAATAATTATAACCAAAAATGAAGGCTGTGAAATCATTGTTGTTATACATTCTATTACTTTATTGCTTTTTGTAGCAGCGTCTAAAATAACCAATAAAATTGAACTTACAATTAAAGCCACAAATGCATATACTAAAAATATTAGAAGTAATGTTCCCAAAAACATTAAGTTTGAAACACCAAAGTTCTTTAATTGTTTTAAAAAGATTGTTTCTCGATAAGTAACAATAATATTTGTAACAAATAGCATTGGTATTATCATTGAGAAAAACAATATTGGCCCAATAACAATTGCTCTATCAGCACTTATATATGGTTGAATAAAGTAAATATACATAAATACTTCAAATAAAACAGGAAGCACAATTATATAAGCATAAGTATAAACTGATGATAAACTTGTTTTAAATAAGTATTTTATACATGAATTAAATTTTTTTAGTCTCATAATCATCTATAAATTTAACTTAAATTTATATAACTCACCTTCTCTTTCTTTATTTTTTAAAATAGGTTTGATAGCAATTGTTACACCATTTTTACTTGTTAGATCTCTTAAATAATATTTTGTTTGAGTTGTTTCACCTACACGATATCACTTTTCATCACTTAAAACATAGATTTCAAAGTAATCAACTGCATCATAATTTGAAGCATCTCAACTAAATCTAATGTTATTTAGTTTTTCGTCATCTCTGTCACGATACACAACATATTCTGATTTTGGATTTGATATATTTACTTGATTATCGTTTTTTAGATATGAGTTATCAATTACTGACAATTCTCCAACATTAAATTTAAATTTATCAACTTTAGGTTTAATATTTAATCCAATTGCAGCAAGTTTGTGAGTTTCACTTATATTGTTAACTTTACTCAAGTCATAACTAATTTCAGTTCAACCATTACCCTTATCTACAATTGATTGAGGGTCTAAAATAGTAACGTTACTATTATTTCAAGATGCTGAACCATTATTATCTGCAAAGGTTAATCTTAATTTAACTTCAGCTTTATTCTTTGCTTCTGTTTGATTATCGTTATAAACGATACTTATTTTTTTATCATTTTTAGCAATATTAGTACCCATAATATCTCAACCATAAGTTGTATTAGGATTCCAATATTCACTCTCTACGATTTGACCTGTTTCATCAAAACCATTTCCTATTACAATTGAGTTTCCTTTTTTATAAACTTGATCATAATCATAACCACCAGCAAATTCATCTATTCTTAGTGGTTCATCTGGATGGTCTGTGTCGAAAATTCTTCATTTGTATGTTGGTAAAATATCAGCTAATCTTTTGTTTGTTCAAGGATAATTAATAACACTATTTGTTCCAGCAAATTTGATACCACTACCAGTTGAAAAGTTTGTTGTTAAATAACTATTATCTAAGTTTTCATCTGTGAAAACAGTTTTTTCTCTAATTAAATTTCCTATTCCAAAGCTATGAGAGTTAACACCTTTATTTTTATCGTTGTATTCATAGTCATATAAACCTGATTTACCTTTTATTCTTGAATCATTTTGATACTCTTTATCAAAATGAATTCTCGGATCTGCTTTTACAAATTCTGTTTTGTGGTTTGTTGAAGAAGCGGTTCTCTGTAATGTGTTTTCTGAATACCCTTCAACTTTATCATCAATAAATAAGTTAACTCCACTATACATAACATCATTATATAAATGTTGAACTTGAGCCATAAATAAGTATTTTCTCATTAGATCCATTGGTCTTGTTGATAATGCACTTGCAGGAGCTGCAAATTGTCCAGGTCCTTCATCTTCATATGCTGAAATACTTGTGTAAACGTCTTTGTCAAATTGATAAGTACCATCAGGTAAGACTTTTCTTTTATAGGCTAAATTTTTGTAATCATAAAACCCATGCAAGTAAGCCTCTCAACCTGAGTTAACAAGTCCATAAATGTCTGAACCTGTGTAATCGGGGTGGTCTTTTAAAAACTGAGTAGTACTATCTGGTGTCTCTCCAAAGTTTACTTGTAATTCAATTTTTTTTGTAAAGTCATTATTTTTATAAATTGTTGAAGCCATATCAACAGTTTCATTATCATAATAGCGGTTGTCAAGCGCTGAATACTTAACAGTACTTGCATTACGATAATAAATTAGTTTTTGATTTTTTACTTTTGGATCATTAGATATTGAAGTCTTATTATGGTATTCCTTAATCATTTGCTCCATACTTTTATAGTCTAAAACAGTTCCATTTGGTGAATAACCATTTGCTTCGTTATTTATAAATCATCCATCAAAACCTTCATAAGCTGCTATTTGAATTAACTTGTCAACAACTTTGTAGCTTCCATCACTATTTTGAGCAATAAAATCTCTTAACATATCTCCTGTTAAACCATGAGTTCCATCTAAAAAGACATTCCCATATATTTTTCCCCCATTATTATGAGCCATTTCAATTGTATCGGCTGGTGGTGGTATTACAGGACCTTCAAATCATGAACCCGATCAGTTAACAAAAACATTATTATATTGTCAATTTAAATTGGTATTTTCAAATGGATTTTTTGTACCAACAATTGTGTTATCAAAAGTTCTGTGTTTTCTTGTTGAAAATCCTAAATAATCAAAATTAAGTCTTTCATCTTGAGAAGCAACATTTTTCTTTGCTACAAATTCTGACTTTCTTAAATCTTTTTGAGATCTATTATATTTAGCATCAGCATCAATACTTGGGTCTCAAGTTAAAATTGAGTTTAATTGTCGATATGCTTGTGCTGGTGAACCTATACCAAAATCAACAGCAAAGTTTCCATTTGGCATAAACCCTTTATTTAAAGGTACCCCTGTTGCCATTTGTTTTGAGATATTTTGATTTCATTGAAAACCAGTATTCAACTTGTCATAGTCAAAATAGTTTTTGTAATAGTCAGGGCTAATTGTAGTGTTGATATTACTATCAGTATTTAAATTTGCTTGATAATTGTCATTATATGGATTATAAGTAATTCCATCACCTAAATCAGAGTTACTTCAATCAAAGTCTTTTAAGTTTTTTGTTAAACTTGATTCACCAACTTTTGGCATTGCAAAAAAATACAAAGGTACAACAAATACAATTGGAATGATTGTGACTGTTAAAATATATAATATTTTTTTAGTTAGTTTATTCATTATTGTTTGTACCCCCATTTAAATAAATAGTTATATAAAATAATCATTCCTACTAAAAATAAAATTGATGGTAAGACAGTTGGTAAAAGGTTATTAAAAGGTATGTGTGGGCTTTCTAAAGGCATAATTTGAGAAATTCCCATTTTGTCATAAAAGCTATAAGAAGTAAATAGCATTCCTGTTCACACAAAATATTTAATTGGATTTAAAAATCCTAAAGCATATGTGAACGTATTTGAATTCATAATATCTGGATCAATCACCGAATCTGAAAACATCATTAGTAATACTACAAATAGTGCAATACTTAAAAAGTTAATAGCTGCTTTTTTAGAAGCGCTTGTCAACAACATGACTCCTGCTGTTAAAAATAAAAGCATAAATAACATATTTATAAAGAATAGTGATCATACTGGACCATTAATATTTTGTAACAATTTATAGGTAATTCTAGTTCATTCAGAATAAACCATAATATTGTAAATTCCAAGATTGATTAAAAAACTACCAGCAACAATTATTAAATTATTTAAAAATAATATTGAAAGAAAATTTGTTGTATTTAAATTCCCAAGTCTTAATTTGACAAGATAGTTTCTTTTTTTTCAATCAATCACAAGTATGCCAACAAAGAATGCTGAGAAATAAACTGATATAGAAAGATAATTCATAATAAGTGGCGGTAATAAAACACCTGATTTATTTTTAAAGCTTAGCAATGTCAAAATTATAAATATAGCAGCAGGAATAACTCAACAAAAAATGTATGTTTTAAAATTTACAAAAATATTTTTAAAGAACAATGAAAAAATATGCTTATAGTTGTTAACTTTACTCATTAAATTTATTTTCATATCTTTTTTCTCCTAACTTTTTGTTAAATCACCTTTTTTTATAAATACTAAATCATACACTTTTTCAATAAATGGTTTTAAATCTGAGCTTAATGAAGTTACTGGTGTTGGAGCTTTATATGCAGGATTTGGTCCTTTTTGATAAATTGGCTCATAATTTTCATCAACAGATGCATAGTTTGGTAAAGTATAAAAGTCAATGCTTAAACCAATTTCAACACTAGTTGAAACCTCATAAATTCAAACTTTTAATCATTGGAAATAACACAATGCATTAAAATATTTGAAACACCATAATACCGATTCACTTGATGGGTTTATTAATATATTAAAATTCCCTTTGATAATGTTTATACAAGCTTCAGAATATAATGCTTTTAAAGTATATGCACTTTGATATTGAACCTCATCAGAACGATAAATGGCTTCAAAAACATTATCTACTTCAAATTTTGGTATACCATAATTATCTTTTGCTCCTTTATAATCAACATCTTTATATTTATTGTATAAATTACGATATTCATAAGTAAAGTAATCATCGATTGCAGCATTTGATTTATTAACCCCAAGAATAGCTGAGTCATGAATTCTTATTCAAGAGTTAAGATACTCTTCACTAATTTCAGGATAGTCTTCATCAGTTCCAATTATAAAGTTAATTTTTTCCCTAACATTTTGTTCATCACTTTTTCAGCGGTTTACATTTACTACTAAGTTGGATGCAAAAGTTGCAATAATAGGCAAACTTAGCAATGGTATTAATAACTTTTTCATCTTTCCTCCTATTTATTGTGTGAAATACTTCAAATCGGCTTTAAACTGAAATCTTTTATAATATTGACCAATATATGCATTTTGATCATTATCAAAATATTCTATTAGTTGATAAATGTATAAATCAAACTTACTATTCCCTTTGTTACCTGAAATTGTAAATAAATAATATCGATAATCGTTGTCTGCAAATGAGCTTTTTAGTCTATTAATTCCTTTAAAAATACTTACAAATTCATCAGCAATTGGTGTGAAATTAACATTACCATTAGAAAATGTTGTATATATTTTTGAACCATCATGTGGTCCTAAAATGAAATGATCTTCATATTCTTCTTGTCACTCTTCATCTCATCCTTTATTAGAATAATCTTGTTTTTCAGTATTTTTGTAGTCTGTTCCAAGAACTTTGTCATCTTCTAATTGTAAAGGTAAGTTTTTTTGTCAGTCATCGCTCTGATAAATTTTAGTAGTTGAATAAGTTAACAAACCAATCAAATCAGAATAACCCTTTCCATCATTAAATTGTAAATCTACTACTTCATCTGCAGGTCTAATTGAAACAGATGTTGCGTTTTTATATTTCTCATTTTGACATGATGCAACACTCGAACTTGATGACACAACCATTGAAGATAAAAAAAATGAGCTAATAAACTTAGTATATCTATTCATATAGTCTCCTTAAATTTTAACTATTTTTATTATACCTTTTATGTTTGATTTACAAAATAAAAATATTTTTAAAATTGTATACAATTTTTTAGATTGTATACAATTTTTATGTATAATCAATTTATAAGGAGGTTATTTATGTACAAATTTCTTACAGATGAACAAGAGAGTAAATACCAAAGTAAAAAGACAAATTCTATGGGAACTTATGACAAAAAGCTTGAAAAGTTAAATTCTTATAAAGATAAAGAGTTTCAAAGAATTGAAAAAAGCTATCAAAAAGCTGTTTTACACTTTACAAAACGTAGAGAAAAAATTGATGCTCATTTATCAAAAAACAAAGCACTAATTGACGAAAAATTAAAGGCTGAAAAAATGACTCAAGATTATCATGATGAAATGATTAGGTTGACAGAATCTATTTTTGCAAAAAAAGTGTCTGATTTAAATGAAGATATTGAAGTTTTAGAACAAAATTACCTATTAGCAAAAGTTGACTTAGATGATGGGGTTGAAAACTCACGTAAATATAATGAAAAAATTTATATTAGATCAATTGAAAAAAAATATGGAAAACTAGACTTTCAAAAACAATTTAAATTAAAAAAAGAAGAGTTATTAAAACAAGGTTTAGTTGGTAAAGAACTTAAAAAAGCAACACTGAATGCTAAACAAGAAATTTATGAGCAAAGCAATAAAGAGTATATGCCAATGCAATTAAAATTTCTTGATTGGGTTGACAATAAAAAACTTAAATTTGAGTGATGAAAGGCTACAAAACATAAACAATTGTTAGAAATGAAACATTACTCATTTAAAGATTGATTAACAATCAAAATTTGAACAATTCCTCTATACTTACTATTAATTATTGTTGGAGTTATATTGGGAGCGTTCTATGCTGGAGTTGTTACCAACAAAATGATTTATGCAATTTCAATCTTATTAACTTTATCAATTGTATTTGGGGTTGTATTTGCAAAAATACCAATCTGAAATAAATACTTTGGAGGGGCTTTAATTGGTTGTATGATTGTTGGGAGTCTCTTTGTCGAGTTTGATGTGCTACCAGCTGAAGTTCAAAGTACAGTTAAAGTATGATTTAAAGATCAAGATTTCTTAGGAATGTATATATCAGTTCTATTAGTTGGAGCAGTACTTCTAATACCAAGAAAACTTATTATTAAAGCAACAGGTGGATTCTTTGCCTTGATTATAATTGGTACACTTGGTGCAACTGGACTTGGATTAATAGGAATGTTAATAACTGGTTTATCACTAGAAGATTTCTTCTTAAACTATTGATTACCGATTTTATGTGATGGTAATGGTGGTGGAATTCAACCAATTGGTGAAATAGCTGGTATGAATGGGTTTGATAAAAAAGATTGAATGTCAGCAGCTTTAGCTGTATCAACTGTTGCAAGTATTTTATCTGTTGTTATGGCGGGATTAATTGCAGCTATTGGTAAAGCAAGACCTTCTCTTTCTGGAGATGGAAGACTTGTTAAAAAAGATATTCATACAACTGAAAGAAAATCAGAAGCAAAAGATAGAAACGTTGCTGTTGCTATCTTAGTAATAGGTGTAATTTATATCTTGTCAGACATTATTGCTGATAAATTACTTACAAAAGATGTTTTAGGTATTTTAATACCAAACTATGCATGAATGATCGTGCTTGGATTATTAATCAACATCATAAACCTAATACCAAGAGAAATTAAAAAAGGGGTAGGTAAAGTAAATACATTTATATCAAAACAAACTACATGATTATTGATGTTTGCTGTTGGTATGAACTATATTGATTTCCAAGAATTTGTAAATGCGCTAAACCCAACAACACTACTGATGTGTTTAACATTTGTTCTAGGAGCAAGTTTACTTCCTCTATTCACAGCAAGAATATTTAACTTCTATGGAGTTGAATCAAGTGTTGCTGCTGGATTATGTATGACTGCACAAGGAGGAAGTGGAGCTATTATGGTTCTAGGTACAAGTGATAGAATGGAATTAATGCCATGAGGACAAATTACTTGTAGAATTGCAGGAAGTATTATCTTAATATTTGCTGGAGTATTCTTCTCAATTTATGCAAAAGAACCACTACCAGTTGGTGTGGTATAGGAAAGGAATTTATTATGAAGGACGTTTCAATAACAGTTGGTAGTGTAGAATCAGGAGACCTTATGGTTGTTATCTCTGAATCACCTAGCAAAAAATTAGAAATAGATATTAAATCAAAATTTTTAAAACAATATAAAGATGAAATCAATGCTATTATTTTAGAAGTTTGCAAAGAAAAAAATGTCACAGATTTAAAGTTAGAAATCAATGATCAAGGGGCTATTCCTGCTGTAATTAGAGCAAGAGTTTTAGCTGCTATTGAAAAATGAGGTAAGTAGTATGAAAGGTTGAAAATTAAATCGTAGTAGAAGACACATGCTATTTGTGCCAGCTGATAAACCTGCTATGTATCGTGATGTAGTATTCTACAAACCAGATACTATTATGTTTGACTTAGAAGATGCAGTTTCATTTTCTGAAAAAGATAGTACTAGAATATTATTAAGAGAAATTTTAAGTGACATGGATTACAACAAATATGGAATGGAAGTTTGTGTTAGGGTAAACGGAATTGATACCGATTGATTTGAAAAAGATGTAGAAGCTTGTGTACAATCAAACGTTAACATGATAAGACTTCCTAAAGTTGAAAAAGTTGAAGACATTGAATATGCAGTAAAAGTTTTAGAAAAATTTGAAGCACAATATAAAAGAGAAGACAAAATGTTATTGTTCTTAGCTTTTGAAAGTGCATTAGGAATTTTAAACTCATTTGAAATAGCAAAAGCAAGTGAAAGAATTGTTGGAGTTGCTCTTGGGGGATTTGACTACATATTAGATCTAAAAGGAGAAAAAACTGAACAAAGAACAGAGTTACTTTATGCACGTCAACATTTAGTTCATGTAGCTAGAGCATTAAAATTAGATGTATTCGATGTAGTTTATTCAAATGTAAATGACAAGGAAGGCTTTGTTAAAGAATTTAAGTTTGTAAAATCATTAGGGTTTAATGGAAAATCTGTTATTCACCCAAATCAAATTAGATTTATAAACGAAATTTACAAACCTACCCCTGAACAAGTAGAGTATGCCTTAGAAATGGTTAGAGCATTTAATAAAAGTGTTCAAGAAGGAGTTGGAGTATTCCAATTTAGAGGAACAATGGTTGACAAACCAGTTGTTGAAAAACAAATGGAGATACTTGAAATTGCAAAACAGTTTGAATTAGTTAAAGAAGGAGATTATTAATATGAGTGAAAAAATAAAACAAGCAGATCTTGAAAAAATAAAAGATATTAGTTATAAACTTGTTGCTTACAATTCAAAAGAGTTAAAACCTTCAATTTTTTCAACTAATAAAACTGAATTGCCAAATTATGGAGTAGTTAGAAATAAAATTGTTTCATTAGAAGAAGCAGTAAAAAAATCAGGATTGAAAAGTGGAATGACAATATCATTCCACCACCACTTTAGAAGTGGAGATAAAACAATTCAACTTGTTATGGAAGTAATTGATAAATTAAAAATAAAAGACATTACAATCGCAAGTAGTAGTTTCACAGATGCACATAACTTTTTAATTGATTACATTAAAAAAGGTGTAGTTACCGGATTACAAACTTCTGGTTGTCGTGACGAACTTGGAAAATTTGTTTCATCAGGTGAGTTCAAAAATACCATGATTATAAGAAGTCATGGTGGAAGAGCAAGAGCAATTGAATCAGGAGATTTAAAAATTGATTTAGCTTTCATTGCTGCAAGTTCATCAGATGAGATGGGAAATTGTAACGGTGTTATTGGTCAATCAGCTTGTGGAAGTCTGGGTTATGGAATGGTTGATGCACAGTATGCTGCAAAAACAATCATTATAACCGATCACTTAGTTGATTATCCAAATAAAGTTATTTCAATATCACAAAGTTTAGTTGACTATGTTGTTGTAGTTGATCAAATTGGAGATCCAAATAAAATTGTTTCAAAAGAAATAAGACTTACTTCAGCACCAAAAGAAGAAATTATTGCTGACTTTATTTCAAAAGTTATAGTTAATACGGAACTTTTTAAAGAGGGTTTTTCAATTCAAATGGGAACCGGTGGAGCTTCTTTATCTGCAATCAAAACTTTAACAGAACATATGGTTGAAAAAAATATTAAATCATCATTCTGTCTCGGAGGAATAACAGGTCACCAGGTTAACTGATTGGAAACTGGATTAACAACAGCTTTATTTGATACACAATGTTTTGATATATCAGCTGTTAATTCGATTGCTAAAAATAAAAACCATATAGAAATATCTGCATCAATGTATGCAAATGCACAAAATAAATCGCCTTTTGTTAACAAATTAGATTATGTTATTTTAAGTGCATTAGAAGTTGATTTAAACTTTAATGTAAATGTTATTACTGGAAGTGATGGAGTTATTAGAGGTGCACAAGGTGGTCACCCAGATACTGCTCAAGGTGCAAAAATTACAATTGTGGCATTACCTTTAATCAGAGGTAGAATGAGTTGTGTTGTAGAAAATGTTAATTCAATTGTCACACCCGGTAACACAGTTGATGTAATTGTAACCGATTATGGTATTGCTGTTAATCCAAATAGACAAGACATTATTGAAAGTTTACAAAAAGCTAATGTAAAAATAAATACATTACAAGAAATGATGGAGTTTGCATACTCAATTGTAGGTAAACCAAAACCAATAGAATATGATTATTCAAAACCAGTTGCTGTTGTAGAATATAGAGATGGATCAATTATTGATATCATTTACAAAGTAAAGGAAATTGATTAGATGCCAAATATTCTAGAAGAAATTTTAGATGCGCGTGAAAATAGAACGCGCGTTCTTAAATCAAAACTAGAAAATTCAGAGTTTGTCACTACCCTATCTTTAAATATTCCTGGAGCAAATAAAACTGGACAACTGAAAAAAAACTTTATACAAAAATGTTTTTATGAATATTTAAGCATGTTAAAAAAATTATATGAAAATATAAATTATGATTTTTTTGAAGATGCTGCTGGATATATATACTTTATTGAGGTTAGCAAAGGTCATCCATATCAAGTTAAACAAATTGCTTTAGACTTTGAAGATATTTTAGGTAAACACTCAAGTTTAGTAGATATAGATGTTTATGTTTCATTAACTAAAAAAATAACTAGAGAAAATTTAGCTAAACTACCTAGGGTGTGTTTGATGTGTAGTGAATTTGCAAAAAACTGCGCGTTTAAACAAACTCACCCTATTGAAGAGTTAGAAAAAGTTGTGGATGAACTATTAAAAACAGAGATTTCTTTTTCTTTTTCAAAAGAATATATTATGCATGACATTATAAAAGATGTTTCAGAAGGAATATTAAGTCCTAATGATAGATTAAAAGAAATAGATTTATCAAATAAATATAATGTTTCAAGAACAAAGATTCGTGAAGTTATTTCTACACTAGCAGAATATGGTTTGCTAGTTGTTAGAAAAGATATGGGTGTAATTATCAAAAAGTTAACTTACCATGAACTCACTGAAGTTATAGAGTTAAGAAAGTGTGCAAAGTTAATTATTTTTAAAGATATATTTACAAAAATTACAAACAAAGATCATAGAGTAGTTGTTGAAAAAGTTTTAGAATATTTAGAAGGCTTAGACAGAGCAAATTACGATTTACTAAAAAAATGAAACCAAGAGTTTTATGACTTACTATTTTCTGTCTCAGACAAATACTTTACTAAAAACTTATTTAATAAATTTGAAATCTTATTTTCTAATGTTAGATATTTAATCAGTAAAAAAGCGCAAGACTATTTTTATGTTATACTAGATCAACATATAAATATTTGTAAGGCGCTTCTTACAAAAGATTATGAAGACTTGGTTAAATCAATTGAATTATACTTTACAGACATCCAAAGAATTATGTTACAGGTAATGGACGATGAATAATTTTAAAATGTACTACATTGATTTAAATAGTTCATTTGAAACCAAAAGAGTGACTGAATTTTTAAAAAGGTTTGATTTAGAATATAACTTAGTTGATGCAACATTAGTTATCAAAGATGAAAAACAAAAAATAATTGCTACATGTAGCAAGTTAAATAATGTTATTAAATGTATTGCTGTTTGTAAAGATTACATAAATCAAAACTTTTTAAATAAGTTAGTTACAGAAATTTCTAAATTAATTTATTTAGAAAAACAAGATGAAATATTTGTTTTTACAAAACCAGAAAACAAATTTATTTTTGAAGGTGTTGGTTTTGATAATATTTTTGTAAATGATAAAATTGCTTTTTTAACAAATAAAATAAATAATTACAAAAAATATAAAACATATATTCAAAATTTACTAACAGGTAACGACATAGCTATCCTACTTATGAATTGCAACCCTTTAACAAAAGGTCATGGCTTTTTAATAGAATATGCTTCAAAAAAGTATCAACAAGTATATATAATTCCTGTTAAAGAAGATGTTTCATTATTTACATACGAAGAGAGAAAACAAATGCTTAGCTTGTTTGTAAAAAATTTTACAAATGTAGCTTTACTAAAAGGATCTGATTACTTAATTTCAAAAGCGACTTTTCCAACATATTTTTTAAATGAAGAAGATAAAATAGTTATAGCTAATTCAGAAGTTGATGCTAATGTTTTTGTAAATTTATTTGAAAACACCAAATCAAAAATAACAAGAGTTGTTGGTTCAGAGCCAAACTCTAGAACAACAAACTTGTATAACAATGTTATGAATACAGTTTTAGAAAAAAATAATATAGGTTTTGAACAAGTTGAAAGATATACTATTAATAACAATGTTGTATCTGCATCAACAGTTAGAAAAAATATTTATGAAAATAAAGAATGAGAATCTCTTGTACCGCAAACAACTATTGAGATTATTAAAAAAGTAGATATCAAAAAACGTATGACAGAAAAAAATGTTTATAAAAATAACTAATACTTTTCTTTTATTAAAAACAAAAGTATTACAAATATATCTGCTGCACCACCAGGAGAAATATTATTTTTAATTGCATAATTATTGAAATTATAAATAGTTTTATAAAACATATCATCATAATTATTTGTGTAAATTAGATCAAAATTTTTTTGGATTTCAAATTTTAAATTTAAATATTTATCATATCCAACCTTATTTATTAGAGTTGTATCTTCAATTGCAAGAACACATTTAAGAAGTAAAAAATAATTTTTATACCTTTGTGATATTTTTAAATTAGCAATATTACTTTTATAAAATTCTAAAATTTCAAAAACAACTTTATAACCTTCTACCGCAATGTGTCTGGCACTTTTAACATTATGTTTAATATAAAGTTTAGCTCCTATCGAATTTATTTTATTGTAGTCCAATTGTTTTAATGATTTACAAAAATTTGAAATATATTTGTTTAAAACTTCTTGTTCATCTGAAGATCTGCTAATGTAGCAATAAAAGAAAATACCAAAAGCAAATATTAAACCTTTATGTGTATTGATATTGTTTGTTGCTTTAAACATTAGCTGTTCGTAAATAATTCCAATTTTATTTAAATCACTAAAACTAGTTATGTTGTTTTGATTATTATAAATATTACGCAAATACGCTTTTAAAACTTTATAACTTTTTAAAAAAGTTTTATAATTCATATCCTTATGACAACCTGAGTTCTTTTTAGAAACAAGACCTAGGCAAGGGTATAAAAAAATTTCTTCTTTAATAGCTTTAAATGCATTGTTTAAAATTTTGATCACGTGTGTTTACCTCTATTAAAGATTATAAATGAAAGGAAAATAATTTATGTCAAATATTACAAAACATATAGATGAATTTAGAAAGTATAGATTATCAACAATTGTTAGAACAAATTCATATGATAATGCTTATAGAATTGTTAAAGCTTCACATGAAGCTGGTATTAAGTTTATCGAAATCACATTAACTATACCAGATGCTTATAAATTAATAAAAACTTGTAGTCAAGACTTCCCAGATTTAAGTATTGGAGCTGGAACAATACTTACACTAGAAGAGGCAAAAAAAGCAATAGAACACGACGCAAGTTACTTAGTTTCACCAGTTGGAGATATAGAAATTTTAAAATGATGTAACGAAAAAGATATATTGTTTGTGGCTGGAGCAGTTACACCAACTGAAATGTATAATTTACATTCTAATGGTGCAAAATTAATTAAGTTCTTCCCTGCAAATTCTATGCCAATGAATTATATTTCAATTATTCATAATCCACACCCTAACTTTGAATTTTTAGCAACAGGAGGAATTGATTTAAGTAATATAGCCGACTTTATTAAAGCTGGTTGTGTTGGTTGCGGAGTTACTGCTGATCTTGGAGGTGCGTCTGAAAGTATTGCTTATGAAGATATCGTGAAAATAGCAAAACAATATGTAGAGAAAGTAAATTCAGTAAAATAATTGAAAAATAAAAATTCGAAGTGATTCGAATTTTTATTTACTTTGTACATTAGTACTATTTACTTTTATATTTATAGAGCTTCATTTTGAACCATATACCACTTGTAAAACTACTTGTCCCTTTTTAATTCCTTTTACATGTATTTGAAATTTTCCATCTCCGGTTTCATCACTAGCAACAGTTTGATCTGTAACTTTATTATCTAAAACAAAATGTGCTGTTACAACTTGAATATCAGATGAATCAACAGACATAACAGTTTTTCTTGTTGGTCTTGGTGCTTGTAAGTCGAAAGTTTTTTCATCATTTACATTCATTTCAAAATCTTTAAAAACATTTGAGAAATTCGTTTGCTCTGATTTTCTTTTTTGTTTACAGCTTAAAACAAAACTAGTTGAAGTTAATGTTAAACAAAATGAAAAACTGATTTTTAATAACTTTTTCATCTTTGATTCTCCTTTATTTTTTTATCTTTGAGTGATATCAAATATTTCAAAATACTTTTCATTTTGTTCAAAACACTTGATATGGAATATTCTTACTTCCGGATTTGATGGATTATAACCAAAAGCAATTTGTTTAAATAAATATTCAGACCATTCAACTTTTTGGTCACAAATGTAGCAATCTACACCTTGAATTACTTTCAACGTTGCTTCTTGTTTTTTTTCTTTTGAATAATCAAATACAATTTTTATTTTTTTAGTTACTGGTTCACCACTTGACTTATCTTCTACTCCGACAATTTGAGTTGATTCTATATTTTCCAAAGGTTCCTCAATGACATTAGTATTTTTTTGTTCATTATTTAAATTTAATTCTTCTTTGTTTTCTTCTAAACTTTTTTCAGTATTTTTATTGTCTAGATCTAAAGTTTTTATTGTTTCTTGTATATCATATTTATTTATATCATCAAGTTCTTCGTCTGCCATACTTTTTGTTGATTCAAAACTTTGATTATTTTGTACAACGTCTTTGTCATCTAAATTGTAAAATGGCAAATCAATATTGTTATACATGACATAGTTTCTAACTTTTTCATCATTTCTCATAAGTTCTTGAAAGTTTTCAAACTCTTCTTCAACTTCTTTTATTACTTCTGCGAGCGCTTCGCTATTTTTTTTGTTTTGTATTGTTTTATAATATCTAAACTCTTTTTCTAAACTATTTATATATAAAATCATTTTTTTACTTAATCCATAATCTTCATCATCAATACCTTTAAGATCAGGAGGTCAGAAAGTATGTCTAGTGATATTTAAGAATCACTCTTTGATTGAGAAATGATCCATTAATATTGCACCAACTGTAGTTAGAACAGCAAATTGATAAATACTTATTAAAATTAATGTTCCTATTGCCCCATCTTGCAGTAAGAGTGGTGCATAAATTATTGAAAAAACATTAAACACTGGAACATATGAAATATATAAGCATATAGACAATAAAAAGTTATCTTTTCTCAATACAGCAGGGTTTGAATAAAAGTATTCACTGACAATTGAATGAATAAATATGAATGATACAAAGAATAAAAATATATATCCTAGAACACCAAATATAGTAAAGTTTAAAAAAGATGTTTTAAAATAATTGTACATTGACATTTTTCATCAACCAAAAACTAATTCTCCTGCAATTCAAATCAAATAAGCTCCACACGCCAAACCAATAAAACCAAAAAATAATATTGTAAAAGACTGTAAGTACAAAAGATTTTCGAAATAATAGGTGGTTGATTTAAATCCCGCATCAATTAACCTATTGCTTCCTTTTGTAAAAATTGCAGATAACTGATTAAATAACTCAACTACTCCATAGACCACAAAAAAGTCTCCAAGGAAAAAAGCTAAAGCAATCATATATCATCATTTCAAATGGAAATCTTTTTCTCTAAAATCTCTCATTTTAAATTGCATGTTAGCAACCATTACATACAATATGAACATCTCGCCAGGATTTTGTACTAATGAAGCATAATGAGCGTGCGCTAAAAGTACCATTATAAACAAAGAACAAATCATTGCTAAATAAATTCATTGTGATTCATAATAAGCAAAAGATGATAACCAAGGCAGATAATTTCCAAGGATACTAAATCGAAGTGGTGTTTTTCAAAATAATGTTGGAGTTCCCATAATAAATACAGGCAATAATACACTAACTGTTAATAATCATATATTTACTCACATAATTATTAAAAGCATTTTTCTTCAATTTATAATTCTAAAACGTTTTTCTGTAAATCAATTTATTAAAACAACTACATTATTTTTAAAACTAAATATTGTGAAGAAAATATAATTTACTATTACAAACAATCCAGCCCCTAATAATAAATAACTTTTAGCATAAATTACATAAAGATTTGATCAACAGTTCAATAAGTATGTTCAAACTTTGTCATATGTTTGTAAAAATGTTAAAGTATTAACAATAACTGGAATAACCTGAGCAAAGATATAAATCATTGCCATAATTCTAAAAATTGCTCTAACAGGTCTTCATAAAATATTTGCAATGCGGTCAAAATCTAATTCTTTAAATAAAAGAATATATGCAATGATTATAAACACTGTACCAATAACCATAAAATAAACAAGTCATATACTCAAAAAGTTTATAATAGTTCTTGAAATAAAATTTTGTGATGTTGCAAACTCTCATCAGTTAGCTATTTTATTATAAAAAAATGGGTTTAAATGAATATTGATTTCAAATATTCTTGCAAAGTTATTTATAATCGCTACAAATGTAAATGAATTTAAAAATAAAACTATAATAAATATTGCACTAAAAACAAACGCAATAAAAATTTTCCCACGTACAGATCAATCTGTTAGCGAAATATCAATGTGTTTTTTTACTTTTGGCACTTTTTCTTTCTTGTACTTTCGCATTATTTTCTCCTATAATTTTAATTAAATTTAAAAACAACCAACAATATAAACACTCATAAAATAATTATATAAGAATAACGGAAGTTAAGTAGACCATTTGCAAATATAATAAATGGTCTTTTATATATTAAAATTATATTTTATTTGTTGTAAATTATTGTAAATATTTGAGAACTTCTTAAAATAATAATAAAAATTCTCCTTATTTTCAAATTTATTACCAAAAGTTTTATAAAATTTTTGTTTAATTCATCCATTTAGACTTTCGGTTGGTGCATTATGTTTAAAGCCTTTTTTAGACATAGAATGAACTATAAAATCATTTTCATTTACATAGTTAAAAATAAGCTCATTAGCAAAGGCAGAACCTCTATCAGATTGTATTATCTTTTGATTTGCTTTTTCAATGGCATAGTTATTTGTTTCTTTAAAAACAGATAATGCACTATTTGAATTTTCACTTTTATCAAAACTATAACTAACTATAGTTCTTTTTTCTCAATCATATGATATTAAACAATTAATTTTACTTCTGTTTTTTCCATTATTTAAAAATATCTTAAAGTTTGTTCCATCCATACCAATTATATTTGGTCGACTATAATTCATTTCCACCAAGTCTTCTCTAACATAGATATTATGTTTTTTTGATTCTGATTTCTTAACACTACGTTTCTTTCTACTTGGATTATTTAATATTCATGGATGATCTACTCTAATTTTTCTAATCATTTTTTCAGATACTTTTACGCCTTTATTTACATAAATTCACTTACTTATTAAATTTGCGCCGCTTGCTAAACTATTATTTTTTAGATTATAGTCTATTATTAGTTTTTTGGCTATTGTATATTTAGGACTATTAAAATTTGGTAAATCATTAAAATATAGACCATTTTTAAATATAATTATTGGGTTCTCTAAATTATTTTTTAGTTTAAACTTAGAAAATGTATTTTTATGAATTTTAAAATAACTAATTAATCTATTAGTCCCCATACCATGCTTAGCAATAAAATAATATATTTGACAGCATGCATAATGTTTATAAGCTTTTGTTGCCATTATCATTATCTTGTCCTTCTTGCTCATCTTCAACATGTTCAACATTATAGTTGCTGTGCAAGAAGGTATGGACTTTTCCAAAATTTCTTTACTTGCCATTGCTAATATCTTTTCTTCTTTTTCGAACTTTAATTGTTTTTCTAAAAGTCTAATTTTTTCTTTTAAAACTTTATTTTCTTTTTCTTTTGTTTTTAAATCCTTAGATACAAATTCTTTTTTTAATTTTTTACTCATTATTTCAACTTCTTTGCATGTTTTAATTCTACTATCATAATGAGTAAGTTTACTTTTTTTATCTCAAATTCTTATTAATTGAGAACCAGCCTTAATATTCATTTCTAAAGCGATTTTATCTAAATTTTCTCCTGACCAATACCTTTTTAAGGCATTCTTTTTTAAATCTTCACTATACTTTCTAGGCATATTTTCCTTTCTAATATAAAAACCAGTTGTATATACAACTGGTCTACTTAGCTTCCTTTTTTCTATATAAAAAAACAAAATAAAATTAATACTTTATTTTGTTATATAAATATATGTTTTTGAATTTTTTGTTAAAAATGATATCTACTTCTAATTTTAAAATTATATTTTGCAATGTATATCTTGATTAACTATTTGTTGAACCAGCATATTTTGTTGCAAAAGTAATTTCACCTTCAACCAAATAACTATCATCATAAGCAACAACTTTTATTGATCCGTTTGATTCTTTTGTTGCAGGATTAAAGCTAACAACTTTAGCATCAGTTCTTTTGACATTAACTTCTTTATCTAACTCTTGTTTAATGATTTTTTTAATTAACATAAATGCACTTGCTTCAGTATTTGCTTCAGGAGAAATTATTGGATATTTATCTTTAAGAGTTTTTAAATCTTTTTTAAAGATAACAAAACAAATAATTGATGAACCTGTAACCACCTTACTTGATGGAACTGCTGTAACAATAATTGAACCCCTATCAATGCTTGAGGGTGGCACATAATTTTCAAAAATTATATCTTCTGTTTCTTTAACCTCAACTTTTTTATACTTTTTTAAACTCTCTATAACTGCATTTTTAACAGTTTCTAAATCATCTGAATTAACGTTCAAAATATTTCAATCACGATCCGATGGATATATTGCATTTAAGTTGGCCCTATTCTCTTCGCGAGCATAATTTTTACATGAAACCGCCATTATACTTGATGAGCCAACTAGATTTACAGACATCAAAAAACTCAATACTTTCTTCATTTTTCTTTCCTCGCTTATAAAAAAATTATAACATAATCTATTACCTGTACTTTTTAAGTGTTTAAAAATAATTTAATTTAGATATAATTATATTAACAGGGTGATGTTATGGATAAGTTGCAAAAATTAATATTTTTATTATTAAAAGACGAGCAAAAGTTAGCTAAAGAGTTAGCAAAATCATTTTCATTCAATTACAATAATAAAATGTTTTACTACGAGTTAATTCAAGATAGTGTAATTAGTTTTGCTAAATCTTTGAATATTTTAACAGGTGAAAACTATTATATAAAGGATTTTAATACTGCATCAGAAACTATAGCAAAAATTGTAAAAAACTTAATTAACAATAATTTAGAAATAAAATGATTTGAAAAAATGCATGAATGATTACCTGGTCTAATTGAATTTTTTAAAGTGGTTATAAATTACTTTAATATATTTGATGTAAATAAAATTATTGATGAGATTTTAACTATTGATGATGTTTTAGAAGTTAGAAAAAAAAATATTAAAAATATAAACTTAAATTATTTTGACGCAAACAACTTTCTTTTAGTTTTAAAAAGTATTGTAAATAACCACAACAATAAAGGAGAAAATATTTTAAAAAATATACTTAACATATTTTTTAGCACCCATAACATTCATGGTTACAAAGGTAAAGATGAAGTAGATATTAAAGGGGGTAAACTAAAAATAGAGTATGAGAGCATAAGTGAGGTTTATGCGAAGATTTTAGTTGATATTCTAATAGAATTAATGGGTGAAAATACTATTGAATTTAGCTTAGTTTTTAAAAAATATAAAATATATACGAAAAACTTATTAAAAGCGTTGATTAATTGAGTGATTGGATACAACAGTGGTGGATCTCTTCTAAATTTTTTTGATATACCTAAAATATTACATAATATGCCTAAGTTTAGAAAATACTTACCACCTTTTTTACAAGGATTAATCAATAAAGTTAAAATTAATTCAAAGGAGTGAGAAAAATTTACCGACAACTTTATTAGTTATATTTGATTAGACGAAAAAAATCTTATAGGTATTAATCTAAAAAATTTGTTAGAAGAATCTATATTTTTATTAATTCAAAAAATTATTAATTTAGAAAAATTAATTATAAATAAAAAAAGTTTTAATTATAATAATTCTTTAAACATAATCGATTTAAAAACATATTTTTTTAGTAAATCTGTCAAGGAAATAATAAACATCTGTTTTATAAAAACTCATAATAAAAGAAATAATCTTGTAAATTTTAATTTAGTTGAGTCTTTATTTTTAAGTTTTATAGACTTGAAATTTTTAAATATAAATGAGAAAAACTTATGATTACTGTTGGGTGTTAAACAAGATTTTACTGTTGAATTTAATTCACCTATGTATTATTTTAAAGAATTACTAGCATCCAATATTGATTTCATAAGTAGTTGATTTAATATTTTGCAAACTACAATAGACGATTTAAACTCTTGTTTAAAACCTTTTAATAAAATATATAATCTAAAATTAAATTTTGAAAGAGCTGATAATTCTGATATTTATATAAAATATTTATCTAATAAAATTATTTTTAGCATAAAGCTCTTTGAACTAGATGAGAACAATTCTTATAAAAAAATATGTATTAAATTTTTCTAAGTAAAGTATTTCATAAAATTAAAGTTTAATTAAATAGAACAATATTAATAAACTTGATTGAAAATTATAACTCTTTGTTATTAATTTTAAAAAAGATTGTTACTAATTATATTAGATTATGTCGCAGCTCATTAAACTTTTCATTTTTGGTAGAGTAGTTATGATTTTTAGTTAGCCCCGGTTTTTTTATGTCTAATCAACAAAAATTAGCTATTTTTAAAATAATATTTTATATAATTACATTAATAATTTATTAAATTGTAATTTTTTATTCACATTAAAATTTATTTTGTTAAGTTGATTTGATTTACAAATTACTTCTACTGAATTTTGTAAATAAAGTTTTATTATGTAGTTAATATTAGATTTACTCAGTTATCTTAAAAAATCTCATATTAGGCTTGATCTTTGAACAACCAAATAACAATAAATCTAATTGAAGGTTATTTAAAGACCTTTTTTCTATTTTACATTGGTCTTAAACTCATTTACTTTTTGTAAATCCCTTTAAATTATATTTATTTAGTTTTTTATTAATATTTTAAATAGACTATTGATTTTTTTTAATGTATTATTTTAAAGTTAAAGGAGACAATTTATTATGTACGCAAGTATATCGGACGCTTTAATCAGTACGCTTAAATCGTGAAGTATGTGATCACCAATTATCGCAACTATTGCTGTTATATTTTTGGGATACTTATTAGCATACAAAAAAATATTTAAGCAAGAATGAGAAAAAGTGATGATCAAAATAGTTATGGTTGTAGGTTTACCTGCACTTGCATTAAAAGGTTTTTTAAATGACGCTAGTTTAGAAAGTCTTAAATCAGAGATGGCTGTTTTACTTACAGGTTTTGCATTTTATGCGATTATGATTTTTATATCAAAATACTTTTTTTTAAAAAAAGAAAAAGACATTCAAGATACATTAGCAATGTGTATTGCTCTTGCATCAACAACATTCTTTGGAATACCAGTTGTAACTGCTTTATATAGTGATAGTAGTACAAGTGCAAATATATTTAATATTCCTTATAGAGTATTTTTATATTCATTTGCATTTATTATTATGAGTAAAAAAACAATGGCTACAACTGTTAAAAAAGCAAAAAGTGAAATGACTGAGGTTGAGTTACTTGAAGCTAAAAAAATTAAAAAACAAACTTTAAAAAATATTTTTGTAAATCCAATTTTAATTGCAACATTTGTGGGATTTATTATCTGAGCTACACAATTAATTCCAGGTATTAATTGTGTACCACCATATGATGGAAAAGGACAAAACTTTTCACCTTTAAGAGTTGATAAGTTATTACCTCCAATAGATAAAATCTTGGTAACTCTACAAGCAATTTGTACACCACTTGCTTGATTAGCAATTGGTATGACAATGAACAAAGGAAATTTAAAAGAAGCTATGAAAGATAAAATGCTTTGATATGCTTCAGTTGTTAAAGTTGTTGTAGCACCAACCATTATATTATTAATGATAATTGGGGTTGCAAGCCTTGGTCATTATACAAATTCTTTCTCATTTAAAATGACAAGTATGGCTGCAATGGTAATTATGACAGCAGCTCCACCGGCTAATGTTGTTGTTGCTTATTCAATTTCATACAACAAAGCACCTGAGGTTGCAAGTAACTTAACCACCTTGTCGACATTATTATCAATCGTTACTCTTCCATTATGAGTAATAGTAGCAACAGCAGTTGGTAGTTTACCAATGTTTGTTTAATAATAAGGAGAAAAAAAATATGAAAATAATCTGTTTCGGTGTTAGAGATGTAGAAAAACCAATTTTTGAACTTTCAAACAAAAATTATAATTATGACTTAACTCTAACTAGTGAATTATTAACACATGATAACATTGATCTTATTAAAGGTCATGAAGCTGTTTTGTTGAGAGCGAATTGTGCTGCAGACAAACAAAATTTAGATAAAATGAAAGAATTTGGAGTTAAATACTTACTTACAAGAACAGTTGGAACAAACCACATAGATTTGGATTATGCAAAAGAACTTGGATTTAAAATGGCATATGTTCCATTTTATTCTCCAAACTCTGTAAGTGAACTAGCGTTTTCAACTGGTATTGCTATGTTTAGAAACATTATTTATATGTACGAAAAAATGGCAAATAAGGATTTCACAGTTGATGAAAAAATGTTTTCAAAAGAAGTTAGAAATTCAACTATTGGTATCATTGGTACAGGAAGAATTGGTTTAGAATGTGCTAAAGCTTGAAAAGGCATGGGCGCTAAAATATATGGTTATGACCTGTATCCAAGAAATGATGTTAGTGATTTACTTGAATATAAAACACTTGAAGAAATTTTTGAAACTTGTGATTTAGTATCTTTACATTGTCCATATATTAAAGGACAAAATGAGCATTTTATTAATAAAGATTTATTTAAACACATTAAAGATCAAATTATAATTGTTAATGCAGCACGTGGTGAGCTAATCAATTATGAAGATTTATATGAGTTTATGCAAAATAATAAAATCAAGCAAGTAGCATTAGACACATTAGAAAATGAATCAATTGTATTCTTTAAAAAACATCAAGATAATATTCCAAATGATATTTATCAAAAGTTATTTGATTTAAAACCAAGAGTATTATTTACTCCTCACTTAGGAAGTTATACAGATCAAGCAGTTAAAGATATGGTAGATATTAGTTTTGAAAACTTAGACAGTATCATTAAAACAGGAAATAGTAAAAACGATATAAAATAAAAAATCTGACTTAAGTCAGATTTTTTATTTATTTATTTGCTGTCATTATTAACGGAACTTATTTTATCTTGTTTGTCTTTTTTAACCTGTTTATAATATCCTTTTAAAAGTGAGTATGATGAATAAGCTATGACAAAAACACTTATTCATTTAAATACATCACTTATTCCTTTTTGTGGTACACCACCTAATGTTTCTATTCCAAGAAAAAAAATTAAGTATGATACTATTACACCGGTTGTTCCCCCAAGTGTCAACAAGAAACTTGTTCTTGGCATATAGTTATCACTGCGATAAAATTTATAAACATTTATGTGCATAGTAAGACCTGATGAACACGCCATAACTGGGAAACAAACCAGAAAGTCCATTTGTAATAACGAAATTAGTATCATAGCCGGTGCATAAAGACCAACTCCAAAACTAATTAACATTCCTAGAACAATAAACACTAAACAACCGACTAATAATTTTCACCATACATCAGATACACCTTTTGCATCTCCTTGTGGTAATAGTTCTATTCCCTTTGCATTCATCAACATCAATAAAGCACTAATTGCTAAAACTATCCCCATAATCAGTGCAACAAGTTTTTTGTTAATTTTGTTAACTATTGAGTTACCTATGATTGTTCCACAAACTGCGCAAATAACAAAACTTGCAAAGGTAGTCATATCAATTTCTATACTTCCCATAAGTAAAATCCCTGCCAATAAGTTTGGGATTGCCATTCCAAAATTTAATGTACCTGGTAATTTTTTATCATCTTTTATATATTTTATAGATTTTAATAACCCAGTATTTGTGGCAAATGAGCCTACCCCTAAAGTATCAAAAAAACTTGCAGTAAAACCAACAGTGTAACAAACCCAACCTTTATTAAAGGTATCAAATATAAATTTTTTAGATGAAAAATGAATCAAGAATGTTATTAGCAAAAACTCCAAGACAAGTAGAGCTATAGATATTCCAATTCCCACTCATTCAGTAGACTTATTTGCGTTTTGGTTGTGAGGTTTTACCACCAAGTAATCAATCAATATACCGATTGAAATTAATATTGGTAATATAATTATTCCAATAATTTTCAATGTTTTTGTACCAACCATTTTATTAAATCACTTTTTGTTTTTATTAATTTCTAAAACTAGATTTTCATATATTTGATTACCCTCTAAAATTAATTTTTTTTCCACTGATGTTTGGTTTTTTATTTGTGAATTGAAACATTTTTTATTACTCTTTTTGCTTTCTATATACTCCATTCTATTAATTTTTTTATTTATAAAGTTTGTTTTTAAACTATTTTTTTTAGTTAAAAAAGTGTTACGAATTTGTTCGGTTTGTTTTTTATTATTGTCAAGTTTTTCCAAAAAATTCTCAAAAACTTTATAATTTAATTGATTTTCCACATCTATACCTCTTTTCGTAATTTAGATTATAATACACCCAAAAGTTTAATAAATTTTTTCTTTTTTAATTAAAAAAAACTTATTCAAAAATAAGTTTTTAAAGTTAGTACAAAATATTTATTATTAATTTCTTATGTAATTAAAAGTTAATTCTACTTGACCTTTTGCTAAAATTGAGTCTTTTTTAGCTCTTATAACAGCCTTAGTGTTTGTAACTTCATCTGGATTTGCAAACTCTACATCTGATGTAGATATCTTACCAAATTGATCTGGATCGATTTGTTTAATTTTTGAAACAATCATATTTATTTTAACATTTTCGGTTGCTCCTTTTATTTCTCCCAAATCCTTAGATTTTATTTGATTTAAATCAATAGGATTTGCTTTAGAGTAAGTAACTGTTGCTTCACCCTTTAATGAGTTTTTTCCTGTTATAGTTGCTGATGTGGCATCTTGTTTTATAATATCAAAACTGTTTATGTAAAATTTAGGACCAATAAAACCAAGTTTTTTATTTATTGCTTTCATAAGTTGTTCTTTATCGGGTTTATCACCATCGAATAATATAGGTCCAAGTTGAGATTTGCTTGATGTAAAAACTTGTGAAATATCTTTTACAGGATATTTTACTGTAAATTTCACACTTCCTTTTACTAACTCACTTCTTTCTACAGAAGTAACGGTTGATGTCCCATCAGATACGTCACCTAAGTCATTAATTTTCGGAAGATCATTTTTAATATCTAAGTCATCACTACTAATTTTTTTATCAGGGAAATATTTATTTAGTGTGTCCACTATAAATTTACTTACTGTTGAATCATAAGCACTAGTTGGATAAAGAACTAATTGCTCTCCTGATAAAGTTGAGATATCAACTCTTTTATCTTCTTTTATCGTAATTTTGGTTTTTAGTTTTTCTTTATTTTCTCCATAAGATATTGTTATGCTGGCATCACCTTCTTTTGTACCAACATAATTAACTACAAACTTATTAATATCCTCGGTTGGAGAAACAACTATATCACTTATTTGTCCAACACTATCAGAATCTAATGTTACAGTTGGTATTGTAACTCCGTTTGCATTTTCCATACTTAAATCAAATGACATTGAGCTACCCAATCAACCATACAAATCATCACCAGGATTTTTGATGGTTGCAACTGTCTTAAAGTTTATACTAAACAAGGCAGATCCTTGTATATAATTGCTTGTTGAGAGTGCCTCAATACCTAAGGAACCATTTGAATCACTAGTTGGTTCTTTAAAACTAGTGACTTTGAAATCACTTGTGGTATCAATGTTATGACCCACTTTTTTACTTATGTTTTTAGCGAAAGTTTCTGAAGCTGCATTTTGTGTATTAAACAAAGGATTTAATATCAAACTTGATCCTCCAATTATACCTAAATCGTTTTTATTTATAATAATTTTTACTTCTTTAGTTATTTTTCTATAACTCAAAACTATTGTTGCAGTACCAGCTTTTTTTGCATTATAAGATACACCAAATTTATTTTCTTTTATAGTTGAATTATCAACTACAACATTATCTATGAAATCAGAACTTCCTTCGCCCACTGACGCTTTTAATAAAGTTCTACTGTCTCCGTCTTTTGAAACTGATACTCTCATTGTATTATTTCCAATTGAAGATATTTGATCTTGTATATCTTGTAAAGCAGGATCTCCAACATATTTTACATTAAATGTTACTTGACCACTTATTGTTTGACTGCTTGGTGTAGACTGAACAATCAAGTAACCATCCTTCAAAATGTTGGCTTTTTTAAATTCTACAGTGAAGTCAACTCCTTTTTTTACACTAATACTTAGCACTTGATTAATTTTATCAATTGCAGCTGATTCTACATCTTCTTGTTCATCTGTTTCTGGATTTAATATTAAATCTTCAGCTGTGAAATTGCTTAAATCTTTGATTTCTGGTTTTGAACTACAAGAAATAGCTGTTATAGATGTAGTTGTTATCAAACCGAATGAAGCTAATAAACTTAATAACTTTTTCATAATTCTTCTCCCTACTCTACAACTGAAATTGCTGAAATATAACTTTTATTTTTGTAATCAGCTAACTCAATTTGAAATTTTATAGATTTATCATTGTATTTAAGCTCATAAATAAATTTAGTATCCGATTCTACTGTGTAATTTATGTCCAGCATGTTACCTACAGTTTGATATGTTTTTTTAAGGTTATCTAAATTTCTTGTCATTTCATTTATGTAGTCTTGAATCAGATTGAACACACCTAATAACATAGCTCTATTATCTTTTAGCATTTTTTCTAAAAAATACATTGGAGAGTCTTGGATTGTTGTTCCATTATCATTTAAACCTAGTCCGTGCAATGGTTTTGAAGATTTTCATGCTGTTGCTAAATTGTATTTTTCACTTTTGTATAAAGCCTTGCATACATTTGCAAAAGAAGTAAAGTCAAAAGGTTTAACATCAGCACCGCTTAAACTTTCATTAAAATCATTTACAATGTCTTTGATTGATTTTGACATCAAATATGATTGCAAGTAAGAATCGCTTGGGTTATCGAATTTTCCTGAAGCATTGGCTTTAGTTTCTGAACCCCCTCCAAATGCACTAAACATATTGATTAAACCGCTAAGTGGCTCTGTAAGTATTTTTTTAATACTTATACCAGCTAATCCACTTTCATCGTATCATAAATATTTTATTCAATCCGAAGTAAACTTATCTCACTCACCAGCTCCATCAATTTTCTTGATTATTGGTCTTAAAAACTCTGGAAGACTATCAGCAAAAGAAGGTAGCAAACTTAAAACTTTCTCAAAACTAAGTGTAAGAATTGCTACCGTTATACTTCCACCACTACTATAGCCTATCCCTAAATTTATAAGTGACTTAATTGTATTGGCAATAAATAAATCAGCTCCAGCTAAACTGGGAAAAATAAATTCTACACTAGAAAGAGGTGTAGAATTTTTTATGTCAAAAAACCTAACTGTAGAAGAATGAATGAAAATAATTCAAATATATAAAAAACAAGGAATTCAAATTGCAGAACAAGAATATCGTATAATTAAAGCAAAACAGATTAAATTTTCACAATTTATTAAAAAAAGAATAAAACAAAAAACTTATTTAGTAGATAATTATGGTATGAAAAGTTTAAATAGAAAAAAAGGCTCTGGAAGATACAAAAAAAGAGATGATTCTGATATTCCAGGAATAATTAGTGATCTAACTGAAGAGCAAAAAAGAGAAATAATTGAAGATTGAATAAAAAGTCAGAGAGATAAAAAGGAAAGAAATGCGATTAGCAAAATAAAATCTCTAAACATAAGTATGAAAGCAAGAATTATATCAATGCATAGAACAACATTTTACAAAAAACCAAAAGTTAGAAGATATAAATACAATAATTTAAAAAACACAGTTGAAGAAATATTAAAGGAGTCCAAGTTTATATATGGTAGCAGAAAAATAAGTGTTTTATTAAAAGAAAAACATATGTCAATCAACGATAGAACTTTAAGGCACTATCTAAAAAGATGAGGTTTTATAATTAAAACCCGAATTAAAAAAAGACAAGCAGAATCAAAAAATATTAATACTAAATTTAAGGATTTAGTGAAGCGCAATTATAATCCTACTATAGACAATATAATTGCTACTGATGTTTCTTACATTCCGGGTTTGGTAGAAGGAAATAATTACTATTTATCTGCAGCTATTAGTCATAAAACTAAAAAAATTGAATCATGATGTTTATCAAAAAACAACAACTCGCAATTAGTTATAGATACTTTAAATAAAATTAATAAATCAAATTTTATATTACATTCAGATCATGGCTCTCAATACTCTAGTAATGAAGTTATAGAATTGGTAAAACAAATGAATTGTCAAACTTCAATGAGCAGAGTTGGCAATTCCTTAGATAATAGAGAAATAGAGTATTTTTTTAGTTGTTTAAAAGGTGAGTATCTAAATCACATTAATACAAACAAAATGAATATTGATGAAATTTATAATCATATAGATTGATATATAGATTGATATAATAATAAAAGAATACAAAAAATTTTGAATTGAAAAACGCCAGCTACTGCCGGCGCTATTATTTAAAACTGTAGAATTTGTTTTTCCCAGTTTAAGCAGCATTCATTTTTTCACTTCCGACAACTTCTATAATAAGGTCTCCTAAAATTCTTCCATATATTTCTTTTTCATTTTCATAAGTTTTACCATTAGTACCACCAATTGAAACTTCATCATCACCTTTGTAGTTAAGAGTATCATGAGTACTAAATAAAATATTTACAACATTCTTAAAAATTAACAATCCTTGACCATCTTTATCATCTGTCATTTTTTTCAAAATTCCAATTAATTTTTTAATATCTAGCGAATTAAGTTTTTCATTGTTAATTTTTAAAATCGCACCCTGTTTAACTCTTAAAACATCATCAACAGTTAATTGTGTTTCTGTAACTGCATTTTCATCAAAACTATCAAGATATAATAGTAATACTCTTACAAATTTTACTATTCCTCCAATATATTTAACAGCACTCATATCAAATGAAAAACTAATGCTTCCATCGATTAAACCCTTAAGATTTTTAGCTATGCTTTTTGAAGCAGATGTAAAATCTTTGATGTCTTCACTTGATTTTTTTGCTAATCCACTAATAGATTTTGCAAGTGCAATAATACTATTTTGAATTGCATCAACATATGTTGTTTCTTGATCTGTGAAAGATAGTGCACTTTCAAGTTCTTTTAAAACTGCATTATCATCAGCGGTTAATGAATCAACAATTGGATCAATAGTTTGTTTAAAACTTCCTATTAATGATTCAAATGATAACAAAGTTTTTAATAAATCAGCTATTCCACTTCCATCAATATTTACGAAACTTTTAGCGATTATTGGTAATATTGTATTGATTGTTCCAACGAAACTTGGAATTGCATTTTGAGAATCGATAACTCCACCTTTATAAATTGAGTCGTCGATATTTGTATTGTCATGTATTAATTTACTATCAAAGTATTGATCAAATGCTTCACTATATTTACTATCACTATATGCTTTATAATCATTACTGATACCTTGTGAAAAATTTAAATCATTTATATTTTGTTTTTGAATTCAACTAAAATATTCACTTGGACTATAATGAAGGTCTTTTATTCCATTAGAAACGTCTAAACCAATATCACTTAATGAAAATTGATTAGCATAAAGTGTTTTAACATATTGTGTTAAAGCCTCTGCCTTGGGGTTTTGAGCTACTGCTTCATTTTTAGTATCCTCATATACAACTGGGTTTGCCTCTTTTTTACAAGCAATTGCAACTGAGCCACTTGACGCAACTAAGCTCATAGCTCCTAAAAAACTTAATAATTTTTTCATACTTTCTCCTTTTAATATATTATTTATTATAAGTAAATAAGTGTTTTAGAGCAAATTGTATCTGTTTAAAAGATTCCCATTATAAAGTACTATTTTAAAGAAATTAAAAATAAAATTTATTTAACAAAAATAAAAAAACTTTTAATATAAACTGGGAAAAATAAATTCTACACTAGAAAGAGGTGTAGAATTTTTTATGTCAAAAAACCTAACTGTAGAAGAATGAATGAAAATAATTCAAATATATAAAAAACAAGGAATTCAAATTGCAGAACAAGAATATCGTATAATTAAAGCAAAACAGATTAAATTTTCACAATTTATTAAAAAAAGAATAAAACAAAAAACTTATTTAGTAGATAATTATGGTATGAAAAGTTTAAATAGAAAAAAAGGCTCTGGAAGATACAAAAAAAGAGATGATTCTGATATTCCAGGAATAATTAGTGATCTAACTGAAGAGCAAAAAAGAGAAATAATTGAAGATTGAATAAAAAGTCAGAGAGATAAAAAGGAAAGAAATGCGATTAGCAAAATAAAATCTCTAAACATAAGTATGAAAGCAAGAATTATATCAATGCATAGAACAACATTTTACAAAAAACCAAAAGTTAGAAGATATAAATACAATAATTTAAAAAACACAGTTGAAGAAATATTAAAGGAGTCCAAGTTTATATATGGTAGCAGAAAAATAAGTGTTTTATTAAAAGAAAAACATATGTCAATCAACGATAGAACTTTAAGGCACTATCTAAAAAGATGAGGTTTTATAATTAAAACCCGAATTAAAAAAAGACAAGCAGAATCAAAAAATATTAATACTAAATTTAAGGATTTAGTGAAGCGCAATTATAATCCTACTATAGACAATATAATTGCTACTGATGTTTCTTACATTCCGGGTTTGGTAGAAGGAAATAATTACTATTTATCTGCAGCTATTAGTCATAAAACTAAAAAAATTGAATCATGATGTTTATCAAAAAACAACAACTCGCAATTAGTTATAGATACTTTAAATAAAATTAATAAATCAAATTTTATATTACATTCAGATCATGGCTCTCAATACTCTAGTAATGAAGTTATAGAATTGGTAAAACAAATGAATTGTCAAACTTCAATGAGCAGAGTTGGCAATTCCTTAGATAATAGAGAAATAGAGTATTTTTTTAGTTGTTTAAAAGGTGAGTATCTAAATCACATTAATACAAACAAAATGAATATTGATGAAATTTATAATCATATAGATTGATATATAGATTGATATAATAATAAAAGAATACAAAAAATTTTGAATTGAAAAACGCCAGCTACTGCCGGCGCTATTATTTAAAACTGTAGAATTTGTTTTTCCCAGTTTAATATTTAAAAGTTTTTTTATAAATTATTTAGTTTTTTGTGTAAAAGTTACCTCAATAGCTTCTTTTGTGTAATAATCACCATTTAAAGATGTTGAAATTATTGCTTTGTTTTTTGTCAAATCAAATGAATCAACACTAAAATGATCATTTATTGATAAACCACTTCCATCTTTTGGGTGTGCTTCATCATTACTTTTTGTGTAACTATTTTTTGCTATAAATTGTTTTATTATCGCATCTTTTTTGGCCTTATCGTCGCTTGCGTTAGTAAGATCTACTTCATCAATGTTTTTTTGAACATTCGTACTTATTATATTTTGTTGATAAATATTTATGATAAGTTCTCCAACTAAATAATATCCTTCTATATCATATTCGTGACCTTCTTTTATAGTTGCAACTAAACTTTTAACTTCAGTTTTTCCGTCCATATCAGTTGAAACAGAACTTCCCTTACCTTCTAATTGATCCTTATAATCAACATTTACAATATCCATTATTTGTTCAGCTGTTAAAGGTAGGAAAGCTGCATTAGGGGTATTTAAAACTCCTTCTATGAAATCTTTTACAGATTCTAATATTTCACTGCGTGTTTTTATACTTTTTGTCATAACATAACCTAAGTTAAGTTGGTTAGGTCTGAAGCCTTGTCCTGTACTATCTCCATCAATGACGCTTCTTATTAAACTCAATGGTATTTGTGTTGCACTTGAAGGTGTTTTTTTATACTCAAATGCCAACTTTACTGAACCAGTAAATTTTTCTGAACTGTCTTTTGCCTTTATTGTTGCTTCAGATGCGGTGGGTTTTCCATCAAATGTTATATCTGCAGTTTTCAAACCATAATCTTTATTTTTTGAATTAATTGTTGAAACTATTAGTGCCAAACTTGGTAAATCAGAGTTACCATTTATTTTACCTAAATCTTTAACCTCCAAATTACCTAAATCTTTTTTTGTGTCTTGATTCTTGTTACAAGCAACTGCAACACTACCACTAGTAGCGACTAGTCCTGTTGCTGCTAATAAACTTAATAATTTTTTCATATTATTCTCCTTTTTTCTTTTTTTATTATAAACCTTTATTTAAATAAAAAGTTTAACATTATTTTATATTGTTGATTAAATAGATACCATTACACCATTTGTACCTTTACTAAATAATATAGTTGCTGTTCCTTTTAAAAGTTTACTACTTTCACTAGCAACTATTTTCACAGATCAAATATTAGCATCATGGTGTAAATCTATTTGAACAATATAATCATTTTTATTCTCACCATTGAATGTACTTTCTGTTGCATCTTTGGATAGTTCTTTAACTTTTTCGTTGATATTATCTTTTATAGAGTTATATAATTTTACTTGCTCATTTTTATCATTTTCAGAGCCTTTTTCATTTGTTAAATCTGGTACTTCATTTCCTTTAATAGTTTCACCAAATTCAACATCTTCTAAATTCATTAAGTCTTTTCTTTTTTCTCCTAATGCATCTCATCAAAAGTTTCAATTTAGACCACTTATTTTTGTATTATTATACATTACTCTAACCTTAGCTTTACCTTTTATAGTTTGAGTGGCGGCTTGATCTATTTCACATTTATAGTCGTCTTTTGTAGTATCCACATTTAAGTATTTTTTAACTTTTGCAGCAACTGCAATTCTTACTTGTTCTTCACTATTATTTTCATTAGTTCCCAAGTTAACTGCATTGAAATAAAGTCTTTCTAAGGTTGTTTTGGTTTCAATGTCCGCTACAGCTGAAAAAGTGACTCCTCCAGATAATTTTTCTGATCCTTCGATTGCATCAACTCTGATTCTTGATGGTCCACTTCCACCTGAACCAACAAAATCTGAAAAAGTGAAATCTACCCCTTCTTGAACATCAGTTCCGAAAACTTCTTGTATTTTAGCTATAACTGCATCCTGTACAATTGGTCCACTTCCAGTATTTACACTAACTTTTGCATCCTTTTGTACTAATTCTATATCCCCGTGTTTTAATATTTGTACTGGTGGTTTATAGCTGTCACAAGCTATAACACCAACACTACTTGTAGCAACTAATCCAGTTGCTGCTAATAAACTTAATAATTTTTTCATTTTATTAATTCCCTTCATTAAGCATAAAGCTCATTTCAATTATACTTTTTATATCTAAAAAAGTCTACCCAACAAAATTTGACACCTAAAATAAATTTATAAAATAAAAAAAATATTAAATATCATTTTTTAATAATTTTTATTTTTAAAGTGTTATAATTTTAATGTGATAGAGATATCACACTTGTAAAAGGTTTTTTACCACATAATAGCTTTCCATTTCAATCCGACAATGAATGGTTAGCAAAAAAAACAGATGACTCCTATTGGTCTGTTTTTTTTATTTTCAGATAAAAAATCTCAAGTTTATAACTTGAGATTTTTTATACTTTGTTTATTTTATATTGACTTAGTTTTTTTTCAATTTTTTGATCTTTATTTTTACCATATCTAAACGAACAAATCTTTATATCATAGTTTTTACATTTAACATATAAATCAAAGCTTTTTTTGTTTTCTACAACATAACCATTAACTGGCATATCTCTTTTTGCTTTATATCTATTAATAAGGTATCTAACATTTTTGTTTCCAAAGTAATTAACCATTGGAATAAATAAAACAGCTACAACATTTGAAAATTCTAGATCACTTAATCAATGTGTTCTTCCAACCATTAATGATGTTTTCATTGAAAATAAAACTATAATTAATCAAAAATAAATAAATCCTAGTTTTTTATTAGTTAATTTTCTATTTTTACTTGGTCCAACAAATAAAAACATTATACTCATTACACAAAATGTTGACATAACATGACCTGATGGAAAATCCCTATTTCAATAACCATCATTATCTACTTTGACAGAGTTAAAGTCTAATCAATACTTTATGTTATCTAGAAAATGATTAATTTCTCATCATTCCCTATATGTTGCATTTGTTTTACCATCAGGACCAGTACCCCAATATCTTTCTTTGGGATTATAAGTTCAACCTTTTTTTTCTGCTTCTTTTAACATATCTTCAAATACATTACTGTATAAGAAAGGTCTTCCAAATATTGTTTTTAAAGCTCCAATAACCAAATATAAAAAGACAATGTATGATAGACCTTTAATAGCATCCATTCAATACTCATTATCTAAAATGTCTTCTCTTTTCGAAAACTTAAATCGTAAATATCATGAACCTGTTAGCATTACTGCAAGTTCAATCAATTTAACAATGGCAACAATACCTACTCTTCAATATGAGCTTTCAAAAGTTTGAAAATCATTACCCGGTCCAAAACCTGTATCTTCAGTTGCTTTTGAATATAAAGTAAAAGCAGTTACAACCACTCATAAGAAAATACCTATTGCATAATAAATATTTACAACTCACTCATGGTTTCTAAAAAAATCTTTTTTTCCGTACTTAAATTTGAAATAAACATAAGATTCTCAGATCACTCCAATTAATATAAATGCAAGACACATGAATTGAAAGTTACCAAATTCATCCATAAAAACTACTCATAGTTTTACAGGAAAATAATCCATACCTTTGGCAAATCATGTATGTATATCTCAGTCATAAAAACTAGATACTATAAATAAAATTGTTGAAATACCAATCATTACAATTCCAGGAATTACTAAAAATTTGAATTCTCTAGATTTTTTGCCCATTTTAAACATTTCTAAAACACCTATTATCTATTCTAATTTGTATGATCTCCTAAAGCTTGTTCAAGAGTATCTTTTTTAAGCATAACATTTATTTTATAGAATTTCATTACTTTATTTATTTGCTCTGTTGGGTCTTTTGTATATAAATATTTACCTACTTTCAAATGATATAAACCATTATAAGTATAGATAGTAAATGATCTTTTAGAGATGTGAGCTCATCCCATAACTTTTTCAAATTTATTTTTAGTTTTAAAGTGATTGATAAAGTATCTTAGCATTCTGTTCATCACCATTGAACTAAATGGAAACATAAAAATACCAAAAAATGTTGAAAACTCTACATCAGTTCATCAATGAGAACGGTATACAACAAGTGCAAATTTCATTGAAGTTAAAACTACAAATATTCAAATATATATAAATGCAATTTTTCTTTTATTTAGCTTTCTTTCTTTATTTGGATTTATAAATAAATACATTACAGTTAGAACACAAAAAGTTGATGTTGTATGTCCAGAAGGAAAATCGACATTTCATCAAGCATTTGTTTGAGTTTTTTCTACATCTCCTTTAAATCAATTCTCTAGGTTATTCAAAAAATCATTAGGCTCTCATCAATTTTTATATTCAACATTATCAACACCAAATTGACCTCCACCTCAGGTTAATACATCGGGGTTGTATGTTCATCCTTTAGCTGCAACTTCAGTGTTTAGTATTTCATTAAATATTGTTGAATAATAGTATGGTCTTCCAAAAGAGTTTTTCATCAAAATTACAATAATGTATGATGCACTTATGTAAAATATTCCTTTTAAAGAATCAACTCAATATTCTTGAACAAAAATGTCTTCTCTTTTTGAAAATTTAAATCTTAAATAGTAAGTTATAGCAATTAAAGCAATCAATTCAAATATTTTTACCAGTATTATTGCATATATCTTGTACTCATTGCTATCGACTATTAAAGCGTCATTTCCCACACCAAATCCTTGATCAGAATTTATAGCATCATCCAATCAAATAAATGTTGTTGCAACATACAAAGTAAATGCAGCTAAATAATATAAGTTTACAACTCATTCATTGTTTCTAAAAAAGTCTTTTTTTCAGTATTTTTGAAAATATACAAATGATGTTTCTCAAATAACTCCTAAAAATAAAATTAAAACGGGTAAAAATTGAAAAACGCCTCACATATCCATAAACAAAACTCATGCTTTTGCAGCTTTATATTGTATAGCTTGGGCCAAAAATACTTGTATATCTCAATCATAAGCAGAAGCTGCACAAAAAATAGTCAAAGAGAGTACAAAAAAAATTGCACCTGGTATGTACAAAAAATTCATCTCTCTTGATTTAGTTTTCATATTCTTTCACTCTCTTTTTTTAAAATATATATAATTTAATTCATTACATTCCAAATTAATTATATCAACTGACAAGTGTTATCTATTAATTATTTTTTATTGCTTTTTATAGTTTTTTGGTAAATATTTCTAAATAAAAAACTGCCTAAGCAGTTTTAAACTATTTTACCTTGAGCAAACTTAGTGTTTCCTCCACCTTGCAAATTGTAATCCTTAGTATTTCTGAAAATATCAATTGCACTATATTTTTTTTCATCAACTTTATCGCCAATACTAATCATATAAATTTTTAGTTCAGTATTAACCATTTTTAAAACTAAATTTTTATATTGATTGTGTAATTTATCAGAAAGAGCTTTCATTTCTTTCATATCTAAATCATTTGCTTGCACTAATAATTCACAAGCTCCATCTATTTCAACTGGTTTTAAATTATCATATGCAGCTATTTTTTTACCTATTAATATATCATCAACAGTTTTTTGATAAACCTTGAACATACCTTTAACTTCAGCTACTTTTCTTTTTATAACTGCTGCATTTTTTTTATTCATTTCTAAAGAGTTAATCTCTGAAATAAGATTTTCAATTTCTTTATTTTCAACGATAGTTTTATATTGTTCAAATTTTTCAACTGTTGGTTTCAGCTCTGCTTTTTGCTTAACAAATTGCTCATTGATACTTGCAGAAACTTCTTTGTGACTTGTCACCGCTATAAAACGATAAACACCACTACCTTTTGATTCAACATTTGTTACAAAAATATCTTCTAATTCTTTTGAGTTTGAAACATGTGTTCCCCCACATAACTCACATGAAAAGTTACCAAACTTAATTGCTCTAACTTGTTCTCCATATTTATCTGTGAACAAAGCCAAGGCTTTGTGGACATTAATGGCTTCATCATAACTACAAAATATTATTTCACAAGGAATTGATTCTTTGATTGCTCTTTCTGCAACTTTATGAATTTGGTCTATTTCTTCTTCAGTAGGAGGTCGATTAAATGTTATGTCTAATCTAAATCCTTTTTCGTCGTTATAACTACCGCATTGCAAAGCATCTTCTCCTAAAATTTCTCTTATTGAAGATTGAAGTAAGTGAGATCCTGAGTGGTTTTTTCTTGTATAGTATCTTTTTTCTGAATCAATTTTTGCTAAAACCTCATCCCCAACTTTTAAACTTCCATTAAGTTTAACCTTATGAATATTTTGTTTATTTGGTCCTGGTTGAGTATCAATAACATTATGGTGATTTCCTTGATTATCAATTAAAATCCCATGATCTGCTGCTTGACCACCTTTTTCGGCATAAAAAGGTGTTTTGTCTAAAGTTATAAATACGATTTCATCTTTTGCTTCTTTTATTTCTATTTCGTCAACAAACATAAAGTTGACTTTTGCTTTTATTTCTTCCAATTCATATCCTACAAACTCACTTTCAACGTTTAAGTCTGTTAAGATTTTTGATTGTTTATTTCACACTTTATCATCCTTTCTAGCACTTCTTGCTAGTTCTTTTGCTTCTTCTAAAAGCCTTTCATATTCATTTACATCTACTTCAACATTAATCTCATTAGCAATTTCACATGTTAATTCAATTGGAAAACCAAATGACTCAAATAAAAGTAAGGCATTTTTACCTGTTACTTTTTTTTCTTTTGCAATTATATTTTCTAAGTGTTCATAACCTTTAGAAAGAGTTTGTAAAAATCTTTTTTCTTCATTCTCAATAACTTCTTTTGCCGTTTTTGCTTTTTCTTTAATATATGGGTAAAACTCTGACATAGCCAAAATTACAGAATCAACTAATTTATATACAAAAGCTTCATTAATACCTAATTTTTTACCATATACACTACTTCTTCTTATTAATCTTCTGATTATATACCCTCTATCTTTATTACCAGGATATACACCATCACTTATTGCAAATGTGACAGCTCTAACATGATCGGCAATAACTTTAAAAGCTGTATTAATTTTGGTTTGTTCTTTATTTTCATTAAAATAGTTTTCGATTGAGTATTTAAATTTTTTGTCACATATTTTTTCCACTTCTTTTATCGTTGGTAAAAAAAGATCTGTTTCAAAGTTTGTAGGGGTATCTTGAAAAATAGAAACTAATCTTTCAAGTCCTGCACCTGTATCTATATTTTTTCTTGGTAGTTCCGTGTAATTATTTTGTCCATCATTATTAAATTGTGAAAAAACAATATTTCAAACTTCGATATAACGATCGTTTTCAATATCTTCAGCCAATAATCTTGATCCAATTTTTTGAGGATCTCACTTTTCACCTCTATCAAAAAATATTTCCGTGTTTGGACCACATGGACCTTGACCTACATCTCAAAAGTTTGTATCTCTCGAACCTTTAAAAATATGATCAGTGGCAATCCCAAGTTCTTTTGTTCAAATATCATATGCTTCATTATCTTCTTCAAAAACTGTTATGTATAATAAATCTTTATCCATATCATATCAATCTTTTGATGTTAAAAGTTCTCAAGCAAAATGTATTGCTTCTTTTTTAAAATAATCACCAATAGAAAAGTTACCTAACATTTCAAACATAGTTTGATGTCTAGCAGTTACTCCCACATTTTCAATATCATTTGTTCTAATTGATTTTTGTGAGTTCGTTAGTCTTGGTGAAGGAGGATTTAGTCTTCCATCAAAATATGGTTTTAAAGTTGCTACTCCCGAGTTTATTCAAAGTAAACTAGGATCATCAACAGGGACCAAACTAACTGGTTCTAAAAAATAATGATTTTTAGATTTAAAATAATCTAATCACATGCTTCTAATTTGATTTGAGCTAAGTTTTTTCATAATAATTCTCCTTGATATAAATTAACAACCTAATTTTAACATAGAATTAATTGCTAAAACCTTTAATAAAATTAGAATAAAAAAAATTGTCCATATTTTTATGAACAATTCGATTGTATTAGTGCAATAAGTAACTAACCAATGAACTAGAATTTGCTGCGGCATTTTTTTCTGCTCAAGCCACTATTAGGTTTACAACTGGTTCAGCCAATTTAGTACTAATAGGTGTTATGACAAATTTATGTAATATGAAGCTTGCTCCAGGAACTTTATCTATCAGAGCTTTTAATGTAGGTAATAAATCAAGAGCTTTATCTGCAAACCCTTCAATTAATCCCGATACTACATCCATTAATCAATCCTTACCGTTTGTCAAAACTAATTGTTGCACAAATAATTGCACTTTATAAATTCCTAGTGAAATGTTGTTTTTTTGCTTTTTGCATTCAACCTTCTTCATTATTTTTTGCATCCACTTCTTCTTGTGTTGAATCATCTTTTAATTTTTTAACATCTAATGCAATATCATCTGATTCTGTTGATTTTTCACATCATCATATGTACCGTTATTATTTAAATCAACCATTAAGTTAAAATGTATTTTTCAACCAGTCAGTCCCTTATAATCTAAGTTCATTTCTGATATATAAGTATTGCTTGGAATTTTCATATCTAATGCAGTGTTCATTCAATCATTCAGTTTTTGTGCTAAAGCATCATATTCAGCTTTTTTATTTTTTGCGCTTTTTGTAGTTGTGTTATAAGCATCTTCTATGCTAACTCCACCAGTAATACCAGCACCAGCTGCTTTAAAAGCAGTTTGAAAATCATCCATAAATGATTTTGTTACATAGTAGTTATTAAATGCTTTTTGAAAGTTAGTTTCAATTTCATTTAAATCTTTTTTGCCTTGTTTAGCATCACTGCTAACTTCTGCTTTAGTTTGTCTTAAAGCGGCTAAAATATCTTTATTGTTTTCACTTGTAAAAATATCTTTATATTGTTTATTTGAAAATTTAACTTGACCTTTTATATCTTTTGGTAAAGTGAAGTTTACAACTAAATTTCCATTTTCTTTTGGTTCATGATCACCTTTAAAAGTATCATATACATCTTTTGCTGCTTCTAAAGCTTTTTTAGATGTTGAAAAGTCTCAATCCACAACTGTATCTTTTAAATCTTCTTTAGCGGCTTTGTTACATGCAACAACTCCAGCACCAGCAGATACAACTAATGAACTGGCACCTAATAATGCTAACATTTTCTTCATATTGTTTTTCTCCTTGTTTAAAATAACTAACACCATTTAGTGTTAGTAAACTTATATGTTATATTAATAATTTAATAAGTCAACATATAAGTGTAAAAAATAAAAAAATAAGTTTTATACTTATTTTTTAATCTTATATATTAATGAGTCTAATATCATAGTTTTTATGTCATATTTATCTTTATTTTTTATTCAACCCCTTAAGAAGCTAAACTGTAAATTTTTCACATTGAAACTATTTGCTTCCATTTTTCTTCAATCAACATATTTACTTAACAATTGTCTTATTCTACCACTTGATTTTTGTCATTGAATACTCAAATAGGTTTGTAATGCAATATACATTCTTAATGCATTTAAACCAATAGTGTCAAGTTCTGTATTAAAAACATATAAAGTAGCAAAATATAGTCTTTTCATAGTTACAAAATAGCTTTTTACATCTTCTACAGAAAATGAAGGTCTAAAATTTCTATATATATCTTCAATATCTACTTTTTTAGTTTCTATCTCTATATATTTTTGTAAATCATCCATATTATAATTTGGGTTTTCTGTTGTATATTCACCTGTAATTTTTTCAAAAATACTAATAATATGGTTAATTATTTTTTGATCTTTTTTGATACTCCCACTAGTTTTTCTAATATTTTTTTTCAATATAATTAAATTTTCATCTTTTAATTTGTCAATATCGATTCATTTTATTAGTTTAAATAGGTTATCTACAAAAAAATCTTTATGTGGGTTATATTTACTAACATCACTATTTTCAACATAACTTAATAATCTATCTTCACTTTTTTTATAATCTTCAAGTAATTTATTTGAAAATCAATTAACTAAGTCTTCTCTTTTCATATATTAGGTACCCTTTTTTATTTCTATTTTATCATTTGGTCTGTTAAGATTTTGTCATCTTGTGATAAGTTGAACTTTTTGTTGTTCGTCATAACTAAATGTTGGATCTTGTGGCTTAACATCCTTTTCATCCAAGTCAGCCAAAATTTTATTTGCTTTATTGTAAATTTCTTCATTTCTCGCACTTTCTCTTGCTTTATTTGCAATTCTGCTTGGTAATCCAAGTGCTATAGCTCATGAACAAGAAATAATACATAGAGCAGGTAATAAAGATATGATTAAGTTAAATGCAAATTGCTCTCAATTTCAATAAAAATCTCCCATTTTTTCACCTCTATTATATTTATAATATATTAATTTTATAAGAATTTTATAAAATTTCAACAAAATAAGTGTTAGAAAAACCAGGTTTATTAATCCTGGTTTTGATTTAAGACTTACTGCCTTTTATTGATTTTAATTCGCTTCTATATTTTGTTTTAATATCTTTTGTTAAAGCTACATACTCTGCTTTTTGTTTTTTTGGTACAGTTGTTGAATTTTCTGGTATAAATTTAACTTTTAATTTATCTAACTCTTCATATCTTTGATCTTTTAGTGTTTTTATACTGTTAATTTTAGCTTGGTGCATTCTTGCTTTTTTACTTAGTATTTCAGTTTCTGGACTTATCATACCCTCACTAAAGGCAACTATTGTACTTACAACCATAGCTGCTAAAATATTTGTTGCAGTTCTTCCAATATCAAAAATATCTTCTAGAACAAGCATTATTTGAAATGCTGCATTTTTAAAACTTGGGACACCAAGTGAGTTTAGCAAACTTGTTATAACTAAAGTTGATGTTCCTGGTGTTCCTGGAATACCAAATGAAATAATCATAGTCATAATTAATCCTAAAAGTAAGAATAATACGATTCCTTGATCATGAATAGCACCAGAGTCTGAACCTGTTCATAGCAGTGACATTATTAATCCACCTTCTGCACCAGCCCCTCCAATCATACCCATAGTTGTTGATAAAGGAATAATTGTTGAAACACATGTTTCATCAACTTTCATTTCATCTACTAGAGATTTCATTGTAAAAGGTAATGTAGCACTAGATGATTGAGTAACCAATCCTTGGTATGGTGGTCTTCAACCTTGTTTTCATCAAGTGTGTGGTTTGATTCTTGTAATCGCTAAAACTGCTGTTAAATAAATTGCACAGATAAATAAACTTACATATGCTGCTGCTAGAACTTTTGCAACAGCTGTTAATGCAGTTAATGATTGTGTAATCATTAAGTTTGTAACGATTGACATAATTGCTAATGGAATAATTTTAATAAATCCGTTTACAATTTTTAAAACTATTTCTCAGCTTGCTTCCATCAAGTTTGAAAAAGCTACAACTTTTTCTGGACTTTTTTTTGAAATAAATTTAACTGCTAATCCTACAATCAAGGCAAGTATTATAACAGGTATAACTGCTCCTCCAGCTAAACTTGCAAATACGTTTTTTGGTAAATAATCAACAATCATAGCTGGAATAGAACTAATTGCAACTTTATCGTCTCCATCACTTGAAGGTTCACTTGCTGCAATTTGATCTAAAACTTTAGACCCATCACTTGTAACTCCAACTTTTATTAAAATACCCATCACCGCTGCAATGATAAATGCAACTGCAACGTTGACCATCAGGAAAGCTACACCTTTAGCTGTAACTCTTCCCAATCTTCTAGAGCTTTTTTTAGTAACTGCTCTATATATTGATAAGAATATCAAAGGTATCATTAACAATGTAATTGTAATGATAAATATTTGTTTGAATAATACAGATCAGTTATCCAAATCAGCTATTCACTGATACTCTGATTTCCATGCTCCACCTTCTTTAAAGCTTTCTGGGAAACCAACAGATGCTTGAATAATTACTCCATAAACTAGACCTAGTACTAATCCTGAAAATAAATGTAAAAATTTGTTTTTAAATCTTTTTAATGCGAATCATAATCCTATTTGTAATGCAAAGAACACAACAATAGAAATGACCGACTTGTAACTGCTCATAGAGATAAAATACTCTAGAGTTTCTCACGTGCTTGTATAAATCATAATTTCCTTTCCTAGAAAAATAAAAAAAGAGCATATCAAATAGTTTAAGTTACTAAACTTATTTAATTTACTCTTTTATATTCATTCTTTTTTTTAATTATTTGTTTTTGCTAATTAATAAAGACAACATAAAAGAGCTAGTCTATTATTGTCGTCATTATTACTCAATAAGAATAGTTTACTCATAATTGTTGCCTCCATTAGATTTATAATAACATATCAACTATAAATGTAAATAGTTTTGATGTTATTTTATAAAAAACATAACTTTCAAGCAAAGTTATGTTGATTTTAATTAAAAGTTTATTGGTTTACCAAATTCAAGTGCTTCTGCGGCTTCACCGATGGCTTCACTTAAGGTTGGGTGAGGGTGAATTGCTTTAGCAAGTTCTGTAATTGTACCTTCTGATTCAATCAAAGTACCTATTTCTGAAATCATGTCAGTTGCAGTGTTTGAAATAATATGCGCACCTAAAACTTGTTTGTATTTTGGTTCACAAATTAATTTAACAAATCCAACAGTATTTCCATCAGCTAATGCTTTACCAATTGCTGCAAATGGGAATTTGTAGGCTTTATACTCAACACCCTCTTTTTTCAACTGATCTTCTGTTTTACCAATCATTGAAACTTCTGGGTGAGTATATATACAACTTGGAACTCTATCATAGTTCATAACCATATCTTCTGCTTCTGATTTTCCCAGTCTTCTTGCAATTCTATTTGCAGTTATTAAACCTTGATATGATGCAACATGGGCTAACATCATTCTTCCCGTAACATCCCCAATAGCATATACACCATCAAGGTTTGTTTCACAATATTCGTTAATAACAATGTGATTTCTTTCGTTAATATTTAAACCAATATTTTCAAAACCTGTTGTTACAGTTCTTCTACCAACTGATTGTAAACAATAATCAGCTTTAATAGTCTGAGTTTTACCATCTTTTTCATAGATAACTGCTCCATTTTTGAATTCCTTAGTTGATGCTTCTGTTATAATTTCAAGATTACCTCTGTTTAGCAATTCTTTTGTCATTTCTTTTGAAACGTCACTATCAAGCATTTCTAAAATGGTAGGTAGGAATTGTAAAATAGTAACTTTTGTTCCTAAACGTTTATAAACACAAGCAAACTCAACACCAATAACTCCTCCACCAATAATTACAATACTTTTTGGAATTTCTGGTAATGATAGTGCTCCTGTTGAATCTACTAATCAACCTTTTTTAATTGCTTCTTCTGCCCCTGGTAAATTCATGTGGTTTGGCACACTACCTGTTGCAATAATTAGATTATCACAAGTATATTTGTCTTTACCTACTTGAATTGTATTTTTATCAAGAGCAACAGCTTCACCTTTTACAATAGTTACTTTGTTCTTTTTAAGAAGTCCTTGTACTCCCATTGTAAGTTTTGAAACAACATCTTTTTTTCTATTTTGAATTAGTTCTCAATCAGCTTTTACACCTTTTAAATCAACTTTAATTCCATATTTCTCTGAATGTTTAGTAATTTGTTCATATAGATCTGCTGATTTTAAAAGTGTTTTTGTTGGTATACATCCAATATTAAGACAAACTCCACCAAAATTATCTTTTTCAACAATCATAGTTTTTAAACCTAATTGTGCACATTTGATTGCCCCAACATATCCACCAACTCCAGCTCCAACCATTATCACTTCAAAGTGTTTTTCAGGATCGCTTGGATTAAATTTTGGTGCAGGTTTTAATTCTTTTGAGTTTCCTGGAACAATACCCACTGGTTTTGGATCACTTAATGCTGCATTTACTTTATCTAAAACTGAGTCACCTTTTGGTGGAACTGCTCTTGCTCTTCCTCTTTGCAATAAGTCATTTGATACAGGTGTTGCACCAACAACTGATGCATTTTCTTCTGCTGGTTCTGCTGAAGCTGCTTTTACAGGTTCTTCTGGAGCATCTCCTTTACCATCATCGATTTCTACAACTACTTCTCCAACTTTAATTTCTTGTCCTGGAGTAATATTTAATTTTACGATTGTTCCATCAACTGGTGCATAAATTTCAGAACTAACTTTATCTGTTTCAACATTAAATAATGGGTCGTTTAATTTTACTTTGTCTCCAACCTTAACAAGAATATCTCCAACTGTACCTTCTGTTAAACCTTCTCCAATATCTGCAAATTTTACTTTAAACATATTTTATTTCTCCCATCTCTAAACTAATAGCAATGCTGGGTTTTGTAAGTAAGCTGCTACTTTCAAAATAAATCTTCCAACATCTGCTCCATCAATAACTTTATGGTCTGCTGTCACTGAAAAAGGCATTAAGTCTCTTATAACTATTTGACCATCTATAACTGAAGGTGTTTTAGTAATTGTACCTATTCCTAAAATTGCTGATTCTGGATAGTTAACAATTGGTGTTGCATAGTCTAATCCAACCGCTCCAAAGTTAGTTACTGTAAATGAGGCTCCTGTCATTTCTGCCATACTTAATTTTTTTGATCTTGCTTTTGTTGCTAAATCATTTATTTTTACAGCAATTTGTAAAACACTTAATTTATCGGCACCCTTAATAACGGGAACCATTAATCCATCAGGTGTGTCACAAGCCATACCAATATTTATTTGATTAGCGAATTTGATTGCTTTATTTTCTTCATCAATTCTTACATTTAAATTTGGCATTTCTTTTAGTGCTAGAGCAGCCGCCTTAATTATAAATGCTAAATAAGTTAATTTAACTCTTAAAGAGTCAGCATAACCTTTCAATTGATTTCTTATATTTACCAATTCAGTAATATCAACATTTTTTAACCCTGTAAATCCAGCTGCTTTTGTATGGGCTGTATCCATCGCTTTAACAGTAGCTTTTCTAATTGGATTCATAGGCACTGAATCAAATGTTAATCGCTCATTAAAGTCTGGAACTGATATTAATGGATCTGAGTAATCCACTTTTGCTTTTCCTGGTCCTGGGCCTACTGGACCTAACCCAACTGGTGATGGTCCTTGACTTGGACTATCTTTAAAGTTCTGAATATCAGTTGATAATATTCTTCCATTTGGACCTGTTGGTGTTACTTTAGATAAATCTACACCTAAAACTGCAGCCATTTTTCTAGCCAATGGTGATGCTTTTACTGATAAACCACTATTATCCATAATTCCTTTTTGTCCTCCAAAACTATTTTGTGGTGCGGATGTTGGTCTTGCTGACCCTCTTGATATAACTTCATCTGACACCGGTGTTGCACCAACTACGGATGCATTTTCTTCTACTGGTTTTGCTTTTGATGGCTCAGGTGCTTTTGCAGTTGGTTCTGCTGGAACATCTCCTTTACCATCATCGATTTCTACAACTACTTCTCCAACTTTAATTTCTTGTCCTGGAGTAATATTTAATTTTGCGATTGTACCTGCGGTTGGTGCAAAAATTTCTGAACTTACTTTATCTGTTTCAACATTAAATAAAGGATCATTTAATTTAACTTTATCTCCAACTTTAACAAGTATGTCTCCAACTGTACCTTCTGTTAAACCTTCCCCAATATCTGCGAATTTTACCTTAAACATAAATTTCTCTCCTCGGGGTTAATTAAAATTTGTAGCTTAATAGCTCTTCCATTTTAACTAAGATTTTTGTAGGGTTTGGTTGGTGATATCCTTCACCTGAATCAAATGGTATTACAATGTCATATCCAGTACATCTTGATAAAGGTGCTTTTAGATATTCAAAACACTCTTCGTTAACTGAAGCTATTATTTCAGATGATATTGAGAATGATCTGATGGCTTCGTGCACTACTAATAATCTTCCAGTTTTTTTAACTGACTCAAATACCATTTTTTTATCTCATGGTTTTAATGTTCTTAAGTCAATCAACTCAATAGTTATATCAGGATTTTTAGATTCTAATTGTTCTATTGCTTTTTGACAATCAACAGTTTGTGCACCATATGTTACAACTGTTAAATCATTTCCTTCTTGGATTTTAAATGCTTCTCCAATTGGAACTGTGTAAAATCCATCTGGTACTTCTTGTTTGAAAGCGCGATATAGTTTTGTTGGTTCAAAAACAATAACTGGATCTGGTGATTCAATTGCCGCCAAGATTAAACCTTTTGTATCATAAGGAGTCGATGGACAAACAACTTTAATACCTGGTGTGTGAGCATAAATAGCTTCCATTGCTTCAGAGTGTAATTCTAAAGCTCTAATTCCTCCACCCATAGGCATTCTAATTACAACAGGAGTAGGTAATTTACCTCTTGTTCTATTTCTCATTCTTCCCATATGTCCAAGGATATTTTGAAGTGATGCTCAACCTAGTCCTTCAAATTGAATTTCAACAACTGGTTTCATTTTGTTCATAGCCATTCCTAGTGCTACTCCAACAAACATAGCTTCACTAATTGGAGCATCAAAACATCTTTCTTCTCCATATTTCGCTTGTAAACCTTCAGTGGCTCTAAAAACTCCACCTTCAAATCCAGCATCTTCTCCATATACTACAACTTCTTTTCATTTATCCATTGCAACATCTAGTGCTTCAGATACTGCTTTAACATTATTTAAAACTTTACCTGCCATTAGTGGTGTCCTCCTTTAGCTTCTGGGTGTGCTTGGAAAAATGCCTTAGCTTCTTGATACTGTTCTTCAAGGTCTGGTGTTTTTTCCGCATAAATGTAATCAAAAATATCTTCTAATGGATATTCTTTGTTTTGTTCAGCTCATTCAAATTCTTTTTGAATGAATTCATCTTGTTCTTTATCAAGTTTATCTTGTTTTTTTTGATCTCAAAGTCCTTTTTCGATTAAATAATTTTTTAATCTTATTAAAGGATCTCTAGTTAAAGCTTCTTGGAATTCTTCTTCTGGACGATAAATTTTTGGGTTATCTGATGAAGAGTGTGCTCCTAATCTGTAGGTGTCACATTCTATAAATACAGGTCCATTTCCAGTTCTTGCAAATTCGACAGCTTCTTTAGCAACTGCATATACAGCAAGAAAATCATTTCCGTCAACCTTAACTGATGGAACACCTGTTGCTATTCCTTTTGAAGCAATATTTATTGACTTTGTTGATTTTGCATATGGTGTTGAAATAGCTCATTTGTTATTTTCACAAATGAAAATAACTGGTAGTTCGTGAAGTTTTGCGAAGTTCATTGCTTCATAAGTTTCCCCTTCACTCATTCCTCCATCACCAGTGGTTGTTACAGCAACACCTCCTGTTTTATTATATTTTTCTGCAAAAGCAATTCCAGTTGCTTGTGTATATTGAGAACCAATTATAATATTTGGTGGCAATGAGTTAACACCATCAGGTGCTTTTCCACCATACTCGTTTCCCATTCAATATAACATTATGTTTCTCATAGGCATTCCTGCAGTTAATCAAGCAGCGTTATTTCTATATCCTGAAGCAAATCAATCTTTACCTTTTATTAAAGGCAAAGTATAACCAACTTCACTTGCTTCTTGTCCTGTAGATGATAAAAATGACAATAATCTTCCTTGTCTTTGCACTTTATTTTGGAAGTCATCTTGTCTTCTTGAAAGATTCATCAATTTATAAGCATCAATCAAATCTTTATCTTTAATATCTGGAACTAATTTTGGATTAATTATTTTTCCATCTTTATCCATAATTTCAACACGCTCGTTTTTTAATGGATCAAACACATTTATAAACTTTGTTTTCATATTTTCCTCCTATTCAATTAATAAGTCTAAGATATCTTGTACTTCAAAGTTTTCTCCGAAGATTTCTTTTATATTAACTGACTCTATTACTTTTCTTATTTCACTTGCTTTGTAAGAAGTACCAATAAGTTTATTTTCTAATTGCTCTGTCCCTGTATAACCAAGGAAGTCTCCATAAATTTTTATGCCTTTAATAATTGCGTCTTGAACTTCCATATAAATTTCAAAACTTCCTTTACCTTCAAGTCTAGTTTTGTTTACATAATCAAATGTGGCGTTTTTTGTAAATGTCCAATTAGGGTCACAATATTTTTCTTTAAATAACTTATCAATTTGTGCTTTGTCTTCTGGAGATATTACCAGGTTTTCTATTTTACTTTGTGATTCGTAAGTTTTAATTAGTTCATCTCAAAAGTCTTTAATTTCAATTTTATTTTCAACTTCTGAATTGATGTTTGTTACTCTAGCAACTATTGAAGCAATGTTTTTTGATAAAATTTTAGCTTTATCAACAGTTAAATATTTTTGTAATTTATCTAGATTAACATTAAATAAAATTGTACCATGTTGTAAAAATCTGTCACCAAATTTTCCCATTGCATTACCAGATATTTTTTTATCATTTAAAACTATATCGTTTCTTCCTGAAAATTTAGCATCAACACCCATTCTATTTAGAGTATCAATTACTGGTTTTAACATAGTTGAAAACATCGAAACTGCATTGTTATCTTTATCAGTGTAAATGATACTAAAGTTCATGTTACCCAAATCTTGATATACTGTTCCTCCACCTGTGTTTCTTCTAATTACATTAACACTATCTTGTTCAACTGTCTGTAGATTAATTTCAGAAGCTGTGTTCTGATTTCTCCCAACAACAATTGTATTATCGTTTTGTCATAAAAATAGTATTGGTTCGCTGAATTTATCACTTCTAGTGAGAAATTCTTCTGTGGCCAAATTGTACTTTGGATCTACACAATCTGTCATATATATATACATCAAATTGCCTCGCTTTCTATTGTTAACATACTTATTATATTCTAATAGTTAAAATCTTAGTAATTTTTCTATGAATACAAGCATTTTTGAAAAACAATTTCAGTAATTTGTTAGCAAATTACATTACAATATTATTGTACAAATTTTTAGGAGTAATGATATGAAACTACAACACTTAAGTAAGAAAAGATTAATTTTAGTTGATTTAGATGGAACTGTTTTAAAATCTGATGGACAAAGTATTCACCCAAAAACAGTTGATGTACTGGTAAAAGCTAAAAACGAAGGGCATGAAGTATGTATTATTACTGGCAGACCTCACCGTGCTTCAATGAGATTTTATAAACAGCTAGGTTTATCAACTCTTTTAACTAACTTTGATGGTGCACACATTCACGACCCCAAAAAAAGAAGGTTTAAAAGAATTGTTTTGCCAATAAGTGAAGAAATTGTAAAAGGTATTATAAATAATGAGGTCATAAAAGATTCAATAGATAATTTGCTTATTGAGTCATATAATAAGGCACTAGTTCAAAAAAAAGATGAGTTTATTGAAAATTTTTTTCACTTAGATGACGTTGAAGATGATGATTACTTTATTTCAGACCCTTATGAAAATTGGGAGGGTCCAGCAACTAACGTTTGTCTATTTTTAAAAAACAATGATCATAAAGATGAAGTTTATCGTCAATTAGAAAAGTTCAAGCATTCAATAAAGGTTCAATCGGGAAATGTTTATGGGAATATGTCAAATGTTTCTGTTCTAATGATTACTTTAACAAATAAAATTGCAAATAAAGGATTTGTTGCAGAGATTTTAGCTCAATATTACAATAAAGATGTTAGAGATGTAATTGCATTTGGAGATCAAATGAATGACTATGATATGATTCGAAAAGTTGGATATGGTGTGGCTATGAAAAATGGAAGTAACGATTTAAAAAACGTTGCTGCTGGGATTACAACTCTTACAAACGATGAAGGTGGAGTTGGAGAATATTTGGAAAGATTGTTAAATGGAGAAGAAGTTTAGTGAAAAAATGTTTTTTTTACTAAACTTTTTGTTTATAATTACAATTATTGATTAAAAATAAGGAGGCATTCATGACTTTAGAGAACAAAAAATACACTTTAGATACCGGAGAGCAAATATATTTATCAAATTTAATAGGCTCAAGAGGTTTGGTTTTATTTTTTTATCCCAAAGCATTCACACCAGGTTGTTCTAGAGAAATAGCAGAATACTCAAAAAGAAAAGATGAATTTATATCATTACAATACAATATTGTTGGTGTAAGTGCAGATACAGTCGAAGATCAAAATAAATTTGCTTGTGATTTAGCTGTTGATGTTCCTTTAATTGCCGATGTTGAAAAAGATTTAGTAAATCAATTTAATCTATGAGGAGAACAAACAAACACTAAGGGAGAAAAATTTATTGGTATCAAAAGAAGTACTTTTATAATAAACTCACAATTAGAGGTAACCGATGAATTTGACGGAGTTGATCCTGTTGGTCATATACAAGAGGTTTTAGATAGAATTGAAAGCAAAATTAATAATTAAAAAAATGGGGCCAACCCATTTTTTTAATTATTAATGTAATCTTTAATCAATTTACATAAAAGATTTATTTCTTCTTCTGTATTTTTATAACTAATGCAAAGTCTAAAGCTATTTATTTTTGCCATATCAGAACCTACGCATATATCATGTTGCTCTAGATATTTGATTAACTTAGTTGCATCAATTCCATCACTACACACATAAACACTCAAATTATTTACATCTCAATTTTCTTTGTTATATAACTCAAACCCTATTTCTTTCATTTGTGTATCAACAATACTTTTTAATTTATCTATTTTTTGACATATTTCTTTTTTATTCATATATGTAAACAACAAATCTTCATAAATATATGATAAAAGAACTGTATGAAATGTATGGGGTAGCTGACCAGACTCTTGTTCATAATGCCAATACAAATCTAGACTAAGATATGTGTTTTTTGCAAATATCTCATAATCTGTATAATTTTTCCTCATTGTTAAAAAAGCAAACCCTGGACTAGACAAAAAGTTTTTGGCAGAAGACATTAAAACAAAATCTGCATGTTGATTTAAATCATTGTTTTTTCTATAAAATATTGCATAACTTACAGCATCTAAAAATAATAGTTTATTATATTTTTTCATAACTTTGTAAATAGTTTCATATTCATAAAGTTTTCCGTTTGATGTTTCACATACCAGTCCAAAAAACAAATCATATTTGGTTGTTTTAAAATATTCTTCTAGTTGATCCTCGTTATAACTTCTAATGTCTTCACTAATCTCATCTACAATAAATCCATTATCTGTCAAAACTTTTATAATCTTATCAGACCAATATCCAGATCAAATAACAGCTATTTTTTTATTCAAAAGTAAATCCTTATTTAAAGATGTTACAAATATATTCATAAGTTCTAATGCTGAAGAAGGTACAGCAAAAACATATTCAGAACCAAATATTTTCTTTAAAATATCTCTAGTTTTATTTAAAAGTTCAACAGATTGCTGCGATCTGTGAAATATATTTTCTCTTGTCATTTCACCATGATTCGCCTGTGGTCCAGGTGTAAATAAAATTTGTTTTTTCATAAATACTTCCTTTTTTTAAATTAATGTTTTTAATAAAGTTGTTAAGTTTTCAACTTCTCTAATTAACGGAGTGTATGTTTCCTCTTTTAAAAAATCTACACCACAGTCTTTTAAAATATCTAATGGATCTTTTTTTCCTCCTGATTTTAAAAATTTTAAAATGCTTTCAGGACCATTTTGTTTAAAATCATCATATAATTTGTAGCTAGCTACTATATCGATTGCATATTTGTATACATAATACGGAGAACCAAAGAAATGTGAAATATATGGTCAATGATAAACTTCTCTATCTTTGTCGTCAAAGATATCATAACCATAACTCATTTCTACTTTTTTAAATAACTCCATTAATATATCCGAAGTTAAAGGTTCATCTTTTTCCACCAACTTGTGTGCAAGATATTCAAACTCAGCGAATTGTATTTGTCTGTAAAATGTTGATACTATATCAAATATTCTCTGCTGAATTAAATATATTTTTTCATCTTTATCAGTTACTTTGTTATATAAATAGTCAAATAAAACGTGTTCATTAAAGGTTGATGCAACTTCAGCTAGAATAATTGGGTAATCATCTAAAGGATATGGTTGTTCTTTTTCGGATAATAAAGTATGAACAGAATGACCTAGTTCATGTGTCAATGTACTTAGTGAGCTCAACTTGTCATCTCAGTTCATCAAAATTATAGGCTGTACACCAAATCCACCAGATGAATAAGCTCCAGTTCTTTTAGAAGTATCTTCGTAGTAATCAATTGCATTGTCCCTTAATGCAATTTCAAGATTAGATTGATACTCTTCGCCTAAAACACTCAAAGAGTCTTTTACTATTTCAACTGCTTCATCAACATTAAAAGTTTTTTTAAACTCTTTTGTTAATTTCAGTTCTCTATCTGTTGAATAAAATTTTTTTAAACCATACTTTTCTTTTATCATCAAATAGTAATTTTTTAAAATTTGTATATTATTTTTTCCAACCCTTAAAAGTTCTTCATAAATCTCTGTTGGAACACTATCATTAAACAATGACATCTCTAAAGTAGATTGATAATTACGAATCTTATAGTTCTCTACTTGTTTTAGCAAAATGCTTTCATAAATTTTTGCAAAACTATACTTTCTTTTATTAACATTTTCAAAATATGCATCTCAAACTAGTTTTCTATTTTCTTGATCATTGATTGGATCAGAATCTTGCATGAAATTTCTAAAAAAAGTTGTATCTACTATCACTTTATTGTTATTGATTAGAATTTCTTTTTCTTGTTTATCTGCATAAGAAAGAGTGTCATATAATTCTGCTGTTGCACTTCTACTTCTTTCAACTTCACTCAACAATTTTTCTTGCTCTTCATTTAAAATGTGTTTAGCTTTTTGTATAACCTTTTTTATTGAGTGGGTGTGTGATTCGAACTCTGAGTTTTTTATAAATTCTAAAAGTTTTTGTTCCCCTATTTCAATAATTTCTGGTTCAACAAAACTAGTCTTTATTTCAAACTCTTGTCACATGCTTTGCAATAATGAATTTAGCTCTTGTAACTCTGCATTTGTTTGATCTACATCATATAAATGTGTGTATTGATTCAGTTTTGCCAACATAAAAGATACATCTTTTTGCATAGTTAAATAACTTAAAAATGTATTTTTATCGTTTAATTTACCTTTCATATTTTCTATATCACTTAACTTGTTTTTTAGTAAAATTAAATCATTTTTAAATTCTTGACTATTTTTATATAAATGAGAAAAATCTCATTTATATTTATCTTGTGCTTTATTTCTTTTCATACTTTTTATTATATAGTAATTTGGTAGTGTATTTAATAGACTATGTATACATAAACACATTTTATAAATAAAAAATTTTGTTGATTAACAAAGTTTTTTTATATTTCTTAAATTATTTATTTGATAATTCAAATAATGTTCTTGTCATTGTGCCATGACCTCTTTCATCAGCGTAGGCAGTCCCTGCAATGTCAAGATGGATATAAGATTTGTTTTCAGCAAATGAGTTTAAGAATGCTGCAGCAGTAGATGAACCAGCAGCTCCACTCATCACAGAATTAGTTATATCAGCAATTTTAGATGCTTGCATAACTTTCAAGTGTTCTTCGTCCATTGGCAATCTTCAAACTTTTTCTTGTGCTTTTTGTGCACTAACTTCAAACTCTTGATAAAAATCCATATCATTTGTAAATGAACCTGTGTACCAATTTCCCAAAGCAAATCTTATTGCTCCTGTAAGTGTTGCTATTGTTATCAATCTTTCAGCTTGTAATTCTCTGATTGCATATGTTAAACCATCTGCTAAAACCAATCTACCCTCTGCATCAGTGTTACCAATTTCCACAGTTTTACCATTCATAGATTTTAAAACTGATGATGTTAATGTTGCCTTAGAACCAATTCTATTATCTGTAAGTAATGCAACTGAAACAACGTTACATTTTGCTTCTTTTTTTGCAAGCGCCATTACTGTTGAGCTAACAATTGCCGCTCCAGACATATCAAATTTCATATTAACTAAATTAGCAGATCCTTTTAAGTTATATCCACCTGAGTCAAAGGTAATTCCTTTACCAACATAAGCGGTTCTTTTTTTACTAGAGTCACCCACATATTCTAGTATAACTACTCTTGCATCAACCGATGAACCAGCGTTTACACCAAGAAGTAAACCCATTTCTTTTTTTTCAATTTCTTTTTTATCTAAAATTGTAACTTTCAGGTTTTTTATGTTTTTTGCTTTTGCTTGAATTTTCTCAGCAATATAAACTGATGTTCCTACATTTGGTGGTAAATCTTGTAAATCTCTTGCAAAGTTTACAAATTCCATTTTAATTTCTGAATTTTTAAAAACTGACTCGTACTTCTTATCAAATAAAATATTTATGATGTTTTTATTATTTGTTGTTTTTTCTTTTAATGAGTATTGTAAATGTAATTGAAAAAAGACACACTCAACAATTAACTGAAATACTTCTTCTTTGTTTTCATATAAGTTAACAAAAGAATCTAAATCTATATTTAGATTATATTTATTTCCAGATAGAAATTTTTGTAAATGTTCATTTAATGATTGAAAATTTTGACTTTTATCAATGCAAAAGCAAATAACTCCTTTTTCACCATCCAAAGATGTAACCCCATGCTCTTTTATTATGTAACTTTTATCAATTTTTTCTTTATCGAAAGCTATTAATGTTAATTCTTGTTTTTCTTTATTTATTGTTATCATAAATCCTCCATTTTTTTAATTTTAACATTCTTTACTAATACTTAATGAATTAAGATACAAAAAAATTGTACAATGTACAATTTTTATTTTTTAAGTAATTCAAACATTGATTTCAACATTGGTGCATTTCCTCTGTTATCTGAATCCGCAGTCAATGCTATATCTAAATGAATGTATGGTTTTTCTTCTGCAAAAACATTTAAGAAAGCTGCTGCAGTAGATGAACCAGCTTCTCTGATGCTTCCTAAATTTGAAAGATCAGCAATTTTAGAGCATTTCATAACTTCTAAATGATCTTTTGTTAGTGGAAGTTGTCATAAAGGTTCGTGCGCTTTTTTAGATGCATCCATAAATTCACTATGGAAAGTTTCATCGTTAGTGAATGACCCTGTGAATCATCTTCCTAATGAAAAAATCATTGCTCCTGTAAGTGTTGCCACTGTCATTAATCTATCTGCTTTTAGATTTCTAACCGCATAAGTCATTCCATCTGCTAAAACCAGTCTACCCTCTGCATCAGTGTTACCAATTTCCACAGTTTTACCATTCATAGATTTTACAACAGATTCAGTTAAAGTAGCATGACCACCAATTCTGTTATCTGTCAACATAGCAACTGAAACAACATTGCATTTTGCTTTTGCTTTTGCTAGTGCTATAACAGTTGATGAAACTATAGCTGACCCTGACATATCAAACTTCATACCAATTAATGATGTAGAAGGTTTTAAGTTATATCCCCCTGAGTCAAATGTTATTCCTTTTCCAACTAAAACAGTTCTTGGAAGAGATGGGTCAGTAACATATTCTAAAATAACAACTCTTGGATCAACATGAGACCCAGCATTTACAGATAAGAATAATCCCATACCATGTTGTTCAGCTTCTTTTTTACCAAGAACTGTAACTTTTATTTCTTTTATTTCTTTTGCTTTTTTTTCAATTAAGTTTGCTACTTCAACAGAAGTTGCGACGTTTGGTGGCATATCTTGTAAGTCTCTTGCAAAATTTACATGCTCCATTTTAATTTGTGACGTTTCTAAAACTGATTGATATTTTTCATCAAACATTAACTCATATTTTTTACATGAGTCATTTTCTTTGACTTCACCTTTTAAAACATATGAACAATGTTTTGCAAACATTATTGCCTCTACATAAACTTGAAATGCAGAATCTTTATCATCATATAAAGATACTACTGAATCTAAATCAACATTCAAGTCATATTTTGCATTTGCAACTGCACTTGCAAAACCTTTTGCTGATTTACAAATTGCTTCTTTTGGATCTACACAGTGATATAAAGTTTTTTCTTCTGAAATTAATGTTGTAGCTCCTGGTTCTAAAATTACAATTGAATTTACTTTACTTTCTTTTGTTACAGCTTTTAATGTAACATCAAATTTTTTATTATGTGCCATTTTATTTTCTCCTAATTCTTTATTTATTTTTTACTTTCAACAACTCAAACAAAGTATTCATCATTGGTGCATTTCCTCTACCATTTAAATCAGCTGTTCCTGCAATATCTAAATGAATGTATGGTTTTTCTTCTGCAAATGATTTTAAAAATGCAGCAGCAGTACATGAATATGCACCTTCTTTTGTTGAAAGTTCACAATTAGCAACATCTGCTATTTTTGAATATTTTAGTACTTCATAATGCTCATCTAATATTGGCATTCTTCAAATAAGTTCCTTAGATTTAGTTGATGCATTTTCAAACTTTGTATAAAAGTTATTACAAGTTGCAAATACACCAGTTTGTCATATACCTAAAGCAGAGAATATTGATCCTGTAAGTGTTGCTATGGTTACCAACCTCTCAGCCTTTTCTTCTCTTAGCGCATATGTCATTCCATCGGCAAGCACTAATCTACCTTCTGCATCTGTATCAGCAATTTCAACTGTTTTACCATTCATAGATTTAATGACTGATTCTGGAAGAGTGGCATGACCACCAATTCTGTTATCTGTCAGCATAGCAACTGAAATTACGTTGCATTTTGCATTTGCTTTTGCTAACGCTATAACAGTTGCACTAGCAATTGCAGCTCCGGACATATCGTATTTCATATTTTCTAAGTATCTTGCTGGTTTAAGATTATACCCACCTGAGTCAAAAGTTATTCCTTTACCAACAAGTGCTGTACGTTTTTCATCTGGATCACCAATATATTCCAATACCACAATTCTCGGATCAACATATGAACCAGCATTCACCGATAAGAACAATCCCATTCCGTAATCTTGTGCTTCTTTTTTCCCATATACTTTAATATTTATATTAGAAACTTCTTTAGCTTTTTTAACAATCATTTCAGCAATATCAACTGACGTTGCTAAATTTGGTGGCATGTCTTGTAAGTCTCTTGCAAAATTTAGATACTCCATTTTAATTACTGATGTTTCATAAATATCTTTGTACATTTCATCAAATAAAATATTGTATTGTTTGTAATCTGTTTTGTCTTTTAACTCTCATTGTTTGTGTTTGACAAACATAATTGATTCTAAGTATACCTGAAATACTTCTTCTTTATTTTCATAAAGTTCTAAAACTGAATTCATATCAATATCAATATCATACTTAATAGATTTAAAAGCTTTTTCTAAATTTTTACTTACTTTATGTAAAGATTCTTTTGGGTCAATACATAAATAAATAACTTTTTCTTCTGAAAATAATGTTATATTATTTTTTTCTAAAACTATTAGTGAGTTTTGCTTGCTAGTATTTGAAACAAATTTCAAAGTTAGTTCAAATTTTTTTTCTAGTCCCATTTTAATTTACCTCGTTTTCTACACCTGATTCATTTTTAAAGAGTTCAAATAGAGTTCTTAGCATTGGTGCTTTACCTCTACCTTCAAAATCTGCTGTGTTTGCTATATCTAAATGAATGTATGGTTTTTCTTCTGCAAAAGCATTCAAAAATGCAGTTGGTGTACACAATTTCCCACCTAGTGCTTTTGATATTTCACAGTTAGCAACATCTGCTATATTGCTACATTCCATAACTTCATAATGCTCTTCTAAAAGTGGCAACCGTCATGACATTTCTCCAGCTTTTTTGGATGCTGTTTCAAAAGTTTTATAGAAACTATCACAAGTTGAAAACACTCCTGTATGTCATATACCAAAAGCAAGGAAAATAACTAGTGTTAAAGTTGCAATCGTTACTACTCTCTCTGCTTTTAATTCTCGAATAGCAAATGTTATACCATCTGCAAGGACAAGTCTACCTTCTGCATCTGTGTCTGTAATTTCAACTGTTTTGCCGTTCATAGATTTGAATACAGATTCAGAAAGTGTTGCATGACCACCGATTCTATTATCTGTCAACATGGCAACTGCAACTATATTACATTTTGCATTTGCTTTTGCTAAAGCCATTACTGTTGAACATACAATAGCAGCACCAGACATATCAAACTTCATATTTTGTAGTTCTTGACTATTTTTTAAGTTGTAACCTCCAGAATCAAATGTGATACCTTTTCCAACAAGTGCTGTGCGTTTTGCATTTGATTCTCCAACATATTCAAGCACAACAATTCTTGGATCAACATAAGAACCTGCATTAACTGCTAAGAATAGTCCCATTCCGTAATCTTGTGCTTCTTTTTTTCCATATACTTTTATATTTATATTTGGTATATCTTTTGCTTTATTAACTATTATGTCTGCTACATCAACTGATGTTGCTAAGTTTGGTGGCATGTCTTGCAAGTCTCTTGCAAAATTTAGATACTCCATTTTAATGAGGCTATTTTCATACAACTCATCATAATCACTTCCAAATAATAAATTATAAGATTCTTTTATACACTCTTTCTCTTTCAAATTATATGGCTGATGGTTTTCAAACATTAATGTTTCCACTATAGTTTGAAAAACTTCTTTTTTATTTTCAAATAAATTTACAAATGAGTCAATATCAATATTCAAATCATATTTATTTGTATTAACAAACTTAGATATGACTGATTTTAATTTATTTATTTTTATTTTTGAATCTAAGCAAAAATACAAGGTCTTATCTTCTGATATCAAAGTAGTTGTTTGATCTTCTTTAATAACCATTGGACCAACTTCTTGCTTTTTGCTAAAAGCTTTTAAAGTTAAGTCAAAAGATTTTGTATTTTTTGTAATCATTTCTCATTTCTCCTACAATTCTTATATTATCACATAATTTTTACTAATAAATTTGAAATTTGTTATTGCATAACTTGTTTTTGCATACACCGTATACAAATAATTTGAAGGTTTTAGAGTTTTTAACATAACTCAAATATGTTCTTTTTACACCATGTCCATTGTCACATCTCATTTTCATGTTGGCTAATTTTGTGTTCAAATTTGTAAACTTAGACTTGAAGAGATAAATATAATAGGTTTCTTTCTTTAAACGTTGGTTCTGCTCATTAATTTTAGCTAGTGTCACAAATCTAATGTTTTCAATATTATTTTCTTTACTTCTAATTTTTCTAGATTGCTTATTTTTAGCTTTATAGTTATTGATGTGTGTTTTTCACCTTTTTTTAATATTAGTAGATTCTCCAATGTAACTAAATTTAAGATTATCCTTATTGTCTAGTGAGAATATTAAATAAACACCTGAAACATTGTCCTCATAATTATTTAGGTTTGATACGTTAAAAATCTGATTATCATATCTTGTAATAATATCATTAATTATACTATTGCAATATTGTTGACTTGTTGCTTTGTAAAGCTCTTCCTTTGAAGATTTTATTTTTTTAACTCATAAATATTTTTTATAAAAATCATCCTGCATACAAATCCACCTTAAAGATAATGGTTTAAAAGTTAATATATATATTTTAACAAATATTAATTTTAATAAAATAATAAAAAGAATAGTAGTGTAAAATATATATATGATTTCAATTAGAGATCATATTAAAGTTGAAAATAAATCATACTTATATTATGTGTCGAGAGTTTATTGGAAAATAAAGTTTTTTTATTTCTTAATTTTTTTTTACTATAATTCAAGTTTATTATATTAGTATACAAAAAAGAGGGGTACAATATGGAAAATCCATTAGGAAATGTTAGCTGGGTTGTAGCTATTGTTTTAGCAGTATTCATGTGGGCATCATTATCAATGTTTCCCAATTATTATCGACACAAGAAAGTTTATTTAACTATAAGAATAGTTCTTATTATATTCTTGCTATTTACACAAATTGAAAGAACAGTTTATTTAGGGGGAGTACATCAAAAAGACTTTATTGATGCTGCCACAAATCCTAATAATCCAAACTATGATGTTGTTCAAAGTGCAAAAAACTCAGGATTATATTTAAATAATGCTTATGAAGGTCAAGAATGATATCAAAATCCAGTTAATTACTTTTTATTATATTTCTGTTCAATAGCTGCTTGGGCAACATTAATTGTTCTAATTTTTCCAAGTAAAAAAGTTATGGAATGTTTTTTCCCATTTATGTTAATGGGACCAATTGTTACATTTATTTTTCCAACAGAAAAACCATTATTTTGATCTTGATCTAATGACCATTGAGACTTTATAAATTGATTTACATTCTTCTTCGGGCATGGGTGTACTTTATTTGGAACAATGTACATATATTTATATGGACATACAGGTTACAAATTTAACAAAAGTGCAGTTGTTAAGTCTATGGTTACAGGGGCAATTGTTGTTTTAGGAGTAGAAACTTGAAATAGATTCTTTGGAACTAAATTCATTACTGATGATGTTATTGGCGCTTTAGGTTTACAAAACTGATCAAGATTCTGAGTAATGTTCTTCTTGTTAACAGTTGGAATACTATATTTAAGTATTGGACTAAGTTTCGCATATTTCTTTAAACCAATCTATGAAAAAGGAAATGAAGAAAAACTTCATGATACTTGATGAGAAAGATTTGTTGAGTTTACAAAACTAAAATACAACCAAAGAAAAGAAAAGCTATCAAAAATAAAACAAAAATAAAAAAAATTCCATTTAGGAATTTTTTTTATTATATTTTGATTATTTGATGATTGAAACAACTGTTCCGGCACCTATAGTTCTTCCACCTTCACGGATTGAGAATTTTGTTCCTTGTTCAACAGCAATTGGTTTAATTAATTCAACTATTAATTCAACGTTATCCCCAGGCATAACCATATCTACACCTTCTGGCAATTTTACTTCTCCTGTAACATCTGTTGTACGGAAGTAGAATTGAGGACGGTATTTGTTAAAGAATGGTTTGTGACGTCCACCTTCTTCTTGTGTTAAAGCATAAACTGATGCATTTAATTGAGTATGAGGTTTAATTGAACCTGGTTTTGCAAGAACTTGCCCACGTTCAATATCTTCTCTGTTAACCCCTCTTAATAATGCTCCAACGTTATCTCCAGCTTCAGCAAAGTCTAGTAATTTTCTAAACATTTCTAATCCTGTAACAACAACTTTTTTACTTTCTTCTACTAATCCAACGATTTCAACTTCTTCGTTAACTTTAACTACTCCTCTTTCAACTCTACCTGTAGCAACTGTTCCACGTCCTGTGATTGTGAATACGTCTTCTACTGGCATTAAGAAAGTTTTGTCTTTATCACGAGCAGGTGTTGGAATGTATGCATCAACAGCATCCATTAACTCTTCTACTTTAGAAACTCATTTTGCGTCACCTTCAAGTGCTTTAAGAGCTGAACCTTTAATAACAGGTGCTCCATCTCCATCAAATTCGTAGCTTGATAATAAATCTCTAACTTCCATTTCAACAAGATCGATTAGTTCTTCGTCGTCAACCATATCACATTTATTTAAAAATACAACAATAGCAGGTACTCCAACTTGTCTTGATAATAAAATGTGTTCTCTAGTTTGAGGCATTGGTCCATCTGTTGCAGCAACAACTAAGATTGCTCCATCCATTTGTGCAGCTCCTGTAATCATGTTTTTAACATAATCGGCATGCCCAGGACAATCCACGTGTGCGTAGTGTCTTTTGTCTGTTTTATATTCAACGTGAGTTGTGTTAATTGTAATTCCACGTTCTCTTTCTTCTGGAGCATTATCAATGTTTGCGTAATCTTTAAATTCTGCTCCCCCTTTGTCAGCTAATACTTTAGTAATAGCAGCTGTTAATGTAGTTTTACCGTGGTCAACGTGTCCGATTGTTCCAATGTTAACGTGAGGTAAACTACGGTCAAATGATTCTTTTGCCATTTTGTTCAATTCCTTTCATAAAATTTTTAATGTTTACGACAAATTGTCATAATAATTTTAATTAATTTTTTCTAAAATACAATAGTTTTTACATAGTTGGTAAATAATTATTTACCTGCTTTTTTAATAATTTCTTCTGCTATGCTTTTTGGTGCTTCGTTATAGTGACTAAATATCATAGTATAATTTCCACGCCCTTGAGTAAATGATCTCAATTCTGTTGCATAACCAAACATTTCTGCTAAAGGTACTTTTGCTTTAACAGTTTGTGCATTTCCTCTTTGTTCTGAACCTTCGATTAATCCACGTTTTGATGATATGTTACCCATAACATCTCCATAGTATTCATCTGGTACAGTTACTTCAACTGACATAATTGGTTCTAATAGAACTGGGTTTGTTTTTTTAGCAGCTTCTTTTAAAGCAAGTGATGCTGCAATTTTATATGCCATCTCGTTTGAGTCGACATCATGGTATGAACCATCAACGATTGTTGCTTTAACATCAATCATTGGGAAACCAGCAATAACTCCGTTTTCAAGAGCGTTTTGTAATCCAACTCTTGCAGCGTTGATGTATTCTTTTGAGATTTTACCCCCAACGATTTTATCAACTCATTCAAATCCTTTATCGTGGTTTGGTTCAAATTCAATCACAACGTGTCCATATTGTCCACGTCCTCCTGATTGTTTAACATATTTTCCTTCAGCTTTTGCAGCTTGACGGATAGTTTCACGATATGAAACTTGTGGTGCCCCAACATTTGTATCAACTTTAAACTCACGACGTAGACGGTCAACAATAATGTCAAGGTGTAATTCACCCATACCAGCAATAATTGTTTGTCCAGTTTCTTCATCAGTATAAGTTCTAAATGTTGGATCTTCTTCTGATAATTTGTTCAATGATAATCCTAGTTTTTCTTGGTCAGCTTTAGTTTTTGGTTCTAATGCTAAGTGAATAACTGGTTCAGGGAATACCATTGATTCTAGAATAATTGGGTTTTTTTCATCTGAAAGTGTATCTCCAGTTGTTGTATCTTTAAGACCAACAGCTGCAGCAATATCTCCAGCATAAACTTCTTCAATTTCTTCACGATTGTTGGCATGCATTTTTAGTAAACGTCCAACTCTTTCTTTTTTATCTTTTGTAGCATTTAAAACATAGCTACCTTTATTTAAAACCCCTGAGTAAACTCTGAAGAATGTTAACTTACCAACGAATGGGTCAGTCATAATTTTAAATGCTAATGCTGAAAAAGGTTCATCATCTGATGAGTGTCTTTCTGATTCTTCACCATTCAATAATGTACCTTTAATTGAAGGAACATCTAATGGAGATGGTAAATAATCAATAACTGCATCTAACAATAATTTTACACCTTTGTTTTTAAAGGCACTTCCAGCAAGAACTGGGAAGAACTCAGCTGATATAACACCTTTACGAATTGCAGATTTTAATTCTGGTATAGTAATTTCTCCACCATCTAAGAATTTCATCATCAATTCTTCATCATATTCAACTGCTGCTTCTATTAATTCAGCTCTTAATTGTTGAGCTGTTTCTAATAAATCTGCAGGAATTTCTGTTTCTTTTGCTATTTCTTCAGCAGCTCCATCATAGTGTCATGCTTTCATTTCCACTAAGTCAATGATTCCACTAAATTGATCTTCAGCTCCTATTGGTAATTGAATGGGTGAAGCTTTTGCTCCTAATCTTTCTCCAATAGTTTTAACTGAATATAAAAAGTCAGCTCCTGTTTTGTCCATTTTGTTAACAAAAACAATTCTTGGAACTCTATATGTTGTTGCTTGTCTTCAAACAGTTTCAGTTTGAGGTTCAACCCCACTTTGACCGTCAAGAACTGCAACAGCTCCATCTAATACCCTTAATGATCTTTCAACTTCAACTGTGAAGTCAACGTGACCAGGAGTATCAATGATATTAAAACGGTGGTCTGCTCAAAATGCAGTAGTTGCAGCAGAAGTAATAGTAATACCACGTTCTTGTTCTTGAGCCATTCAGTCCATTTGTGATTCTCCTTCGTGAGTTTCACCAATTTTATGAATTTTTCCTGTGTGAAATAAAATACGTTCTGTTGTTGTAGTTTTACCTGCATCAATATGAGCCATGATACCAAAGTTACGAGTCTTATCTAATGTAAATTCTCTTGGCATTTTTTTGTCTCCTTATATTTTGCTTTTATCAACGGTAGTGAGCAAATGCTTTATTTGCTTCTGCCATTTTGTGAGTATCTTCACGTTTTTTAACTGACCCACCAATACCATTTGATGCATCAATTATTTCATTAGCTAATCTGTCAACCATTTCTTTTTCATTTCTTAATCTTGAATAGTTGATTAATCATCTTAATGCTAATGTTACTTTTCTGTCTCCAGAAACTTCAACTGGTACTTGATAGTTAGCACCACCAATACGTCTAACTTTTAATTCAAGTTGTGGTTTGATGTTTTCAATAGCTTTATCAAAAACTTCGATTGGGTTTACACCAGTTTTTTCTTTAATTTTTTCAAAAGCATTATATAAAATGTGTTGAGCTGTTCCTCTTTTTCCATCTAACATAATTTTGTTAACTGCTCTAGTAACTAATTTTGAGTTATAGATTGGATCTGGTAGAACATCTCTTTTTTCAGCTTGATGTTTACGCATGCTTTATCTCCTTTCGTATTTTTGTAAGTTGTTATTTATAATTTTTGTTTATACACTCAATGTTATTTTTTTTCTTTTGGACGTTTTGTTCCGTATAATGAACGACTTTGCATTCTACCATTAACTCCAGTAGTATCAAGTGTTCCACGAATGATGTGGTAACGTACCCCAGGTAAGTCTTTTACCCTACCACCACGAATAAGCACAACGCTGTGTTCTTGTAAGTTGTGACCTTCTCCTGGTATATAAGCAGTAACTTCCATACCATTTGTTAATCTAACCCTTGCATACTTACGTAAAGCAGAGTTAGGTTTTTTAGGTGTCATAGTCGCAACCCTTGTACAAACTCCTCTTTTTTGAGGTGAAGAGATTTTAGTCACTTTTTTAAGTAAAGTGTTAACACCTCTATTTAAAGCTGGCGCCTTAGTTTTTCAAGTTTTTGCTTTTCTTGGCTTTCTAACTAATTGGTTTATTGTTGCCATGTATTGGTTCCTCCTTTTCCACTATACCGAGTGTATTGTTTACACACACAAAATATATTATATATTAAATTAATGGGTATTTATAAAAAATAAAAAAATCACACAAATTTTGTGTGATTTCAGCTAAATTTAATTTAAATGTTATTCTAACTAATATTTCCTTTGTAAAATTCTTCCATTAAATTTCTTACACTTCCATAAGAATTTTGAACTTGTTTAACTGGTTGATCTAGAATAATATGGTTTTTATCCACTAATATCAACCTATCACATAATTTTTCGACTTCTTCAGGATGGTGTGAAACTATCAATAAAGTTTTGTTATTTTTTATTTGATTTTTGAAAAAATTAATTATTTTAAATTGTAGTTCTAAATCTAGACCAGTTGTTAGTTCATCTAAAATGATGATTTTTGGATTATTAACAACTGATAATAAGGCATTAAATCTTTGTTTTTGACCTCCACTTAATTTATTTAGCGGTGTTTTTAAAAAGTTTTTTATATCGAATGTTTCATCCAATTTATCAAAATGATCTTTTGTAAATTTTGGGAAAACACTATAATAAAAACTTAAAATGTCATTTGCACACAACCCAGTAGGTCAATTACCTTCTTGAAATTGAATCCCAATTTCTTGTTTTTGATTTTCTTCAATATTTATTATGACTTCGCCTTTTGTAGGATTTGTAAATTTAGCTATGATTTCAACTAGGGTAGTTTTTCCTGCACCATTTTTACCTAAAAATGCAACAGCCTCACCTTCGTTTATGCTTAGAGATATATCTTCTAAAACTAATTTATTTTTGTATTTTTTTTCTATGTTCTTTAATTCAATTAAACTCATAACTTCGTTCTCCTATACTATCTACTTTTATGTCATCTAAACATAAAAATACCCAATGTAAATAGTGTTGAGATTATCAAGATTGAACCCAATACAGGTTGTCAAGTTTGTGTAAAATCTTTAAACAATGGGGTTTCCCTTTCATCTCATCTACCTATATTAAATCCCGCTGTATCTCATGAACCTTTTTGGTACTGAGAAAATAACAAAATAGCTACAGGATATTTTAATGGAACAAAATATGTGAATATTCTTAGTCCTTCAGTACCTTCATAAAGTCTAGGATCTAACATTATTCCTGAAAAAAACATACATATAAAATAAATAATTAACGATACACCTTGGCTTAATCCTTCGTCGTTCATTAAGCCTCCTAACAAAATACCTATACTTATTGCAACTAAGATTAACATACATACTGCTAAAAAGAAGTAACCTCAGTTCATTTCTTTATAAAGAATCTTAGCATGTTCACTATCGAGACTGAAACCTACAATCAATTCTACAATTACCCCTGTTCAAGTAACCATAAAATAAAATAAAGCAATAGTAGTAATAAACAAGGGCTTATTAATACCTGTAGTTTCAACTCTTTTTAAAAATATAGAGTTTTTTCATTCGACTATTGTTGATGATAATGATACTATGACTCATAATGATGGTAGTGCAAAGTAGCCTAATAAAGCACTTGCTGGATTACCTTTGTTAAAAGTATCTTTAAATAATAAATACAACATTACTGTAAAAAATATAGGAACTACATATGTAAACAATGGTCCTCTTACATTTTTAAAATAGGACTTTTGAATTAACATATATAATTTACCAAAAACTGCTAAAAAGTTATTTTTTTTAATAAATAACTCATTTTCTAATTTTTCTTTATTCTTCATATATAAAACTCCTTCTAAATATTTATATTTTTATGAAAGTTTTATTGAAGGGGGCCTCCTAAAAAATTTATTTAAAAGAAAAACCTCAAAAATTTTAGCCTTAATATTAAGAATGAATATATGCTGCCGTTTTTGAAGAAACAATAAAGTTTTTAGTCAAATTAAAGCTTGCACTAAAACATTTGTTAATTTTATTAAAATGAATGCTATATCTTTTAAAAAACTATATAGTTTTTTCAAATAATTGTATTTAATAATTGTATGTATAAATTTAATTATAAAATATGTATTAATTAATAAAATCGCAAAAGTAAGAAATGACAGCAAAAAAAGTAATATCATCACTGACTCTAGTGCATCAAAATTATCTTGAATAGAAATTTTTAAAACTATTCTTATAAAACTAGCTATTGCTAGTGGTACATATATATTTATAAGATTTAACATGGAAAACATAATGGTTTTTGAAATATTTCTAAAATTATTATTTTCTTTTATATTTTTTATGTGATTTAAATATTGTTCGAGTAACTCAAAAAATACTGCAAAGATGAAAATTAAAAAAATTACTCCTAGTATTAAAAAACTGTTTAATCTGTTTTCCATATCTACCAGAGAGTTATTTATATTGAAGTTGTAAAAAATAGAAACCACTAAATATGCAAATAATGCAAATAGAGTATTTATCACTTTACTTTTCATAAACTAACTTCCTTATTTTTTTATAATAACACAAAATAAAAATGAACACTATAATTTACATTATAATGTTCATTAACTTTTAATATATATTGATTGGAGGAATAATCCTGTTATAAATCTCTTTTGCCATCATCCCTTCTTGTAATGGATAAGTTAGTGCTAATCTCAAGAAGAAGTTAAATAAATAAAATGCATTCATATACTCAACAAGCAAACTAACTCTTTGATTTGTTCATGATTCTGGATTTTCTTTTCCCAATATTTCATAGCAATTTAAATATGAATCACAATAGTCAATGATATTTTGAATCAAATTAGTAAATGCTTTTTGAGCTTCAGATTGGTTAACTGTTTTTAAATGATTATTTATATTTTTGTATATTTCAACACTTTGATCTTCTTTTTTTAGTTTTTCATATAGTTCTGTTAACTCATTTGATTTAACACTTAGAGCCTGAACTGCTGTAGTAATTAAAATATCCAAACCACTCATGCCTATTATAGAGTCTGATGGTAACTCTTCTTTCTGAAGGTTTTTTTCAACTGAAAGAATAACTACCATAGCGTTTTGTAAAACACAAATTATATGACGTATTATGATTTTTTTATCTTCATCTTCATTTATTGGTTTTCATTGCTTAAAAGTTTCATCAAAAGTTTTTCCTAATTTTTCAATGTCATCTCTTGTTTTAATTTCATTAACTTCATTGAATAAAGCTTGCATTTTTTCAGGTGGTATTAAATCATTGTTAATATTAGATTTAATATTCAAATAAAAATCATTTACTACATTTATAATTATTTCTTCATATTTTATTGGTTGAATTTGCTTCTGCATAAAAATCTCTCTTTTCTACTCTTTTTAATAATACCTTAATTTTAATATTATAATAAATATATATAAAAGGGGTTGTAAATAATGGTTTGAGGTGAATCAAATTCAAGAGCATTTTTAGATTGAGCTGATTATTGCAGAAGTAACGCAATTAGGTCGAGAGGTATTGCTAACACCGGAGGACCAAATTTCACTAATGATAGAAGTTCTGCAAATTACCAAAATGCTAAACAACAATTATTAGACTATATACAAAGAAATACAACAATTAGTGTACAAGAACTTTACAATATTTTACCAACACCGCTTGTAGCAAATCCAACTATAAAACATGTGCTATTACAACTATATTATGAAGATAATTTACAAATTGAAGGTAGAAGTGCGTCTAATAGTGATAGAGAAACAGATTTTGTTTTAACATTTGTTAAGAAAGCCTCTCCACAAAAACCAGTTCAGCAGGTTTTTCAAGGGGAAAAAAAACAATCTAATATCGAAGATGTTTTTGATAATAATTGAAGAGCAACAGGGAGAAAACTCGAATTTGATAAAAGAGAGAAACCAAAAAGAGAAGACTTAAATATTAGTTTGAAAAAAACCCCAAAACCAACATTTACTCAAACTAATGTAAAACCAGTTGTTGATGTAAGACAACAAATACAAGTACCAAAAGTAAAAATTGAACCAATAGTTGTTGATGTACCAAAATTTGTAGCACCTAAAGTTAAAGTTGAAAATGTTAATTATATACAAATTCCCAAACCAGAACCTGAACCTATAATTGAACAACCTATTATCGAACCAACAATTAAATTAAATCTTGAAATCAGAAAACCTTCAGAGGTTGAGATTCCCGAAATAGAAGAAAAAGTATTTTATGGTTTATCAGACTATGAATTGTATTACATTGAAGCTTTTTTGGGCGATGCAATTCATAAAGAAAATAATTTAAAAAAACAAATAATGATTACCAAAGAGTTGGTTAGAACAAAGGCTGATATCGCATACCTAAACTCTAAGGATGAACCAAGCATAGTATTAAAAGTAATTGCCGGAGTTTTGTGTTTGGTTTTAGTTGGTTTTATAATTTTAGCTGCAATTAGCAAAAATAAAGTTAGATCAAAAGCTTATAAAGCTTATAACCAAAATTTTAAAACCCAAGGTTATGAACAAATCAAAAAACAAATTAGGTTGGATCACCCAAAAATAATTACGTTTTAAAAAAACCTTCTTTGAAGAAGGTTTTTTTAAATTTTTTCGTTTTTAAATTGTCTTTTTAGTTGTTTCATATCACCTTTGATGATTTTCAATTCATTTTTGTGTTTTTGAAGATCACCTTTTGTTGATTTAATAAGTGCTACTGTTTTTATTATTTGAACTTCTTTGTCCTTTTTACGTTGTTTGATTTCTTCGAATCTATTTTTAAAATCTTCTTTTTCCATTTTTTTCACTCCTTTGTTATATGGCCTTATAATTAGAGTTTAAACACTTTTAAAAATTATGCAAGTGTTTATTGTAAACCTAAAAATTTATGCCAAAGCCTTTTTTGAAGTAAAAAAGGTAAGTAATACCTTTTTCAACTATATTACACAAGCATCGCAATCGTATTTTTCACTGTCTTCTAATACTTCTTGTCTAACTCTTACGTAGTATATTGAAGCACAGCCTTGTTTGAAAGCTTTTATATATGCTTTGTTTAGGTCTCTTGTTGTTACAGTATCTTTCATAAATAATGTTAATGATATGGCTTGGTCAACATGTTGTTGTGCTGCAGCTGCAATATCAATAATTGGATCCGGTCCAACTTCATATGCTCCCAGTGCATAGTAACTCATGTTTTCAAAACTAATGTTATATGCGGGAACATATACTCTACCAAGTTTTCCTTCTTTTCTAACTTCAACCGGTGAAACAACTGGTTGTAAACTTGGTGTACATGATGATAAATAACTTATTGAACCTGTTGGAGCAACTGCCATCAAATGTGAGTTTGCAATTCCGTTTACTTTGATGTCTTCAACTAAGTTAACTCAGTCTTGTTTAGTTGGTATTGATACATTGTATTTTTCAAATAATTCTTTAACAGTTGAAGTTTCTGGTGTTCATTTTGAATCATCGCATGAAGTGTATTTCTCAAAATAACTACCATCAGCAAATGATGACTCTTTAAAAGTTGAGAATGGTCCGTATTCTTTAGCTAATTTATTTGAAGCTTTGAATGCGTGATATGCCATTGTGTAAAAGAACATGTTTGTAAAGTCAACAGCTTCTTTTGAATTGTAGTAAATAAAGTTTGTTGCTAAGAATCCATGTAGATTCATTGCCCCCAAACCAACTGCGTGATTACTTTTATTTCCTTTTTGGATTGATGGTGCACTTTGTAGGTTTGTTGAACGTGAAACATAATCTAAAGAATAAATTGATCTAAATACAACATCTTCAAACTCTTGTCCACTTTCCATAACCTTAGCAATGTTTAAACTTCCAAGGTTACAACAAATGTCTTCTCCTACTTTTTTAAATGATAGATCTTCATTGTATTCACTTGGAGTACTTACTTGTACAATTTCACTACACAAGTTACTCATAACAATTCTTCCTGTTGATGCATGTGCATTTCTATTGTTTACAGTATCGTCAAATAAAATGTAAGGATATCCACTTTCAAAATGTAATTCTGCTATTGTTTGAAATAACTTTCTAGCATTAATATATGTTTTTTTGATTTCAGGATTTTTAACCATGTTGTGATATTCTTTTGTAATTGAAATATCTGACATTGGTTTACCATAAACTCTTTCAACATCATATGGACTAAATAAAGCCATTTCTTCGTTGTTTTTTGCTAGTTCAAAAGTAATATCTGGTATTACAACTCCTAGTGATAATGATTTAATACGAATTTTTTCATCAGCATTTTCTCTTTTAGTATCCAAGAAGCTCATTATGTCTGGGTGATGAGCTTGTAAATAAACAGCTCCAGCACCTTGTCTTTGACCTAATTGATTTGCATATGAAAATGAATCTTCTAATATTTTCATAACTGGAATTACACCTGTTGCTTGGTTAGCAATTTGTTTAATTGGAGCCCCATATTCTCTAAGGTTGGTTAAACAAACAGCAACTCCTCCACCACGTTTTGATAGTTGTAAAGATGTAGTAACAGCTCTACTAATTGATTCCATGTTATCTTCCACTCTAATCAAATAACATGAAACATATTCTCCACGTTGTTTTTTACCAGCATTTAAAAATGTTGGTGTTGCTGGTTGAAATCTACCTAGCATAATTTGTTTTAAAATTGCTTTTGCAACATCAAAATTTCCATTTCCTAAGAACAAAGCATTCATAACAACTCTGTCTTCATAATTTTCTAGATATTTTTTTCCATCAAATGTTTTTAATCCGTATGCATTATAAAATTTTAATGCACCCATAAAACTTGGAAACTCTCTTTTAAATGAATAAGCTTCTTTTGTTAAGTGATCAATTTGATCCATAGTATATTTTTCAATTACTTCTTTTTCATAGTAATCGTTTTCTAATAAATATTTTATTCTTTCTTCAGTTGAATTAAAGTTTACAGTATTTGGTTTAACATGATTTTCCAAGTATTTTTTGGCAGCCTCTACATCAAGTTTAAAATTATCTTTTCCTTTTTCTGTAAACATTTTTGACTTAGCATTTAATGTAATGTATTCATCAGATTCATTATTTCCTGATAAGCTTACAACTTTTTTATTAGTATCCATAATATCTCCTATCTTTGTCAAAAGTCACTTAAAATTCTTTTGACTTCTTGAACATCGTGTTCAGTGCCCAATAGTTCAAATTGATATAGCAATGGCACTTGCAGTTTTTTAGAAAGTATCGGTCCGGCAATCGCAAATGTGTCACCAAAATTGGTATTTCCTGATGCAATTACTCCTCGGCAAAAACTTCTGTTCTTTTCATCTGTTAAAAACTTTTTAACTTGCTTTGGAACAGCTCCTGCTACAATATTTCCTCCGCCCGCATATGTTGGAACAATTAAAACGTAATCACTATCAACATACAAATTCTCATTTTCGTCATAAGGTATTCTTTTATTAGGTAAATCTAATTTAAGAATAAATCTGTGTGTGTTATTAGAAATTGATGAGAAGTAAACAATCAATATGTCACCCTTAGGTTTTTTGACATTTTTGCTATCAATTCGAATGACATCATCATGCATTGTTTAAAACTCTCAATCCTCATCAATTGTCTCTTCAGTCACACCCATAATATATGAAGAACCATTTCCTGAGAAAAAGTCATGGTTCTCATCAGTTCTTGCTGATAATTGAGTAAATATTTCTGGTTCAATTCTTGTTTCTTCTTCTGTGAAAGGTGAATCGTATCCTAAATTTTGTAAAAATTTCCCTGCGTTATACACACTAAATCTTATAGCATCATCAGCTAACCCAAAACCATCATACAACTCGATCAAATATTTTTTTTCTAAGTCAATTAATTTGTATAACAAGTCGAAAACAAATTCTTTCATTTCTTTTTGTTTTTCAGGACTTAGTTTTTCCACTTTTCTTTGGAATTTATACCCACTGTAATAATTGTGAATAACTTTATCCCTTAGAATAAGTCTTATTATATCAGAAGTATTTGGTAACTTGCCTCTTGCTGATAAGTAGAAAGGTAAATAGAATCCCCCATATAATAAAAACCCTGGCATTAGTGCCGCTGCAACCTTTGATTTTAAAGGATCTTTACCTGTATAGTAAGGAATTAAAATATCTGCTCTTTCTTGTAGAGATTGTGTATTAATAACTCACTCATGAGCTTCTTCAATTTGTTCACTTGAACATAAAGTTGAGAATATTGTTCCATAACTTCTTGCGTGAACCGCAACCATAAACGCAAAATTAGTATAAATAACTTGCTCATGATCTGTAAGTGAGTGATCTATTTGAGCAATATCTCCAATAGTAGCCTGTATCGTATCCAACAAAGTTAACCCCGTGAATGTTCTTGTTATTAATTGTTGTCATTCTGGAGTTAATTCTGATCATGATTTTAAATCATTAGATACTGGTACTTTTTCTGGTAACCAAAAGTTTTGAGTTATTCTATTTCATACTTCTAAATCTTTTTCATCATTGATAACGTTTCAGTTAACTGACCTCATTTTGCCCTTAAATCCATTTAATGCATACTCAAGTGGTGAAACTGATTCGTTGTAGTAACTATTCTTTTGTTTTGCCATGCGAATAATTCCTTCCTTATACTTCATAAAACTTTAAATTTTTAAATTTAAAGTAGTAAATAAATTTTTATTTATTACCAACTAAAAAGCCAATATAAGTTGTTTTTTAATTTTTGCACAATTAAAAATGCCCTAACAAATTTTATACTCAACTTTAAATTGTATGATTAGGAGGGAAAAGCGGGCAAAAAAACGCTTGTTATTTTAGAATTAGTAAAGAAAAATAGTTAATACGCTTTAATTATTGCTTTAATTTGCTGTATCACTTTTCCAAGCTATAAGCTGATCCTTCTCATCCAAACTATTTAGTTGTAAAGTTATATTACTATATATTTAGAAAAAAACAATTTTATTTTTGAAATGTTTTAAGAAAAATTTATAGTTTTAAACCATTTCTAGAAAAATTTTTTTTATTTTGTTTTCCCCGTTTTTAGGTAGTTTATCGTACTTCATAACTATTTGCTGCTCACTAACGTTTAAAATCAGCATTTCTACAACTCTATATTCACCACTTTGCTCAAGAGCCAATTGGTCCAAGTATAGTTCTGCATTATATTTTTCTTTGAAATTTACTCTACTTGTTTTAAGTTCAATTACATATAAACTATTTTTATTCTTTAAAATTACATCAATATTACATATTAGTGGTTTGTTATTTATAAAACAAACAAATGATTTGTTAGCAAAAACTTCATATGCATTAAACTTGTACATTATTCTATTTAACTCGCTTACAAATCTTTTTGCTATTTGGATGTGTTCGGAATTTTTACAATCACTTTCTTCTAAAATTATTTTTTCACTTGTTTTTTTAGAAATACTCAAATAAATCATTGTTTTTATACATTCCATCTTTTCAATTGAGTTTTGTATAATGTTTTGACTTATATTATTTATAAACGGAAATGCCTTAATAAGTAATTCATATTCATTAGTGATTTTTAATCAGTTATTTCTAGTGTTATTTTTGATAACCTCTGTGTATATGTTTTCACTTTTTGGCAATATTTGAACCTCGTAAGCCTGACTTTTATAGTTTCATGAAACATATTTAGTAATATCATTTAGTGTAAGTTTTTTCATAAATATATAATATAAAAAAATAGCGCCATAAGCACTATTTTTGGTTATAAACATGTCTTTTTGTTAATGAATCAATTATGGTTTTTGAATTTTCTTCCACTTTTTGTGCATTTACTTTGCTAGTAATTTTGTCTAGCTGTGAAGTAATTATTGTGAATTGCTCTTTCAAAGCATCTATAACATTTTTGTTATCTAACGAACTAATAGCACTTTCAAGTCTATCCATACGTTTTTCAAGTTCTAAAATCATTGAGTTGTCCATTACATTTTTTGTAGGTTTGATTGATACTGCTTGTGATATTGATTGTTGTATTAGTGATGCTTTAGGTAAACTTGCTACCACTGATACGTTCTTAGTATTACGGTTTATTTCATCAGTAATTATTTGTGCTTTAATATCAGGTTGAATTATATCATTATAAGTCTCAAAACTTGGAATTGGGGCACTAGATGCACCATTATCTAAAAACTTACTTAATTCTTTATCTAACTCTTGCTTTGTTAAATCTTCGTCCATGATGTGTTTGTCAGAATATATAGTATCTACATCAGCATTAGAACTTTGTTCAACCTGTTTTATAGTGTTAACATCTTCATTAATGCTGTTTATATCCATACCTTTGTGCACATCATCTTTTAATATATCTTGTGTAAATTCTGGTTTTGAATTAAAAGCTAAATTCTTAATGTAATCATTTTTAGGATTATTGTATTCTTCTTGTTTTTCGGTATAAACTTGCTTTGTTAGATCTTCGTCCATGATGTTTTTGTCAGAGTATATAGTATCTGTGTCGGCATTAAAACTTTGTTCAACCTGTTTTATAGTGTTAACATCTTCATTAATGCTGTTTATATCCATACCTTTGTGCACATCATCTTTTAATATATCTTGTGTAAATTCTGGTTTTGAATTAAAAGCTAAATTCTTAATGTAATCATTTTTAGGATTATTGTATTCTTCTTGTTTTTCGGTATAAACTTGCTTTGTTAAATCTTCGTCCATGATGTTTTTGTCAGAATATATAGTATCTGTGTCGGCATTAAAACTTTGTTCAACCTGTTTTATAGTGTTAACATCTTCATTAATGCTGTTTATATCCATACCTTTGTGCACATCATCTTTTAATATATCTTGTGTAAATTCTGGTTTTGAATTAAAAGCTAAATTCTTAATGTAATCAATTTTAGGATTATTGTATTCTTCTTGTTTTGAAGCATAAACTTGCTTTGTTAAATCTTCGTCCATGATGTGTTTGTCAGAATATATAGTATCTGTGTCAGCGTTGGGTAATTGCTCAACGCTTGGTACTTTACTAATGTCATCATTTACACTATCTAGTTTAATACCTTTATATATTTCATCATTTACTTTATTTAAAGCTTCTTTTGTTTCGTTTTGTTCAATCTCTTGTGTAGGAGCGAACGCAAAGTCCATAATGTGATCTTTTTTAGGACTATTGTATTTTTTTTGTGCATCCTCATATGCTTTTTTTGTTAAATCAACATCCATAAAGTTTTTATCTGAATAAATGGTGTTAACATCTGCATTTGATATGTCATCAATTTTCGGGAAATTTGAAGTATCTTCATTTATACTTGTTAACAATATTCCTTTATATATAGCATCTCTTTTTGCGACATCTTCTTTATTTGTGTCATTAGAATTTGATACAACAAATTTTAAATCTTGTTCACTTGAAGTTTCTGTGTTGAAGTGACCAAATGGGACTTTACTTTCAAAATCTTGAGCAAATTGTTCGTCACTCATATTTGTATCAATTTCTTTGTTGTCATCTTCAATTGATTGATCTCTAAAAGCATATGGTAAATTTGATTGAATTCGTTCATTGCTTAGTTTTGCTATTCTATCATTTTCAGTTTTTTCTAGCGCAATATTCAATAAGTTTTTTTCTTTAACTTTTTTATCTGTATAAATATCTTTGGAATTTACATTAGCATCCTCAGTAATTGGTGTTAATGAATTAACATCAACATTTATTGCATACGCCATCAAATCTCTTAAGTCATTAATGTACTGACTTTTATCTTTATATTGGGAATCCACATTATTATTTGGTAATTCAAAACCTTTTAGTATAGATTCGTTTGCTGCTTCTGAAGCTATCTCATCATCATTAAATGCATTTGTAACTTTTTCGATTGGAGAAGATTTAGTAATTTCTTCTTTGATTGATTTGTCATCCTCTTTAGAAAGTTTTTTATCTTCATTTTTTGAAAATTTTGCATTAAATTTTTCTTGTTTTGCAGCTTGTTTTGCAGCTTTTTTAGCTTGTTTTGCAGCTTTTTTAGCTTGAGACTTTGTAAGAATTATGTAATCTTCTTGCTCTTCTGTAGAATCAATATCATCAATTGAGTTCTCTTCGTTTGATTCAAGATTTATTTCTTGGTCATCAAAATCTCTTTCATTATCAGAGCTTTCTTCGCTTAATTTTTGTTCTAATGGTTCAATTTCTTTTTCTTCAACTTGATCCATTCCTTCTTCAAGAGAATCAAAATCGATATTTAAATCCTCAATATTAGTTACTTTTTCTTCAACAACGTCTTCAACTTCATGTTCTATTTCAGTATCTTCTTGTTTAATATCTTTCATTTTAATTGATGTATCTTCATCAAGTTCTTTCAACATTTGTTTTTTAGCTTCTTTAGCTTCTTTAACGGCTTTTTTTGCGTTAAGTTTTTCTTGTTTAGCCTGTAACTTAGCTTCTTTTTTACTTAAAGGAGCTTCAACTTCATGTTCAATCTGGATTGATTGATCTGCGTTTTTTACATCTTCAATAGCGATGTATGATAAATAAAACTCTGATGGTATTTTCAACTTCTCAGCTTTTTTATTCAGACTTTCAATTTTTTTATTAAAGTCATTTACAGTTTTTTCTTTTTTACTGTCGCTTAAATTATCCAAGTTGTAAACAACAACTTGTTTTGTAGCTTCAAGTTTATCTTTTTCAAATTTTCATTTATCAAATTTTTTGTCAACTTTTTTATGTATACTTGTGTCAATTTTACTATTAACACTAGAAGATACTTCAAGAGTATCTTCTTTTAATATATTTGGGTTTGGCAACGCAGAACTATCATTTGTGTTTGCTTTCTCATTTTGGTCCAGCATATTTTTTTGATGTTTTAGTTTTAATGCTTCCAAATCTACGTTGCCAGTTAGCTTTCCCTCTTTGCTTACCTCTTTTTCAAATTTTTTCTCTTCTTTATATATAGCAATCAAGTTTCTTTCTTCTGCATAGTTGTTTAATGCTTCAGAGTCAAATAATACACCTTCTAATAGCAATCACGCAACTATCAATGCTGCTGCAAGAATGATTGTTATTACTTGTCCGTATAATAAACCAAATATTGGTAATAATACAAGAACTGATTTTATGTATGGTTTTGATATTTTTTGTCTTTTTTTCGCTCTAACTAGTTCAATTATTGCAATTATGTATAGCATTAACGCTATAGCCATCATTACTGCTCCTGCAATTATTGTACCAGTGCTTGACATACTTGTAAATTGGTCTTGTCCATCTACTTCATCTATTCTAAGTGATGTATCTCCTTTTGTAAAGAATCCCACTCCGAATGGCTGCTTAGATAGTATTTTAAAAATAGCTTTAACTATTGCAACACCAGATCACATATTATGAGTTATTACTAATGCTCCAAATGCAAGAAGCAATGTAGAACTCACAATAACTATGGATCAGGCGAATATAATAAGTATTAAAAACATGTCTAATTCCCCCTGTTTATGTTTGTTCAGTTACCACCAATTTTGATAGAACTTTGGTTATTGTTATTGTTGTTCATATGTATGTTGTCATTTATATTGATATTTTGTTTTTGTGAAAATTGTTGGGCCATTTTTTCAAGTCCATTTTCAATCTCATCTTTGCTTCTTGGGTCATTGCTGACAACTCGTCTTGCAAATGGTGAGTTAGCTATGTTGAATGTTGGTTCGGTTCTTCTATAAATTGGTGAGTTTGAATCATCTGCTAATATAGCTGGATTAAACTCAACATCGCTCAGTCTAATATTTTTTTGTTCTTCTTCTTTTTTCTCCTGAGCTTTTTGTTCTTCTTCTCTTCTTTTTATGTTCAAATCAACTCTTATTCTTATATTTGAATCTAGTTCGGGAACTTCTTGATCAGCAATTGAGTTTTGAAGTGTTTCATTTTTGAAACTAGGTTTACTCATAAAATATGATTCACTTTGAACATCTTGAATGTCTTCGTTTTTATAATTAATATCAATGTTTGGATTCATTTGTTGTTGCACCCCGTAACTTTTAACCATTGAAACTGGTCTTTCCCTTACAAATGGAGCCGATTCAACATATTCATCTTTTGTTTCTTTTTGTAGCTCTATTGTTTCATCAAAGAAGCTATTATAGTTTGAGCTTGGTGGTGATGAGCTACTAAAGTCATTTTCCATCATATTTTTATTTTCATCGTAATTATCATAGCTTGGAGCATTAAAGAATTCTGGAACTACAATTTCATCCTCAGTTTCTTCTCATGCAGCTTCAAAGCCTTGTACTGTTGCATTATTTGATTGAGAAATGTTATTCTCTACAATAGAGCTTTGAAATCTATTTTCAAATAAATTATCAAATTTTGTTAAGCTTTCTAAATCATCGTTATCTATACTAATATTTGCATAATCTAAGACTTCTGCTTCAACACTTTTAACAACTGCCTCCATAGATTTTTCAAAAACTATAGCATCCATTTGATCTAAAATTTTATGATGGTCTTCAGAGTCTTGCATTAGTTGATAAGTTGACTTATTAATTTCGAAAACGAACTTAACTTGCCAAACTTTTTTAAATAAAAGTCTTACAAATTGAATAATCTCAGTGATAAACTCGAAACCAATTTCTTCAAATCCTACAAGTGTCAATGGAATAACTTTTTCTTTTAAGTTGTAATCTTCAAATATAGCTTTAAACTCTTCTTTTATAGAACCAATAGGGTCAAACAAATCGAGTTCTTCCATAAGGTCATCAATATCTAAACCTGTTTTTCCATAGTGAGTTGCCGCCAAGAATAATGAAGTTCTTTCTCATAAAACTCTTTTGTCATCCAAAGATACTTCTGGTAAATAACCAATTATTTGTTTCAACAAATACAAGTAAGGTGAGCCATATAATTTTATTTCTTGCATGTCCAGCTCAACATTTTTATCTAAATCAAGCTTGTCTAGAAATTTTTTAGTAGTCAAGTGTACTCGAACATCTTCACCAATAAGCATATAGAATTGACCTTTTGTATTATTGTTATTTAAGTTATTTGCAAGATCACTCAACTCCATATAGTTTCTTTTTACAATTTTATTTAAATCTTCCAACTTTAATTGTTTCGCATTTTTCAATTTAGAGATGTTTTTTTCTTCACTATTTAGGTTAATTGTGCTTAGCGGTGATTTTGGAAACTCAATTTGCGGTTCTTTTACACCAATATTTTCAGGTGGATTTAAATAGGAGTTTCTCATGTATTGTTGTGATGAGTTATTTTTTAAATTCTCAGTCGCATCATTAAATTGATTTAGGTTTTGTGGTCTTTGAGATGTTTGAGGCATACTACTTCCAAAACTTGATCATTGGTGTTGATTAGTAGAACCTCCAGGAATTTGTGGACTAAATTGATTTAGGTTTTGTGGTCTTTGAGATGTTTGAGGCATACTACTTCCAAAACTTGATGATTGGGGTTGATTAGTAGAACCTTCAGGAATTTGTGGACTAAATTGATTTAGGTTTTGTGATCTTTGAGATGTTTGAGGCATACTACTTCCAAAACTTGATGATTGGGGTTGATTAGTAGAACCTTCAGGAATTTGTGGACTAAATTGATTTAGGTTTTGTGGTCTTTGAGATGTTTGAGGCATACTACTTCCAAAACTTGATGATTGGGGTTGATTAGATACATTTGAATTATTTGTATCAAAATTATTCATTGACATACCAAAAGGTGGTACAGACAATTTAGGAGAGTCATCTATTATATTTTTAATAAAAGAAGGCATCAATCCTTTTTCTTGTGTGAAACCCATTTGAGCTCCCAGTTTTGAATACTTTTCTTTTTCTTTAGCAGCTTCCATTTTTGCTTTTTCATCATTTTCTTTCTGCTTTCTCATTCTTTCAAATGGATTTGTATACATAGAATTACCTCCTTTTCAATATACATATATTATATCACAAAATTTTCATTTTTTTACTATAAATTGTTGCATTAAATATTTATCTTTGGTAATATATATGCTACCTTTTTTTCTTATTTAAGATTAAATCAACTATATTTGATGGGCTATTTTCTAAATTTTCAGTAAAAAAACAATGATCCATATCTATAAATTCTTCTAAATCTTTCTTATTTTTTAAGTGTGGTTCATCAGAAATATTTACGCTTGTAGAATAAATAGGTCCTACTTTTGTTATTATTTCTTTAATATCGTCTCTTTTAACAAGTCTTATTGCATAAGTTGTTTGTGAGTCTTTCAACTTAGAAATTACTGTTGTTGGTTCTTTAGAATTTAATAAGTCATTCGCTTCTTTAGTAAGGTCAATAAACCGCTTAGCTTGTTCCACATTAGCAACCAAAATTATTAAAGGCTTATTTAATTCACTTTTTTTCATGTTGTTTATTTTATTTTGGTTATCAGTGATTGCCCTAGCACTTAAACCATAAATTGTATCAGTTGGTAAAATAATAACATCGTTCTTAATTAGTAAATTTATTGCCCTTTTAATTTGTTCTTCATTTAGTAATACCATGTTAGCCCCTTACTGTGTATACATTATACCACAAAAATGTTATATATAATACACTACTTGCACTTAAAAATCAAACTAAATGTAAATTTTTTTAAATAAAAAACCCTTTATTTAAAGGGTTTTATTATTTTTGAAAATTTTTTTACTCTTGCTTGTTAACATTGTGAATGAAACACCAGTAAATGCTAGTGAAATTATAAGTAACGAAATATACTGTTCACCATATAATCACGGATAACTAATATTACCATTAACAATGTTTTGACTTAAAAACGGAATAGAATCGACATATGGTTTGACTAACTCAGCTAAGTTATATTCATTTCACACATCCACTATTTTGTTTATTTCATATATTGTGTATGTATTAACCGCTAATACCAAAACTAACTCAGCAGCCATAATTGCAAATTGTGTTATAAAAAAGCTTTTACTTATATTTATTCTTTTTATATAAATTATTAAAAAGATACATATAGTGGCCGCTAAAAAACCCGTCGCAATCAATGGCAAATGACCTATGACAACATATGAAGCATCTATTTTGCTTGTTTTTTCATAAAATTCTGGTACCTCATTTTTTAAAAGAAATGATGCTATAAAAGTTCATTCCAACAAAGAAAATCCCATTGAAGATTCAGACTCTAATATTATTATAAAAATAAGCTGCGGTATAAAAACCAGCATAGAGCATATTAATAATCATAAACTAATATTTTTATTTGTATTTCCAGTTATTTTACCTACGAAAGCACCAATTTTACCATAACCAACACTATTAATTGTTGATGTTTTGTTTGTCTCTTCAACATTAACTTCTTTAGATGAAATACTACTATTAAACATTGAAAACTGGATCATAATAACCATTATTTGGAAAATGCAAATAAGTCAACTAAATATATCACTGCTTCATTTAAAATTTCAACCTTCTGAATAGTTTTGAGCATAATAATTTATTATGCTGTTAAATTCCTTGTCATCAGTGGTTTTCATATTTTTTATATATGTATATATATCATAAAATCTAGAGTAATTATATTCAGATAATGTAAAAAATAAACTTGAAGCTAAAAAGATGGTTATCATTCAAGCTAGAAAAATATTTTTTAGTATTTTATTTTTTGCGTGTTTTTTAAAGATTAAAGAAATAAAAATTAAATGTCCAATTGATAATATAAATAAAGAAAAGCCGAGTCATAAAAAAATAGTCATTGGTAATGGTGTTGGTAAAATATTTGAATCTAATTTTGATGATATCAAATCAAAATTATCTTCATACATTGCAAAATTAGGATTTGCATAAAAAATACCTATAAAAGTATAAGAAGGGAAGAAAACCAAAAGAAAAATAGTGCATCTTATAATTGCTTTTCTGATTTCTATTCCTTTTTTTTCTACTGTAGCTTCTGATTTATTTTTCATGTAACTCCTTGCTATTTATGACAAAATAGCGTCAATTATTAAAGTAGTCTTTTTTAAATTCTACATTATATTTTACACTCAAATGTTTAAAAATGCTTTCTATTGCTTGTTTTTGTTCATAACCAAATTCACATATAATTACAATTTTTGGGTTTAATTTATAAAGTTTAACTATATTTTGTTCTAGCAATTTGTAAAATTTTAATCCATTTTCCTCTGTAAATAATGCTTTTTTCGGTTCATACTTTAATGTTTTTATATCCACATTGTTATCATCATAAGCAATGTATGGTGGATTAATTAAGATAAAATCAGGTACAACTTTTTTATCAAAAATAGGTTCCAAAAAATCTCCTAGGTAAACATCAGCTTTTATATCAAATTTTTCCAAATTTTGCTTTGTGACCTCCAAGGCTTTAGAAGATATGTCTGTTAAAAATAATTTAATTGATGGTTCAGCTAGTTTCAAACTTATACCAATGCAACCCGAACCACAACAAATGTCAATCACTTTTTTATTTTTGATTTCATATTTGAGAGTTTCTTCAATCAATAGTTCTGATTCAAACCTAGGTATCAAAACGTTTTTATTAACTATAAATTCATTTTTATAAAAAAACTTATATCCTAATATATATGCTAAAGGTATATGATTTTGAAACTTTTTTAAGATAATAAAAAAAGAATCTAATTCTGATTCATTTAAATTTATTTGTCCAAAAGAATTAAAGTCACTATTTTTTTTGATATAAATAAGAATTTCTCTAAATGAAGTTTTATCAAACACTTCATAATACTTTAAATATAGTTTATGAGCGTTCATTAGCTTGATTGTTCAATTTGTTGAGCTATTAATTCTTTTTGTGCGTTATTAATCAATTCTGTAATTAATTCGTCAATATTACCTTCCATAACTTGGTCTAATTTATTTAAACTCAAGTTAATTCTATGGTCAGTTACTCTATTTTGTGCATAGTTATACGTTCTAATTTTTTCACTACGAGCACCTGACCCAACCGCATTCTTACGCATATTAGCAGCTTCTGAGTTTTGTTTTTCCAGTTCAGCCTCGTAAACACGTGCTCTTAACATTGTCATAGCTTTATCTTTATTATCATGTTGACTTCTTCCATCTTGTGATGCTGCAACAATTCCTGTGGGTATATGTGTAATTCTAACAGCTGAATCTGTTGTGTTAACGTGCTGTCCACCTGCCCCACTAGATCTATATGTATCAATTCTTAAATCAGATGCTTTAATTTCAACTTCTACATCACTAATTTCTGGTAAAACAGCAACGGTTGCTGTAGATGTTTGAATTCTTCCTTTAGATTCTGTTTTAGGTACTCTTTGTACTCTGTGTCCACCTGATTCAAACTTCATTTTAGAATAAACGTTTTCACCTTTTACCATAAAAGATATTTGACTAAAACCACCTGCTGTGGATTCATTTTGGTCTAAAACATCTATTTTTCAATTATTTTTTTCAGCAAACTTAGAGTACATTCTAAATAAATCACCAGCAAAAATATTTGCTTCGTCTCCACCAGCTGCCCCCCTAATTTCAAAAATAACGTTTTTGTCATCATTAATATCTTTTGGAAGTAATAATAACTCAAGTTCTTGTTCTATTTTTTCAATTTGGATATTTGCTTCTTCTAATTGCATTTTTGCTAAGTCTCTCAATTCGGGATCTTTTTCTTTATCCAAAACTTCCTTAGCATCATTAATATCTGCTTCTACTTTTTTATATTCTATATATTTGTTAGCTTTTTCTTCTAAGCTTGCTCTTTCCTTATTAAGAACAGTCATTAACTTAATGTCTTTAAGAGTGTCATCTTTTTGTAATTCCAAATCAATTGTCTCAACTCTTTTTAAAATAACATCAAGTGCTTCAATTGTTTTTTTGTTCATATTAAACACTCCCTTTTATTCTGGTTTTATGTAACAATGTCTACATCTAGCTTCATATTTTTCGTTTGCTGATAAAAGTACAAGTGGTTCATCCGCCTTTGCAGGAACACCTCCAACAATTCTTTGTGTTCTACTAGCGTTTCCACCACATACATAACAAATTGATGTTAGCTTATCAACATATTCCGCTTGTACTAATAATTTATCTACATTTTGAAATGGATCATTTCTATAATCTTTATCCAATCCATTCGCAACTACGATAATTCCTTTATCTGCGATTTCTGATAAAACATCCACTATATCTGTATCTAGGAATTGAACCTCATCTACACCTATTATTTTTACATCTTTGTCTCTAAACACATGCTCTCTCAACTCATTGCTATTTTTCACCCTTATTGCTGGTAATTCTAATCCTGAGTGAGAAGTTACATTATCTTTTGAATATCTATTTTCCATAGCTGGTTTAAAAACTAAAACTTTTTGTTTTGCATATTCATACCTTTTAAGTCTTCTGATGAACTCTTCTGTTTTACCAGCAAACATACAACCAGTTATAAGTTCAATTCAGCCCCTTTTGCTATTTGGATTAATTCTATAGCTCATAATCTTCTCCTGTTTTGTTATCCAAAAATAATTATAGTTGATTATCTACCAATTTTTTAAGGTCTTTTACAATATTTTCAATTTCGCTTCAATTATTTAATTTTGCTCCGGCAGCAAGCCTATGCCCACCACCATTATGAAGCGCAGCAACTTCATTGATTGAGTAACTGCGTGATCTAATAGAAACTTTTATGAGATTATCGTCCTTAGATTCATAAGCAATAAATCATATATTTATTTCCTTTATATTAGCCATAGTTGATTGTGCCAATTTATATTGTCATTCTAATAAATCAAAATTTTTATAATCTTCTTCATCAATTAATATATATGCAATAGGGTAATTATCAACTAGTACAGCTTTACTAAAAGCATAAGATAATCATTTTGCTACTTTAAAATCACGTATATATATATCTTCATATACCTTTATGATGTCAACTCCACATTCAACCAAATATTTTGCAACATTGAAAGTTTCTGCATTTGTTTTTTCAAATAAAAATCTTCCAGAATCCGTTATCAAACCATAATAAAGATGAGTTGCACCATGTAAGCTTAATTTAAAATTATTCATCATTGCTCAAGAAGTAATTACTTGTGTACAAGCTATTGCACTATCATCAACAACTTTATTTTGAGAATATTCTTCCGCGTCTGGGTGATGATCCAATTTAAAAATCTCTTTAACTAATTCTTTATATTCAAAGTCTACTCTTGCAAAATTACCTGTGTCAACAGTTATCAAAATAGAATTCTTGATTATTTCGTCGGTAAGTTTTGATTCATCTTCAAATGATTCATTTTTTTTGTTTATTATTGAACCAACAATGTAGACGTTTTTGTTTTTAAAATTGTTTTCAATTATATCTTTTAATCCAATCGCACTCCCTTGCGCATCTCAATCTGGCTGAACATGTTTTGCAATAATTATGTTTTCGTATTCATTTATTTTTTGTATTAATAAATTTGATTGTTCTGTTGAAATCATATTTCCCCCTAAAGTATTTCTAAAATAGCATCTTCTGAAAAATAAACACTTATAGATTTTTTAGATTCAATCTTTTCACTTGAATAGAAAAACAATTTATGTCCATCATCACATTGCATTTGATATACTTTTTCATCTCTAAACTCTGTGGTTGGTTGAACTTTACCCTTCACTTCAATATATTGACCTTCAATTTTTCTTTTGCTAGTTGAAATTGACAACGGATTTAATAACAATTGACCTTTCTCGTGAAACTTTGAGTTTGTAGTTTTAATTTTATCATTGAAGATGAATAAATGTTTTTCGTTATAGCTATATGGTATTCTGTTTTTATTATGAAATACTCCGCTTCCAAATGTGTTTCATTTTGATTTTAATAACATATCAAAAGATAATTCTGTTATTTGTGCTTCTTCTACCAAAAATAGCTTTTGTTTTAAATCATAAATATTTTCTAAATTTTTCTCCATAAAAATAACGCAAAACTTTTTATTAATTATTTTTAGGTTTTTTAAAACATTTATGAGTTCATCATAATCAGTTTTTGATAAATTAGATAAAGAGTTATATAAAATAATGTTATATTTTTTCAAGTATATAGATTCTAAGATTTTTAAATAAATAGAATATAGTGCACTAACTTTAAATGTTTTAACACCTAAACTAAAATTCATTCCCAACTCTTCAACTGTTGAGTTAATTCATATTGTTGCTTGTTTAGATATAGTTTCAATCTTACTTTTGTATTCTTTTAACTCTTTATTAAAATTCTTTTTATTTCCAAATTCTACTTCACCACTTAGTAAAGATTGATGATATTTATGAATAATTTCAACAATTTTACCTCTTATCATCGTTGACTCGTCGCTTAGTCCTTCGAAAAACATTTTTTCTTGTTTTTGCTTAAACTCAAATCTTTGATCAATTGACAATTGTCTTCAAGAAAACATGTCGTCTATTTTTCTAAACTTTTTATATTTTTGATTATCTACTTTTGATAATTCAAAAAATATTTGTTTTTTTAGACCATTTATAGTAAATCTGTTTTTTGACAATTTTCTTTTTATGGTGCTTATTTTTAAATCTATTATTTTTAATTGTTTTCTAATAACAAAATTATGTTGTTTAAATGATAATTCTTTTGCTTTTTTTCTAACTTTTTTATCTTTACTTTTTTTAGCTTTATATTGACAAGTACATAGAGAGTTCAAATCAATAAATGAATAAACTTTATCTCACAAACTTTGTAAAAATGTTTGTAACAATTCTAAATTATTGTTGTTTTCAACTAAATAATAGTAATCTTTTAAAATTATTAGAATGTGTTCTGATATTTCGTCAATATTATCATTTAGCTTATTTTCATTAAAACTAATAATTTGTTTTAAAAATTCGTTAAGTCATTGTTCTTCAATCTCACATGAGTTGCTAATAAACTTTTCTACCATCTTATCAACTTTATCTCTCATTTCCAAATCAGTCTTGTTACTTTTTGAAGTAGCAAATGAAAGGTATGAAAACTTTGTATTATAGTAATTAATTTTAGCCTGGTTGTAAAAATCTTTATTAAATAAAAGAGAACTGTGTAACCAAAACTTTTCAGGTCACTTTCTAAAGAAACGATTACCGGCTTTTATAATTGCTAACTTTTTTTTAGTTCAAAGTCTATTAACTTTATCATAACCATCAACTTTAAAGGTTCCACTATCTACCAAATATCTACCTTCTAAAATCTTTTTAAACTGTTTTAAAAGTTTGGCTTCACTAGAAACAATAGTAGTCATATTTCCACTATTAACCTCAAAATTAATTAATGGAGGAATAACTTTTTTATTTACAAATCTAGCGTTTTTTATTGAATAACTCATTATTTACCTCCCACTTTTAATATTGTATAACAAATCTATTTTCTAAACAAAAAAACCAGTTTCCTGGTTTTTTATAATAAAGACTATTTTTTGTCTTTTGCTTTTTTTGCATTTTCTTGTTTTTGTGCTTCACTAATAGCTTTTTTTTGCGCTGCCATAGCTTCTTGTTTAACAAATTTTTCCTTAAACTTCTCTACTCTACCCTCTGCATTTGCAAAAGATTGTTTACCTGTGTAGAATGGGTGACAGTTTGAGCAAGTATCTACTCTCACTTCTTCACCTCTAGTTGATCCTGACATAAATTCATTAGAGCAAGTAGTACAAACAAACTTAGTTTCAAAATATTTTGGATGTATATCTAATTTTGGCATATCTTCACTCTCCTTATTGAAATAAAAACCTTTAAGTTCAATACAAGAATAATATTAACATATTTTTAAAAATATTTACTAATTTTGATAAATTAAATATTAAAATGTTACAACTATGTCAAAATCACAACTGCCACTAATATTTTTAGAAGATGGATTTGCAGTTATTGTTACAGAACCTTTTGGATTGATTGGTGTTGGTTTTGAATTAACTTGCATTATGTAGTCGCTATTTTCCTCAACTTTTATACCAAATAATTCACTTATTCTAGCATTAACTTTTTTGGCAAGCTCTGATTCAGAATAGCTTGTCATAGATAAAACTGTATTTTTTCCTTTTGTTATTGTTGAAAGATCACCCATAACAAAATTAACAAGGATAATTACATCTCCTGTAACAATTGGGCTTGAATTTATAGCACTCATCATTATTTGACCTTGTGAATCATTTGTTGCTTTTTTAAATATTTTCTCATCTTTACCTGATTGATCTGTTGAAGAAGCACCTTTGAATGAGTTATATCAAAAGTCTTTTTCATATTTTATATTTCAAGCTTCTGCAGCGTATACTTCATCTTTAACTAAATCTGGAAATGAATTTTGAATTAATGATATCGCAGATTTTTTAACTGCTTCTAATGTATTATTTTCTGGTGTTATAGTTTTTTCACTTACTACATCATTTAAATCCTTTTTCTCAAATACAGTAAATGTAACTGCTCCTTTGAATGTTTTGCTATCTTCTTTTGCAGTTAATTTAATAGATTTTACTTTTGTGTCATCTTTTTCATATTCAAATGTAAAATCAGCTTCTGGTGTAACTTTAAAACCAAGTTGAAGTGTTATTGAAGAGATGGCTGCTTGTTTTGCTGCTTCTTGTGATTTTTGTCAAATACCAACAGAAGTAATTGAATCACCCTGAGCTCCATAGATGCTTTGTAATTTTGCATTATCTTCTTCTGCATAATTAATATTCAAATTCTGTAATGCAAGAAGTCTCTCTGCACTTTTTAGATCATTTAATTGTTGTTGACTCAAATCACCTCTTTGTGCTTCTGCTTTTTGTAAAATATATGCAGAAATTACTTGAGCAATGTGTGCAGTGTTAAAATTTTTTATATCTGCAGTTTCAAGATCTATATTTTCCAGATCTTTTTCAGTAAATTTTTGGCCCAACAAAGTAATTGCGTTATTATAACATACATTATTGATTCGTTTTTCAAGATAGTCTGCATTATCATTTGCAGGTACTTTATTATTACTTGCTTCATATTCTGTTGCATATCTAGTTTTCACAGAATTCATGTTTTCGGTAACAATTTTTGCATTATCTTGTATTGCTGGTAATGCAAAGGCTTGGGCAGCTTGACCCAAAACATCATTTGGTTTAATAGCTCAATCTCCTATAAGTTTATTTATATCTATTGCATTGTTTATAGCTTTGTTAGAATAGTCAACAGAACTTGCAGATAAATCAACAATTTTTCTTGAGTCAATTCAAGGAACAATCTTTGTTCTAGATAATTTACTTATATCTACTCTTGTGTCACTTTTTTTAGCTGTATCATCTAAAATACATGCTGTTGTTGCTGCACTTGTAGTTACTATTAAACTAGTTGCTGATAAAAAACTTAATAGTTTTTTCATATGATTTCACCCCTAAAAATTTAAATACTTTTTATGATTATACTACATTTATGTGTTACATCCTAAGGAATCTAGTGAATGATAAATGTAACTTTACCCTCATTAAAATTAAGACTATTTTTATTTATTGATAAAGTTATGCTTCCTAATTGTCCTTCTTGTTTAGGGTTATAGTCACTAAAAACAAGATCTTCTTCCAAAGAAGCGCTAATTCCATATTTATTATATAATAAATCAATTATGCTTTGCTGAATGGATTTTATGTCAGAAGAATCAGTGAACAGATCTAATTCCTCGGTTGATAATTTTGATAAGTCACCTTTGACAAACTTAACATTATAAGTAACTCTTCCAGTAACTAAAGAACTAGAGCTGATTGCATCAATTGTAATGCTACCGTCTTTAGAATTGGTTGGTTTTTCATAGTATAAATAATCACCGGCGTGGTCGTTAAATCATAAGTCTCTTTTTTCTTTTAATACTCAATTATTTCAATCATACTTACTTTCGTTAATTACTGGTTGTATGGTATTCTTTATATCTTCAATTACACTTTGCTTAACATCTTCTAGTTTTATAGAATCGGCTTTAATTGATGGACTTTGAAAATAGTTTGAAATATCTATTTTCTCAAATACATTAAATACATTTGAACCTTTTACGAGTTTACTATCACTATTTGCTTTTACGCTCACAGATTTAATCCTATTGTTAGAATCATAGTTAAAACTTTCAATTTCCAAATCATACTTTATATCACTATCTGTGGTTGTTTCATCATTATTATCTTCTTTGGCACTAAGGTTGACACCTTTTTGTAACCTAATTGATGATAATACTGCATCAACAACTCCATCTTTGCTTTCTTCTCACTTTGTAGCTGACTTTATAAAATCTTTTCTTCGATATGAGTTATCAACATTATTTCACTTATCAGCAGCAAATCCAAGATAAAATTTTGAAACATCAATAGATTGCTGTGCCTCAACCACTTTTTTCAAATTGTCATTATCTGTTGCTAATGATTTTGCCTTAGTACAAAGATTTTGAGCTTGAAGTACTGTTAATGCAGCAGACGCACTTGCATCACTTGCGTTGTAATATGCTCTATTTGTTATTCTTGTTTCTAAATTTATCACAGATTCTTGATTTAAACTTGCTTCATACTCGGTTGCATATCATTTAGAGACATTTATTTGATCTTCTTCGGTTTCATTGATTGTTGTCAAAGCAAGACTTATTGACATAATCATTAGTTGATCTTCATCATCTATACCATTTCGTTCCAATATTTTCATGATTACTTGTAAAGCATCAAAACACTTTTTGATAGCCCTTTGTGAATATGAAACAATAGAGTCTGTTTCTGATGCTATTTTTTTAGGATCTGCCCAAGGTAAAATATATAACTGGCTACCATGCAATGAACTAAGGTCTACTCTGGTGTCAGTACTATTTTTGGGTATTATTTGAGATAAACATCCAATTGATGGTGCTGTGCTTGCTGTTACGATACCAAAACTCATCAAAAATTTTAATAACTTTTTCACAAACATACCCCCAACTAGAACTTAATAAAACTTTTAAGTTCCTTAATATTATATAAGCAAAATTAAAAAATAAGTTTGTTAAATATAACAAACTTATTTTTTTAATCTAAGAACTTTTGTTTTTCATCAAGTTATAATTTTTTCACTATGTTTATTTTTAAAATTATGCACTGCGTTATTTACTCATATTAAGAATATGTGTTGTAAATATATTCATAATGCAAAAACAACTATTAGTAAAATAATATAACCAGCAACCGAATTACCTACAAACAGTTTGCTTTTTTCAAACATTGTAAAAGGATATGGCCAAGTAGCTTGTTCATGATATCATCTATCACCATTAATAGTTGAATGACTAAGGTCTTTCATATAAATTAATCCTCTAAAGTAAACATAGAATAGATAGCAGAATGGATATAAACCTGCAATATAAATATCTTTTTCTTTTCAGAACTTTGTATAACTCAATTTTGTTGTTCCAGATGTTATTAAGTACATTATAAATATATATAGTGGACAAACAAAGTGTGTTGCTATTGTACAAGCAATCTGGTTTTTAGTATAAAGATTTAATTTCATCTCTCCTTCAACAAAAGAGTAAATAATACCAATTCAAAAAATTATAAAAACGATCAAGTTTCAATTTAATAATGATCTTGTAAATCCCTCAGAAGTAATACCCCTACCTCTTCTATCATAATTAATTACCAAAAATACTAACCAAACTATTGACATTATATTTACCTGAACTGATAAAAAACTCATAATAATATCATAGTTTATCACTCAAGAATATGCATCATATCACTGTTCAACAAAGCAACATTCATATAAACCAAAAATCAACATACCACCAAAAAAGGCAGCTAAAATTAAATAACTATATCAAATTTTACTTTTATAAAATGGTTTCATACAATTACCCCTCTAATAATTAATATCTTCTATATTTATATTATTTACCATATCAACAACTGATGGAGTAAAATCCAAAAATGATGATGGCATGTAGTTTTTGTCACTATTGTAAATTATATTTGATAAATCGATCAAAGTGCTACTATTTACAAACCCTTGGTAAATAACACCATAATTTTTTGTTTGAGTAGCAGAAGAATTTGCAATTGGCGTTATAGCATCTGGAACATTTCCGTCACTTGTTCTTCAAAATGAATAGGGATTAGAATTTTTAGTATCAACTTCTAATGAATTATCTTGTAATGCAATTTTTTTGTTTACATTTATTCTTGCATAAAATGGTGTCTCACCTTGTTGACTTCCGGTTTTGTCTGAGTTTAAAAACGTCACAGATAAAGATCATTCATCATCGCTTATTCATCCTGCTGCATTTTTTGCAATTGGTTGCTTTGGTGATTTTGCATCTACTAAATCTGTATAATTTCATTTAGCAGCCTGCCACTTTACTTTATTGTTTATTCAAGATAATGCTGGTATTTTAGCCGCCACCTCATTTAGTAAAATATTTGCCATAACATATTGCGTTAGTGAAGCATCCAAAACTTTTGTTAACTCTTCTTCACCAGTAAACGTATATCCCATTGTATTTGCATAAAGATTAATGATAAGTTTTTTTCATTCAGCCAAATTATCTTCGTCTAGTTTACTCATTAGTTTAACATCATATTTTTCAAAAAGAGAGGTTGTTAAGGAAGTTATAGATAATATTTTTTGTTCATTAGTATAACTTGAAGAAAATCCCAAACTTCCATTACATGAAGTAGTCATTGAAACCATATTTGCAACAATAGAAAAAGATAGTAAAAATTTAACTAGTTTTTTCATACAACCCAACCCTTTTTAAATCATTAAAGATATTATATACTTCTAAAAAATAATTTACCACTTTTACAATAAATGTTTATTATCTTTTAAGTTTGAATACTAGTGAATTTAATAAAACCAAAATTGAAGAACAAAACATTGCAAACATACCAATCATTGGATTGGTGATATTAAAAATGGCTAATGGTATCAAAATAATATTATAAATAAATGCTCAAAATAAGTTTGATAATATAATTTTTTTAGTATATTTTGCATACTTGATAGAATCAACTATTAAAGATATATTAGGGTTTAATAAACTTATATCAGATTCCAAGTCTAAGTAGGTTTTATTCGTCACTATTGAAATTGATAAATTAGCTTTTTGCATAGCTAATATATCATTCATTCCATCTCCTACAAATAAAACTTTTTTGTTTTGTTTTTGATAGTTTTCTATTAATTCTAGTTTTTGCTTAATTGTTTTTTCAGAATGTACTACATCAATGTCAAGTTTTTTGGCAACGTAATTTGCACTGTTGTTGTTATCACCAGTTATCATAACTACTTCATAATGTTGCTTTTTTAAAATGCTAATAGCTCTTTTAGCTTCTTCTCTTACAACATCATCAAATTCTATAAGAGCAACTATTTGATTTTCTTCTAACAATAAAGTGGCTGTTTTGTAAATTTTATTTTTATCAAAAACTATTTTTGACTTAACTTGATCTTGATAATTTGAAATAGGCATTAGACTGTAATTAAGTTTATTAATAGAAAAACTTGTATCACTCTTTTTAACAAACGAATCTGATTGATTGTAAAGCACTTTTTTATTTCTTAAGTAGTTTAGAAAACCTGTTGCTAGTGGATGACTAACTGTTGATTCAAATTGACCAAGTATATCTAAATACTTTTTATCTCCTATAAAATTTTTTACGCTAACTTCTCCTTTTGTTAGAGTTCCGGTTTTATCGAATGCAATAACATTAACTTTTGAAGTTTTACCAAAGGCATCGGGCTTATTAAATATAACTCCTTTTTTAGCAGCTTTGGTAGAACCAATCATTACAGCAAAAGGTATTGCAATACCAATTGAACATGGACAAGCAGAAACCAATACAGTTATCATAACTTTTATAGATTCATAAATATTTGCTTGATTTAATCAAAAATAACTAATGAAAAAAGAAGCAATAGAGATAATAATTACTAGTGGAGTAAATATTTGAGCTATTTTATCTACAATATTTTGAAGTCCTGACTTTTCTGATTGGATTGTTGCAACTTTGTTAACAACTTTATTTAAAAAAGAGTCGTAAAATTTACTTGTTGTAGATAATAAAATCTCATTACCTTTATTTATCATTCCCGCAAATAGATGATCATTTTCATAAAATCTTTTTGTTGTGTTTTCCCCATCTATTATTTGAGTATTTATTTGGGCAATCGGGGTTATTAAACGAGCATCAAGTGGTATGACTTGATTAGTTAAAACTTTTATTGTGGTGTCTTTTTCAACACTATAAATTTCTTTTTCAACAAAATTATCATCAGTTTTAATCATAACTTTTTTTGGTTGTAGTGTTGTGAGGCTTTTCAAATCTGAAGATATAACTTTTCTCAACATATCATTGATTGTGTCTCCTGTTAAAACAAAAAGAATTACAAAGATACAAACTTCAATTAGTTCTGGAAACTGATTTACAATCAATTGATATATTGAAAACAAAAATGCAGACTGAGTTGATATAAAAATCAAAAGATTCATACCTATTCTTTTTCATTTAAAAACTTCATAATAAGTGTTTTTGATATATTTTTTTCCAATTATGTAGGTTGCAATTAGCCCGAAAATAAATAAAAAATATTTATTATAAAAAATATCTACATATATACTTTTAGAAAAATGATTTATTATCATTGCTATTGCTACCAATAAACTTAATATTCAAAACACAATTAAATTAATTTTTTTTAAAAGTTTAGTCATTTATCAAATTGCCTTTGAACCCACTTTTTTTTAGTTTGGTTAAAATTTCATCAATCTGTTGGTTACTTTCATCATAACTGAAGTGAACTTCTTTAAGTGGAATAAGTATTTTAGAATCTTTCACATCTATTTTTTCCAGTACCTTAGATATTGATGCAGCACAATTTGGACATTCTAAATTGTCAATATATACTTTTGCATTTTTAATCATTTGATTTTCTCCTACTATAAAAACGTTTCTTCAATATTTTCAATACCTTTAAATTTTTTCAATAATCTATAAGCTGATTTATAATTTATGTTTAATTCACTAGAAAGAAATTGTGCAGTTATTTTTTTATTATCACAATAACGTGCTAAAGCTTCAAAACAAATTTTTAAAGATAACTTACAATTTTCAAATATTGTGTCTTTTCTTGGATAAATAAATTTTTGACAACAACAAACAAAGCAGCTTCTCTCTAAGTAACATTTCATCTTATCTAAGTTGCATCCACAATTACAAAAAGTAAGTTTATTTTTTTGTTTTCAATTTATTAAAAAGATCATACAATCTTTTTCCTCTTTAAAATTTTTTTTGAAGTATTCAAAATTCATAATAAACCATTCTAGTATTAACATTATATCACTTATTGTGTCTTATGGATAAAATAAAAAAATAGGTCAAACCTATTTTTCGTATTTTGTCTTAAGTGCTTCTTTTCCGCCCTGCTCATATTTCTTAACCCAGTTTCTTAAAGATACTACACTAATGTTTCTGGTTGGTGCAAAGTGTGAAGCTGATACCCCTGAATTTTTAAAGTCATTAATAATTTTAACTTTTTCTTCAGCAGTTAAATGCATTTATAAGATACCCTTATTAGTTTGCTTTCCCATAGCACCCAAATAATTTTGTTAATTCTACAAAAGTATCTTTAATTGCTTTTGCTCCAGGTGCCAACAATTTACGTGGGTCAAAACCTTTAGCTACATCGTCAAGATCTTTTTTCTCTTCAATATATTTTCTTGTTGCATCTCTAAATGATAATTGAAGTTCAGTATTAACATTAATTTTTGAAATTCCAAGACTTATAGCCTTTTTAATTTGATCTTGTGGAATACCAGAACCTCCATGTAATACCATTGGCATGTTACATGCAGCTTGTAATTCTTTTAATGTGTCAAATGATAAAGATTCTCATCATTCAGGATATTTACCGTGAATGTTTCCAATTCCAGCAGCTAACATAGAAATACCTGTTTTTGACATTTCAGCTGCTTGTTTAGGATCTCCTAATTCACCTGATCCAATAACTCCATCTTCTTCTCCACCAATTGAACCAATTTCTGCTTCAACTGACACTTCGTGATCGTTTGCAAATTTCATTAATTCATTTACTGATTCTAAGTTTACTTTGTAATCTAAGTGTGAACCATCAAACATAACTGATGAGTAACCTGCTTCAATACATTTTTTAGCCATATCAAGTGATTGACCATGATCTAAGTGTAAAGCCACTGGTACAGTAATATTTAAATCCTCTAATAATCCATTTACCATACCTACTATTACTTTTAAACCTCCCATATATTTTATTGCACCTTCTGAAGTTGCAATAATAATTGGTGTTTTGCTTTCTTGAGCTGCCTCTAGTAAAGCTTTTGTTCATTCTAAGTTATTAATGTTAAAATGACCAATTGCATATTTACCAGCATGAGCGTCACTCACCATTTTTTTAGCATTAACTAATTTTGCGTGATATTTTCTTGACATAAGAATTTCCTCCCAATATTTATTATACAACTTAAAGCAAAATAAAACATAATAATGTAAAAAAGAGAAATTTATAAAGAGAAATTTATTTTTATATAAAAATAACATATCTAAAGATATGTTATTTATAATTATCACTTATGGCTTGCACAAATCCTTTAAAGAGCGGATTTGGTTTATTTGGTCTAGATGTGAATTCTGGGTGGTATTGACAAGCAATAAAGAATTTATGAGTTGGTATTTCGATTATTTCAACTAAGTTTTCTTCTTTATAAATACCTGAAAACACTAATCCTTTTTCTTCTAGTAATTCTCTATAACTATTATTAAATTCATATCTATGTCTATGTCTTTCAACAGCTGTTTTGCTACCATACAATTGACTTGCTAATGTATTAGGTACAAGGTTAGTTGTGTATTTACCCAATCTCAAAGTACCACCAATATTTTCCCCATCTTTGCCTTCTAAAATGTCGATTATTTTATTTTTAGATTCTTTATTAATTTCTGATGAAATAGCATCTTCAATACCAGCAACATTTCTCGCAAATTCTACACAAGCGACTTGCATACCAAGACATATTCCTAAGTAAGGTATATTATTTTCTCTAGCAAATTGGGCGGCAAGTATTTTACCTTCCACACCTTCTTCACCAAATCCTCCAGGCACCAATATTCCCTTAGCATCTTGAAGTTGTTCTTTAACATTGTCTTTATTTAAATATCTAGAATTTACTCAAACAAATTTAACTTTCTTTTTAATATCATATCCCGCAATTTTTAAAGATTCCATAACAGATAAGTAGGCGTCACTTAATTCTACATACTTTCCTACAATATGAATTTCCATTTCTGTACTTGATTCCATTATATTTAAGTTAAATTTTTCTCAACCACTCATATTTAAATTTTTTAATTCTAATTGCAATTGATTAGCAACAATGTTGTGCAGGTTTGTTTGCTTTAATATTAAAGGAATTTTATAAATTGAATCACTGTCAGGACAAACAATAACATTTTGAGTTGTTATATTACAAAATAAAGATATTTTATTTTTAAGCCTTTCATCAATCTGACCCTCGGTACGTGCAACAATTACATCTGGTTGAATACCTAAACTTAACATTTCTTTTACTGAGTGTTGAATTGGTTTGGTTTTGTATTCTCCTGAAACTCTCAAAAATGGTAGTAGTGCTACATGTATAAACATCACATTGTTATAACCTTTTTCCATTCTTACTTGTCTAATGGCTTCTAAAAAAGGTTGTGATTCAATATCACCAACAGTTCCACCTATCTCACTAATTATAATGTCTGCTTTGCTAATATTCTCTGCTTGATATATTTTTTCTTTTATTAAATCTGTTATATGTGGGATAACTTGTACTGTTTTACCAAAATACTTTCCGTGTCTTTCTTTTCTTAAAGCTTCTGAATAGATTTTCCCCGCACTTCATGAAGACACTTTAAATAAATTTTCATCAATAAATCTTTCGTAGTGGCCTAAATCTAAGTCGGTTTCTCCACCATCCTCAGTTACAAACACTTCACCATGTTCGATTGGGTTCATAGTACCTGGGTCTATGTTTAAATAAGGATCAAACTTTTGCATAAAAACTTTTAAGCCAGAGTTTTTTAATAATACACCTAGCGAACTACCGGTTATACCTTTACCAAGACCAGAAACAACTCCACCAGTTATAAAAATATACTTTGCCATTTTAACTTCCTCCTTTTTACAAAAATAAAAAAGTAGTCACAAAAAACTACTTATTAAAACTCTTAGTCGTCGTAGTCGTCTTCACCTAAATCTGTTAGGCTTAGTTCGTCTGAGTCGTCAAAGTCTTCATCATCTTCTTCTTCATCTTCATCATAGTCGTCATCAATACTTAATTTCAGTTTTGAGGCATCAATTTTATTTGTTGTATCTGAATCGTCATAGCTATCAGTGTTTGAATAGTCAATATCATCGAACTCTTCTGTGGTTTCAAATTTATCAATGTAATCATATTGCTTTTTGATATCATCAAATTTTAAATAATCTCTTAAACCCCACTTACCTTCTGAGGTTAGTGCAAACCTGTTGTCTAAAACCAGATCACTATAAAGTTCTGCGATTAATTCATTCTTTGATTTGTTAACATCTGCAATGTCGTTCTTGATTGAGTTTCAAATATCTTCAAAACTTGCATCACCTTTACTTGATTGTAAAAAGTTGTAAGCTAATTCGATTGTTGGTATGTTTGCCATAAAAAATATCCTCCATGTTTTTTATTCTACATTATCCTTTAAAAAAACGTATAAGTTTTTTTCTATATTTTTTGGTGTTAATTTAAGTATTTGTGATTTTTCGATGATTTCTTCAAGATTGTTATTAAAAACTAAATAAATTTTTTCATCCTTACTTGAATGACTAGGGCTATAAATTCCTGAATTTATATTTTTTATCGTTTTAAAGTAATACTTTTGTTCTTCTTTACTATAACTGTTCTTGTATTTTTCGAATTCTTTTTCATCTAACTTTGAAGATACTTCTAAAAACTTTCTATTAACAATTCTATCAGATAAATTTTTTAGAATTTTGTCATCTTCATTGCTAGTACATTTTATGAATTCCATCAAACTATAATCATCTAATCTTAGGTATGATTTTAAATTACAAGTCTTATTTTCTAATAAATCTTTAAAAATATCAATAACTTTGGTGTTTTTAAATTGAAAACCTTTATTATATAAGTCTTTTAATCTCAAAAATCATGACAAAAGTGTTTGATCAAAAGCTTTACTTACATTATGATTGTAGATTTGCTTAAACATATAAAATCTACCCAGTAAATAATGTTCGATTGCATACATTGCTTTTGTTTTAAAAACCAATTTTTCTTCGAAAACAAGAGAGTTTCTAATAATTCAATTCAAATCTAAATTTGCATAGTTAACACCAGTATAAATAGAATCTCTTAACAAGTAATCCAATCTATCAGCATCTAATTGACTAGAAATTAGGCTATTAATTATGTTATTTTTGTGATTACCCAATATAACTGATGCTACTTCTTCTGGTGATACTCCGTTTTTTGCAAGCACCTTATTGATGTTGGTATCTCCTAAAATGATATCGACTGTGTATTTTTCATGTGGTTGACTAGATGCTATTTTTTCAAAACTATGGCTAAATGGACCATGACCAATATCATGTAATAAACCAGCAATCTTTACTGTAAGTTGATCTTTTGAATTGATGTGAGAACTTATTTCTTTATTATCTAAAAATTTATTTATAATATGGTAAACTCCAATACAATGTGAAAAACGGGTGTGGCAAGCACCTGGAAATACAAATTGACTTCCACCTAGTTGAATTATTCTTCTTAATCTTTGAAACTCTGGTGTATCTATTAACTCATTTATAATAGTTTCTTTTATAGAAATATCCCCATGGACATTGTCTCTTATAACTTCCATACTAATCTCCCATTTATATTAGTGATTCAATATTTAATAAAACTTTTTCTTGGCCAATTAATGAAATTGTTTTTGCTAATTCTGGTCCGTGAAAACTTAGTGTTGTAAAAATTCTTATCGGCATAAATAAATCCTTACCTTTTTTACTAAAATCTTCACCTAATTTTTTAATAACGTCTTTTATTTCTTGTTCTTTAAATTCTTTAAGACTAGAAAGTTTTTTCTTAAGATCTAAAATCATTTCTTTATAGTCTGACATTTCACTTAAAACTTGTTTAGTTTGATCATCTGTGGCGTTTTTAGCAAAAAATATATCTAAATGTTCATTAATTTGTGATCCAAATTCCAACTCTTTTTTAAATAATAGAAGAACATCTTCAATTCATTGATCGCTTTTTCCACTCAAGTTAAATTTACTTTCATCTATAAATTTTTTTGTAAAATCTACAAATTGTTTATCATCAAGTTTTTTCATTCATTGACTGTTGATTCACTTCATCTTAACCATATCAAAAGTACTTGGAGATTTAGAAAATCTTGCTTCATCAAACATTTTGACAAATTCTTCTTTTGAAAATATTTCTTGCTCAACTTTTGGGCTTCAACCCAATAAAGCGATATAATTAAACAAGGCTTCTGGCAAATAACCTTGTTCTCTGTATTGAGAAATAAAAAATAATGCGTTACCACTTCTTTTTGATAATTTCTTTTTGGTTTCATCCACAATCAAAGTTAAATGACAAAACTTTGGTTCTTTTCATCCAAAAGCTTCATAAATCAAGCATTGTCTTGGTGTGTTAGAAATGTGTTCTTCTCCTCTAACAACATGAGTTATTGCCATATCAACATCATCAATAACAACCGCAAAATTATATGTAGCTATTTTGTTAGATTTTAAAATCACAAAGTCCCCGATTTCTTTAGTGTTGAATTCAACATCTCCTCTAACAACGTCATTAATTTTTATTATTTTATTTTCTGGTACTTTAAATCTAATATTGTATGGTTTATTTTTATGTTCTTCTGTTAAGGTTAGATTTAGACATTTTCTATTATACTGAGGGGCTACAATACCTCTTGCTAATTGCTCTTCTCTATCTTTTTCTAATTCCTCTGGTGTACAAAAACATTTGTAAGCATAACCTTTTTCAATTAATTCATGTGCTTTTTTATCATACACATCAAATTTTTTAGATTGCATATATTTGCCGTACAACTTGTTTGGGTTTAGAAATGATTCATCAGGTCCAATACCCAACCACTCCATATTATCGAATTGTGATTCAATTGCTCCTTCCACATTTCTTTCTATATCAGTGTCTTCAATTCTTACAATAAAAACACCCCCATAATGTTTTGCGAATAGATAATTCATTAAAGCTGTTCTTGTATTACCAATATGCAAAAAACCTGTAGGTGATGGTGCGTATCTTAATCTAATCTTGTCCATTTTTTTGGTCCCTTCCACAAACAGATACATTGCTATAAACTGTTATTAGTGATTTATCGTTAATTTCAGTTCTTGTTGCTTTAATAGAAACTTGTGTCTCAGAAATGTGAAAGAACTTAGCAACGTTTGTTCTTAAATCTCTTTTGTGATCCACAAGAGAAGGTTCATCCAATACAACAGTAACATCTATATTTGATATTATGTAATTATATGAAGTCAAAAGTTTATTAACATCAGCTACTATTTCTAGTGAACTAAAATTCTTTGGTTTTGTTTCAGGATTATAATAAGTACCCAAGTCGTCAAATCCCATAGCACCTAAAAAAGCTTCGCAAATAGAGTGTAACATTGCATCACCATCACTATATGCATCTGTAGAAGGAAAATCCTTAAAATATAAACCTCCTAAGTTCATTCCTTTTTTATCCCAATCTAGTAAATGTCTATCTACCGAAAAACCTACTCTAAACATAAAATCACCTCTAAAAAAATTATACATAATAATTACGATAATATTTGTTGAACTTTATTGTGTTTGTGGTCATAAAAACTTTATTTGTATATAATAAAAATATGATTGACAATTCACAAATAATTAAAAAATATGAGTTAGATGAATTTATCGATTTTGATAAAATACATGTTAAGGCAGATCACTTAGACCAAAAAACTAAGAACAAAGCATATATTTTAATAGCTTTAAATGTTTTTATATTAATCGCATTTTTTGTATTAATTTGAGTTAACTCATTATTTATAGATTTCAAAACCAAGATGGTACTTATAATAAAGGTTCAATGATTTTTTATGCATTAACGACAGTTGTTTTAATAACAATATTTATTATCTCTTTTATTATTTTTTTATCAATAATTAATTTATTTTTAAATTATGGAACACTTAGAGATAGAAGTTTATTCAATTTTATAAGAGAAATAGATTTTCTTACATTTTACAATAAAGTAATTGAAAAAGATTTTAAGGGAATAAACATGGTTATTGAAAAAATTGAGTTTAATGATGATGCGAACTGTTATAAAAACTCAATTCTTCAGGCAAATTTATATCATATAAAATACGATAATAAAAAATATATAATAGATTTTTCAAAAGAGAAGAAAAAAAATAGCTTTATGGAGTATGCAAGAATATACATATTTTGATCAGCATATCAATATACAAAGTTTGCAGAATTCTTCTCTTCATCAGTTTTAGAAAAGGGTGGAGAATTTAACAGTAATATAGTTAAAGATCAACTAGTAAGAAATTGAGTTTATAAATTATATTTAAAAGATGAAAACAATCAAGTTATTAAAGAAAGCCCTGATACTTATAATATAAGTGAATTTAATTTGGGCATTAACTTCAACTCTATAACATTAAAAAAAATTATTTCACAAATGAACAAGAACATACAAAACTTTATTACTCTTGTAACTAAGTAAAATAATTTTTTTATTTATTAAATTTGAATAAACAAACATCTCCATCTTGAACTTGATAACCTTTACCTTCAAGGCGAACTTTTCCACTATTTTTTAGTTCTTGTTCACTACCTAGTTCAAAAATATCTTCACATTTATATACATCGGCTTTTATAAAACCTTTTTCAAAATCAGTGTGAATAATTCCAGCACATTGTGGTGCTGTGGAACCGTCTTTGAATTGTCAACCTCTTGCTTCTTGCGGTCCAGCTGTAAAGTAGGTTTTTAAACCTAGTGTTTTATAAGCTGATTTGATCAAAACTTCTAATCCAGATTCAGAAATTCCAGCTTCTTCAAGAAAAACTTGTTTTTCTTCAGAATTTAATTCGCTTAATTCTTCTTCAACTTGAGCACATATTTTTACAATGTCGCTCCCGCTATTTCTTGCATATTCTTTTAGTTTTGTAACGTATTCATTATCCTTAGTTATAAATTCCTCAGACACGTTGGCTACATATATAAATTTTTTAGTTGTTAATAATTGAAAAGACTTAAGTAAAATCTCTTCTTCTTTATCAAATTCTAATTTATTAAGTAACTTTCCATTACTTAATTGTTCTTCACACTTTTTTAATAAATTGTATTCTGCAATTATATTTTTATCTTTTGAAGATTTAAATTTAGGCTCAACTTTAGCAAGTCTCTTCTTAATACTAGATTCATCTGCCAACATTAACTCTAATTCAATAATTTCTGCATCTCTAATTGGATCAACACTACCTTCAACATGAGTAATTTCCTTAGAATCAAAGCACCTTATAACTTCACATATAATATCAGTCTCTCTTATGTTTGCTAAAAATGCATTTCCTAATCCTTCACCCTTGCTGGCACCAGCAATTAATCCTGCAATATCAACAAATTCAATCGTCGTGTAAATCGTCTTCTTACTTCCAAATATTTGAGCAAGTCTGTCTAGTCTTGCATCCGGAACTTCAACAACCCCAACGTTTGGTTCTATTGTTGCAAATGGATAATTTGCAGCTTCTACCTTCGAATTCGTTATTGCATTAAATAGTGTAGACTTACCCACGTTTGGTAATCCAACTATACCTACTTGTAATCCCATTATTTTTATTTCGCTTTCTATTTTTAATTAGAATTAATCTTCGTCTAGTAATCCTAAAATTTCTAGTATTCTATTCAAATCATTGTTATCTAAATATTTTATTGTTAGTTTTTGATTTTCAATAGTGACTTTTGTACCTAATCTTCTCATCAACCTATTTTCTGTATAAATTGTTGATGTATCTTTTTGTTTTTTTTCTTTTTGTTCTGGGGTGTTTCCACCATTTTTAATTAAAGCTTCAACTTCTCTTGCAGTTAAATCTTCTTTTAAAATTTTTTCAAAAATTTCATTAAGCAATTTTGTGTCATTTAAAATTGAAAGCAATGGTTTTGCCTGCCCCATTGTAACTTTTTTTTCTAACATTGCATCTTGAATTTTTTGTGGTAAATTTAATAACCTCATAATATTGGCAACATGCGATCTGGATTTTCCAACCCTTGACGCTATTTGCTCTTGTTTAAGTTTTAAACTTACTGATAATTGTTTATAAGCTATAGCTTCTTCAATATCTGTTAAATCAACTCTTTGAATATTTTCGATAATGGCAAATTCTTCCATTTGTTGATTTGACAACTCTAAAATAACTACCGGCACTTCTTTTAGTCCGATTGATTTAGCAGCCCTAACACGTCTTTCACCAGCAACTATTTCATTATTTTTAGTAATGATAACAGGTTGAATTATTCCATGCCTTTCAATTGATTGAGCAAGTTCTTCAATTTCTTCTGGTTCAAATATTTTTCTTGGTTGATAAGGGTTTGGTTTTAAATCATCTACTAGAACATAGGATTTAATTTCATTAGCAACCTCTTTATTGGTTTCAATTACATCAATTACATCTTTTACAGATTCACCAAAAATTTCATCTAAACCTTTAAAGTTATACTTTTTCTTAGCTGTAGCCATTTTCTTTTAGCACCTCTTTTACAAAGTCAAGATATGCAACTGATCCTGGACCATTGCGGTCATATTCAAAAATAGACTTTCCATCAATTGAAGACTCAGATATTTTAATATTTCTAGGTATTACAGATCTATATACTTTAGGACCAAATGTTTTCATTATTTCTTCTAATATATCATGTGCTAATTTAGTTCTAGCATCAAACATTGTAACCAAAACACCTTCAACCGTTAAATCTTTATTTAAAGTTTCCTTAACTTTTTTGATTGTTCTTAAAAGTTGTGCCACCCCATGCATTGCATAATGTTCTGCTTGGATTGGTATTAAAACAGTATTAGATATAGCTAAACCATTTCTATTTATTAATCCTAAACTTGGTGGACAATCAATAATTATAAAATCATAATCATCTTTTATTTCATCAATTTGTGTTTTTAATACATTTTGATTATTGTTTTTTTGCTCAAGAAGAATTAAATCAACAGCAGCCACATCGATTGAACTTGGTGCTAAGTCAACATTTTCTTTTACATTTTTAACAATAACATCTTTTAGTTTTTTTTCACCAACAAAAACGTGATACATACTTAACGTTTTATTATCAATTTCGTAACCAACTCCTGTTGTTGCATTAAACTGAGGGTCAATATCTATTAATAAAACTCTTTTATTTGCCATTGCTAAACCACAAGCCAAATTAATTGATGTTGTTGTTTTACCCACTCCACCTTTTTGATTTGATACTGAAATAATTTTTGCCATAACTTTATCTCCTAAACTATTTTCCTAATGGTTTTTTCTTAATTTGCGGATAAGGTCTTGGATAATCAATGCTAGTTGACCTTACTTTTTCAAAAAACAAGTTGACCCTTTCACCCAGTTGATCTATTTCTAGATTTTGCTGTTTTACTAATTTTAGTCCAATAGCACACTCTTTACCATTAAGTTCTGATAGTTCGGTGCCTGCATTTTTTGATTTTAAGCAAATAAAGTGACCATTAATTTTTAAAGCCTGCACACCAAGTTCCAATAAAATGTTTAATTGTGCTAATGCTCTAGAAATTACAATATCATATTTCTCTTTATTGTCTATAGAAAATTGTTCTGCTCTTTGAGAGCTAGTGGTAATGTTATTCAATTCCAGTTTTTTTATTACGAGATTTAAAAAAGCTATTTTTTTATTATTAGATTCTACTAATGTAACAATTGTTTCTGGAAAAAGAACCTTTATAACTATGCCGGGAAACCCAGCCCCAGTTCCTATATCTAAAATAAATTGATTTGATAATTTAAAATCTTGTGAAAATATAATTGAATCATAAAAGTGCTTTCAAAAAATTTCTTCATCCAATACAATTGTTGTTAAATTGTATTTTTTGTTTTCTTCTTGAATCAAATTTTTATAATCAACTAATTGTTTTTTTTGTTTTTCTGTAATGGGACCTACAATATCTTCAATAACTTTTCAGTTGAACACATTGACCTCCTTGCGAAAAACTAAATCACTTAATTTATTTTACCAAGTTTTCAGTAGATTTTTTATTAGAATTCTCTAAATTACTTTGTTTTTTTAAAAGTTCTTCATTTACAAAATAAATAACTGCTATTACTATAAATTGTAACAGTCATAATACAGATGTTATTCTTCCATTAATAATGTTTAGATCACTATCAGGTGTTACCCCTAGTTTTTGAGTGAATGGAAAGATGAACATAACGTAATACACATATGGCATTATTAGTCCAAGTATTACGAGTGCAACAATTGTTGTTACAAATCCACCTTTTACTTTTCTAACTTCTACTTTATTTTTAACTCTATTTAAAACTTGTCCTATCATCAGCATTATATAAAATACAAATGCATAAACAACAGTTGCTCCTGTTAGAGTATCAGATATATACATAAAGTCACCTGAGGATTTGCCTGTTTCTCTAATTGGTCCCATGGCAAATGAAAGTGCAATACTTAAAAAGAATACAGATAAAATTATTAGGTAACTTAAAAAAATGATTCTTTTTCTAGTAATATCTTTACTTCCTTTTCCAAAATACATCAAACCTTCGTTTGCAGATGATTCAAGGGCGTTTGGTAGAACACCTGTGTACCCATTCACTAATGTAATAACAGTAAAAGTTATCATAATTTTGACTAAAAAACTAGCCCAGGGTGCTTTTACAAATAATTTATCTATTAGTTGAAATATATTACCATTACTTGCTCCAATAAATATAGCTATAGTAATAATAATATAAAAAGCTCCAACTGATATGATTGCTATTAATAAAGCTGGTGATACAACTTTTTTGTTCTCAACATCTTTTTGTAAAGTTGCTGCATGAACAAAACCGTCAAATGCAAATATAATTGGTACAACAGTTGCAAAGATTGATGAGAATGCCCATTGATTATGCTCTGTATACATGTCAAATGAGTTTTTTCCTCCTCAACCTTCACTAGTACTAAAGTGAACCACAAATCCACCAATAATAACTATTATCAGGGGTAAAAATTTCAAGAAAGTTAAAGCTGTTTGAATAATATGTCCTGGTTTTTTAGAATATAAATTCATTGTTTGAAATCCAACTAATATAATAGTTGCTAAAAATATTTTTAAAACACTGAATGCTTCATAACTCAAACTTTCACTTACTGGAGTACTTCCTGTTGTCGCTAAGAATGGATCAAGTCCATATGAGAAAAATACTTCAACTGTGAACATTGAACCAAGTGCAGCAATAATTGGCATATAAAACGATACATAAAATATTGCAGTCACTGATGCTGCTCTTCTGTTTATGAATTTTGAAACTCATGACATCATAGTGTTATGTTCATCACTTTTTATACCTGATGATATCTCTATAAATGAAAGCATCATCAAAGTTGCAACTATCGCTACAAAAGTTCAAATTGCAATTGCTAAGTAGGGGTTTTGGTTTGCTGCTTCTAAAACTCCTCCACTATTTTTTTCACTTCTATTTTTTAAGTAAATCCCAGCACCAACAACTAGTCCAAATGCCAGGGAATAAATTGAAAGAAACTCAAACACTTTGTTAAGTGCTTTGTTCTTTTTGTTAATTTTTATCATAACTACCTCTTTTATTTTTTTTCGACTGATATGTTTTTATTATATATAAATAACACAAAAAATAGGTATTTTTATTAATATTGTTTATAAAAACTACCTATTAAGGTAGCTTTTCAAAATGAAATATTTTATAATGGTAAATCTTTTTTTATAAAGATAAAATAAGAACCTGTTGTCAATGACGCTGCAATAACAAACAGTACTCCACATCCAATTAAAAACTTTTTCTCAGCTTCTTCAAAAGATAGTCCAAATTTCGCAGGATCTAAATATTCTTCAAAGCTAAATAGGCTATTAATATTTAACGATTTTATTGCTTGTAGTTTATTTGGATCTGAATTTAAAGAAGTTATTATTGCTAATATGTAAAAAGTCAATATAAGTGCTCCTGATAATGAGAATGAAAATACTCATTTATTAAAATAACATGATGTTATTAAACATATTGAGGCAATTGCAATTAACAATAAATAAAATCCTAAAAATGACAAATTAAATATTTTATAATTAATACTTACAATTTTACTTGAAGCACTAACCATTGAGAAAGTAAGTATATATAATACTAAAACACTTATTGTTATGTACCCATAATATGTTGCTATTTTTATTGAAAATATTTTTTTTCTAGATTGATTAGACATTAGTAAGTTAGATAAAGTTCCTTTTTCCACCTCACTTGCAAATAAGCTATTTCCAGAAAATACAATAAATAATACTAAAAACAAATATGGTGATCCCAAGGGTGCTTCCAAAACTGGTAATAATGTGTATCTATAATCAACATCTTCACCGATATTATTAAGTGTTGTGATATTTAGTATTGGTATTAGTAATGCAACAGCAGTCATTACTGCTCATAAAATTAGATATTTTCTGGCTGTTGCTCTAACAAGCTCAAATGTTGATCCTATTTTCAAACCTGGTTTGTGTTGTTTTTTTAAGTTTTCTGTTTGAATTTGTCCATTTTCATAATGTTCCATAAAATATTCTTGTAATTTTAAAGGTTTTTCTTTCATAAAACTTACATCAAAATCCCCTAAAGCTTGAATTAACTCATTGGTTTGTTCGTTGGTTATTGAAAGAAATACTTTATTTTTACTTTGAATTACTAAATTATATTTGTTTAATTTAGTTTCATTAAAATCATATTCTTTTTTAAATTCTATTTCATATGTTTTGTTTGAGTTGTAAAAGATGTCTTTTAATTCAATTGTAGATATTACAACTCCTTTTTTAATAACTGCAACATAATCACAAGTTGCTTCAATCTCAGAAAAAATATGACTTGATAAAATTATTGCCTTACCTTCATCTTTTGTTTTTTGAACCAGTTTTACAAATTTATCTTGCATTAATGGATCAAGTCCTGTTGAGGGCTCATCAAGTATAAATATATCTGGTTTATGCATTCACGCTAATATTAAAGATATTTTTTGTTTCATACCTTTAGACATTTTTTTAATTTTAACACTTGCATCTAATTCTCAATAATGAATCAGCTCTTCTACATAATCTCAATTATCTTGATTTCTTAAGTTATATACCTGTCTTATTAAGTCTATTCCTAACATGCTTTCTGGTAGTGCAATTTCCCCAGGAACATATCCTAATTTTCTTTGTATTTTTTTTGCATCAACTCATGAGTCTAGACTCACAAGTGACTTGATAGAAGTGTCTGGGTTTTGAATGTTGTCAATCAACACTGTGCTTTGTCCTTTATCAGCTCTCACAAATCCCAACAGCACTCTAATAGTTGTTGTTTTTCCTGAACCATTTGGACCTAAATATCCAAAGGCTTTTCCATATATTACATCGAAGTTTATGTTTTCTATTCCATAACCTGTTTTAAATCTTTTTGTTAAATTTTTAACACTTATTGCTACATTATTTTTCATAATAGTCGTCCTTTCGTTTTTTTATTTAAAGAAAGGTTTTTTACATTTATCATAAAACGAAACAATATCTAATTTTATAACTTTTGTGTAATTAATTTTTTGCATTTTATTGTTAACTCAAGCCTGTTTTTGATTCTTGTAAAACATCATTCTTAATCATTTTATAAAATTTAAGTAACTAATTAAAAAAAGTATTTTTTTTGTCATTTGTTTTACATAACATTGTAAAATTTTTTTTACACTTAAATGATTTGTTTTTATTAAATCATTTAACAACATAAACAATATATAAGTAGAGTTAAAAGTTGCTAAAATTATAATCGCTATTAAACTTAAAAAGCTTTTTGCAAATACTAAATTATTAGCAATATTTGATGAATAATCATTAACACTTACCATTAAAAGAGTGTAGATAATTATAATTCTCAAAAATTCATTTTTTATAGTTTTTTTTGTAACATTTGATTTTTGATATAAGTTATCCTCAAACAACATTAAAAAAGACCAAAATAAAAGTAAGATTTCTAGTAGATTAACTACAATACTAGCCGTTGGTGAATAAGTTGAAAAAATTATACTGGCAAGTAATAATATTGTTATTAAAGTTTTAGTTAAAATTTTTTTTATGATCATCAACACTACATCCTTATTTATATAATTATATACCAAATAATTAATTAAAAATATCATTAACAAATAAAAACTACAACTTGATATTAAATCTTGTTGTAGTTTTTTCTTAAGTAAAATAAAAGCATTTGAATATCTGCAGGATTTACACCACTTATTCTAGAAGCCTGGCCTATGGATTTTGGTTTAACTTTTTCTAGTTTTTGCTTTGCCTCAACTGCAATATTTTCAACTTTTGCATAATCAATATCATCTGGTATTTGTTTTTTTTCTAATTTATTAAAACGGTCAATGGTTTCGTTTTCTTTCTTAATGTAACCCTCAAATCTAATATCTATTAGTATATTTTGTAGTTGATTATCTGTTAGAGATTCCATTTCTTTTACATATTTTTTAATGATGTTTATATCAACTTTTGGTTGTTTTAATATTTCATACCCACTTAATCCTTGTTTTAAATCAGCTTGCTGCAAAATTCTTAGTTCATTTGCTAAATCTGATTTTGGCAAAAATCTTGTTTCTTTCAAAATATTTATAGTTGAATGCATTTCTTCTTTGTATTTTAAAAATCTTTTATATTCTTCATCAGAAACTAAACCAATTTTATGTCCATATTCTTTTAACCTAATTTCTGCATTGTCATTTCTTAGAGTTAGTCGGTTTTCAGCTCTACTTGTAAGAAGCCTATATGGTTCAACAACACCTTTATTAATTAAATCATCGATCATAACACCAATATAAGATTCACTTCTTTTTAATATTAAGGGTTCCAAATTATCAATTTTGCGACATGCATTTATTCCAGCAATTAAACCTTGACCAGCAGCTTCTTCATAACCACTTGTTCCGTTTATTTGACCTGCTGTAAATAGACCTCCAACTTTTTGTAGTTCTAAAGATAATTTTAACTGTTGTGGATCAATACAATCATATTCAATTGCATATGCTCATTTATCAACAACTACATTTTTAAACCCTGGCAAGCTTCTTAGCATTTGTTCTTGAACATCAATAGGCATTGATGTAGAAAATCCCTGAACATAAAATGTATCTAAATCTAAAGATTCGGGTTCTAAAAATATTTGATGTGTTTCTTTTTTGTTAAATCTAACAATTTTATCTTCAAAACTTGGACAATATCTTGGGCCAACTGAATTTATTTCTCCAGAATACATTGCAGACTTATTTAAATTATTTTCAATTATTTCTTTTGTTTCTTTGGTTGAATGAATTAAATAACAGGGTTGTTGCTTTTCGTAAGGTACAAAACTTTTTGTTGAAAAAGAAAAAGCAAGTTCTTTATTGGTTCCTGGTTCTAAAGCTGCATATGATAAATCAATAGAATTTTTTAAAACTCTTGGGGGTGTTCCTGTTTTAAATCTAAAAGAATTAATACCTAACTTTTTAAAAGTATCTGATAAATATTTTGTTGTTTTTTCACTATTTGGACCACTTTCAAACTTTTCTGATCCCCTATATATTAGACTTGATAAATATGTTCCAGTAGTTAAAACTACTGCATTAGTTATAATTTGTCTTTTATCAGATAAAAAAACAGATTTAACATTATTATTTTCATCTAATTCAATATCTGAAACTTCACCAACAACTAATTCTAGATTTGTTTGTTTCTTAATAACTTCACGCATATATTTTGAGTACTTAATTTTGTCAGATTGTGCCCTTAATGCTCAAACACCGGGTCCTCTAGAAGAGTTTAATAATTTCATTTGTAAAGCTGTGGCATCGGCAGCCTTTGCCATTTCGCCACCAAGTGCATCGATTTCTCTAACAACAATACCTTTGGCTGGTCCACCAATTGATGGATTACATGGCATGGTTGCAATCTTGTCTTCATACAAGTTTACAATTATTGTTTTTTTACCAAGTCTTGCACACGCTAAAGCTGCTTCAACTCCTGCATGACCAGCACCAACAATTACTACATCAGCTTGCATAGCAAGACCTCCTTTTTATTTTATTCTTTCAAACAAAACAAGTTTATCAACAATTTTTTTGTAACTAAATTCATTTCTTTCTAAGTTATCAAAATTGATTTCGTTTTGATCGACACCAAATTGCTCAACCATTTTAGAATAGCTTTTTGTTAAAACTGGTTTTAATAAAAACGAAATAATAATAATATTTTTTTGCAATATAGATAAAACTTGATTTAATTCTTCTATTTTATTTTCTTTCTCTAAAACTCATGGCTTAGAGTCTTCAATAAATTTATTACATTCCTGAGATAATTTTAAAACTTCTTGAATGGCTTCGGACATATTATATTTATCCATTAACTTTTTATATTCTTGAATTGTTTTAATTCCTTTTTCAACTAAAAAATGTTTCTCATCTATTTTTATTTTTGGTAGTTTCCCATCAAAGTATTTGATTATCATATTAGAAACTCTAGAGATTAAATTACCAACATTATTTGCAAGGTGAGTATTAAAAGATTCTTCAAAAAGTTCTTGTGTTAAATTACCATCTCTGTCTGTTGGTAAATTATTTATAACATAAAATCTTACAGCATCACTTGTATATTTTTCAATTAGTTGAACTGGGTCTATAACATTTCCAAGTGATTTAGACATTTTTTCCCCAGCACTTAAAATTCACCCATGACTCAAAAGTTTATCGGGACATTTTAAATCTAATGATTTCAAAATAATAGGTCAATAAATTGAATGAAATCTTGTTATTTCTTTACCTACAAATTGAAGAACTTCACTTTCATTAGATCAATATTTTTTTAACATTGAGTCGTCGTCAGAACCATAACCTAATGCAGTAATATAATTTGACAAAGCATCTATCCAAACATAAATGACGTGTTTTGAATTTTCTAAAACTGGAATTCCTCAACTGAAATTTATTCTTGATACAGATAAATCCTCAAGATCATTTTCAATAAAGTTATTTAACATCTCTTTTTTTCTTGATTCTGGTTCAAGAAAATTAGTTTTAAATAAATCTTGTAAAAACTTTTTAAAATTTGAAACTCTTAACATGTATGTTTCTTCTTGAAAGTCGATAGATTTATTTTTACAAACAACATGGCAAAAATTTTCATCCATTTGTTCAAAAGTTAAAAACTCTTCACAACTTATACAATACTTACCTTTATACTCAGAAGGATAAATTAAATCTTGTTTTAAAAAATATGAAAATATTTTTTGTACAGCCTTAACATGATCATCATCTGTTGTTCTAATAAATCTATCATATTGAATGTCTAAAACTTCTCATAAATGTTTAAATGTTTCAACTATTCCATCAACATACTCTTTTGGAGACTTATTGACTTCATTAGCTTTTTGTTCAATCTTTTGACCATGCTCGTCTGAACCTGTCAAAAAGAAAACGTCATAGCCGTTTTCTTTTTTATATCTTGCCATTACATCGGCTAAAGTTGTTGTATATGTGTGACCAATGTGCAAATTCCCACTTGGGTAATAAATTGGTGTTGAAACAAAAAAAGATTTCTTCATATTATTGTTCTCCTTCTGTACTCAAACTATAAATTCCTTTTAGTCCTCTATAACTTTCGTTGTAAGTTAGTCCATATCCAACTATAAATACATCCTCAATTTTAAACAACGCATCAACTTCAAAACTTAGTTCGCGATCTTTATTTTTTTTCTCAATTAATGTTATAACTCTAACATCTTTGGGTTTGTCTTGCATAGCTATATCATAAATTTTTTGTAGTGTTCGCCCTTTATAAAGTACATCACTTACTATCAAGACATTTTTGTTGTGTAGAGATGTACTCAAACCAAGATCGATTCTTGTAGCACCTTCAATTGCATCTATTTTTGTAATAAATTGAATTGTCACATCAATTGGTAATTCTCTAATTAAGTCTGCCACAAAAACAAAAGTACTAGATAATTCAGCTACTATTGTTAGTTGTTCATTTTCATACATTTTTGCATATTCACTTGCAGCTTTTACAATCGCAGCTTTTATTTCATCCTCAGCTATTAATGTAATTAATTGTCGATTTTCAGTCATTTTAAATCAACACCCTTCTAAATATTTTTTCTACATTCCTCATATAATAATCGATATTAAATAACTCATCTAATTCATTAGCATTTTCTAAATAATTTAATATTCCTTTTTCTAAAAGAACTTCTTTAAAAGATTTATCTGATTTTTGACATTCCAATGTGCACATTTGAATAAAATCATAAACATCTTCTCTGGAATGATTATACTTTATTAAAATGTAAGTTAATACTCTTTGACTAAAAAATATTCCTTTTTGCTCTTTGATGTGTTTTTCAATTTTCTCTTTATTTATATATAAATTATCTATTGTGTCTTTTAGTCTATTCAAAATATAAACTATTGTGTTGAACACATCAGGAAGTAATAGCCTTTCATTAGAGCTGTGAGATATATCTCTTTCATGTCAAAGTAAATTATTTTCGTATGACATAGAAACAAATGTTCTTATATACCTAGCAAGTCCAGAAATATTTTCACTGCTAATGGGATTTTTTTTGTGTGGCATTGAGCTTGAACCTTTTTGTCCTTGAGCAAAACCTTCACTAATTTCTTGTACTTCACTTCTTTGGAAGTGTCTAATTTCAATTGCAATTTTTTCTAAGGTTGATGCTATATTTGCGAAAATAGAAATTAAAAAAGCATGTCTATCACGTTGTGTGACTTGTGTTGATATCTTATCGATATTCAAATTCATTTTTTTTGCAACAAACTCTTCAATCTCAATTTCTAAGTTGGCAAAATTTCCCATTGACCCGGAAATTTTTGCAACTTCTATTTGTTCTCTTGCTAAATTGAATCTTTGTATTTGTCTACTGATTTCATCAAATCAAAGCAAAAATTTTAATCCTAAAGAAGTTGGTTCACCAAACATTCCGTGAGTTCTTCCCATAATTAAAATGTTTTTTGTATCTATTGCTTTTTGTTTTAAAGTTTGTTTTAAGTTTTCTAGTGATTCGAAAACTACGTAATTAGAAAGTTGAATCATTTTATTTTGTGCAGTATCAACAACATCTGTTGAAGTTAATCCTAAATGAATTCATCTTTTTTCTTCTCCAAGAGTTTCTGATATTGCTCTAGTAAAAGCAACAACGTCATGTTTGGTTTCTTTTTCTATTTCCAACATTCTTGTTCTTGAAATTTTTGCATTGTTTAAAATTTTTTGGCAATCATTATTAGGAACAATTTTTAAAGTTGCCCATGCCTCGACAACAGCTTTTTCAACATCTAATCAAATATTTAATTTATTATCTTCCGCCCATATTTCTTCAATTTTTTTTATTGCATATCTATCTATCATTTTTTGATTCACCTACTCAAACAGATTTTCTAACAATACAGTTTGTTTACGGTCTGGTCCAACAGAAAAACCTGCAACATTTGTTTCGCAAATTTTTTCAATTAATTTAATGTAATTTTTTGCAGCATCTGGTAAATCTGAAAATGATTTTGCTGACGTAATATCTTCTTTTCATCCTGGTGTAATTGTGTAGATTGGCTCACACTTTTCAAATTCCTCAGAAGTAGCTGGCATAGTTGAAGTTTCTCTCCCATTGATTAAATATTTTGTACACAATTTTATTTCGTCTAATCCAGATAAAACATCTAACAATGTTATAAATAATTTATCAATAGCTGATGAGCGAATCGCATATTTTAAAGCCACTAAATCAATTCAACCAACCCTTCTTGGTCTTTTTGTGTTTGAACCGTATTCATTTCCTCTTTCACGAATTCCATCTCCAACCTCGTCCAATAATTCTGTTGGAAAACCTCCTGCCCCAACTCTAGTACTGTAGGCTTTAACCACACCAACAACTGTATCAATGTATTTAAAACTTATTCCTGAACCCAAAGCAACATTTGATGCTGAACAATTTGAGCTTGTAACATATGGATATGTTCCGTGATCAATATCTAGCATTGCTCCTTGTGCACCTTCAAATAAAATCTTTTTGCCCTCTTTAATTGCGGATTCTAAAAATTCTCCACAATCGATAACCATGAAAGCAATTTTTTTGTAACAATCCATCAGCTCATTGTATATATCTTCAAATGAGTCAATTTCTTTATTGTACATTTTTTTCAAATAATCTTTTTGGTATTCGTAAATTGATTGAAATTTTTCTTTAAAGTTAGGCAGTGCTAAATCACCCAATCTAATTCCAATTCTTGAAACTTTATCTTGATAAGTTGGACCTATACCTCTTTTGGTAGTTCCTATTTTTTTTGCACCCTTAGCCTCTTCTTGAGCTTCATCAATTTGAATATGATAAGGCATAACAATTTGTGTTCTATTTGAAATTAATAGTGTACCTCTGTCTCCAACTGTTTGATTAATTAATTCATATTCATCAACTAGTTGCTTTAAATTTACTACACAACCATTACCAATAACATTTATTACATTTCTGTTAAAAATTCCTGATGGGATAATTCTAACTTTATGTTTTTCACCATTAAAGTTTATTTGATGTCCTGCATTATCTCCTCCAGAAAATCTCACAACAACATTTGTTACTTGAGCAAAATAATCTGTAATTTTACCCTTTCCCTCATCGCCTCATTGAGACCCAACAATAACTAAGGTATTATATTTTTCGTTTTCCATATTTCTCCTTTAATTATATTTGTTCATTATTTTTTTAAAATCTTCGTCGTTAGTTAAATCCTTAACAAAATCATTAAATTCTTGAACACTATTTTTTATTTTTTCTACTTCTTCATTTTTAAATTTACTTAAAACCCAATCAACTATTTTAAAGTTCGGTGCTGGTGGATCTATTCCAACTCTAATCCTGTTAAAACTTGTTGTTCCTAATAATTGGATTATGTTTTTTATTCCGTTGTGTCCACCAGCACTGCCTTGTTCTCTAAATCTAAAAGTACCAAGTGGTATATCTTTATCATCATAAATTACAACAAGTTCATCCATTTGAATTTTGTAAAAGCTCATTATTGCAATTATTGCTTGACCAGATAGGTTCATGTATGTTTGTGGTTTAGCAAAAATAACCTTTTCACCATTAATTTGGGAAAAGTACAATTTAGATTTAAAATCGTCTTTTTCAGATTGAAAACCATAATTTTCGATCAAAACATCAATTGCTATAAAACCTGCATTGTGTCTTGTGTGTTCGTATTGACGACCAGGATTACCTAAGCCAACAATTAGTTTTGGCATATTATTTATTTTTCCCTTTTACATACTCATCAGCTTTTTTTCTAACATCATCTCTTAAATCTAAGTAAACCTTAGATAAAGATTGTTTTTCATATGAGCTTTGAATCATTATTGCTAGTAAATTTGCAACAGATATTATTTTTAATCCCTCAAATTTCTTTGCCTCAGGCATTTCAATAGTGTCTGTAACAATTACTTCCTCTACTATTTTTTCTTCGATTGCTTCTTTCATTCTACCAATCGCAGGACCACTGAATACTCCGTGACAAGCTATTAGATAAATCTGTTTTGCTCCTGAAGCTTTTAATGCTTTAGCTCCGTTTATGATTGTTCCAGCTGTATCAATCATGTCATCAATTACAAAACATATTTTGTCTTTAATATCTCCTAGAACAAATTCTACTTCCGCTTTATTTGGTTCTGGTCTTCTTTTTGAAATAACCGCTATTCCAGTTGTTATGTTTCCTGTGTAACTTGCAACTCCATGAACTCTTGTTAAACCACCATGGTCTGGTGATACCAATATGCATTCATCAGGATCATATTTATTTTTTGAAACAATATTTATTATTTCAGTAGCGACTGTTTGTGCTGTTAAAAAGTTATCGGTAGGGACATTAAAAAACCCCATTGATTGAGCTGAGTGTAAGTCCACTGTTATTATTCTGTTAGCTCCTGCAGTTTCTAGTAAGTTTGCAACTAGTCTTGCTGTAATTGGCTGACGACCTTTAGCTTTTCTATCTTGTCTTGCATATCCAAAATATGGAATCACAACATTAATTCTTCTTGCGCTAGCTCTTTTAAATGCATCAATTGCAATTAATAATTCCATTAGGTTTTCGTTAACCGGTTGATTAGTTGATTGAATTATATAAATTTCTTGTCCTCTAACTGAATCTAGTGATTGCACTATTAACTCACCATCTTCAAATTTTGATGTTTCTACTTGTGATTCTTTTACTCCCAATAAATCACATATTTTTTTTGTTAATACTTTACTTGATGATAATCCAAATATTTTTATATCATTTTTGTCCATGAAAATTCTTCTCCCCTTTTATAATATCAAATTTCAGTTGGCCTGAAAATATAAAAGCAAAATGACAAAAAAATTGTTATGTTTCAATAATTAATTTATAATTTTCTAGGCAAGTAAATATTATAATACATTATTTGCATTTTGGAGGTAACTTTATGGGTTTAGCGAGTTTAACAAACATTACACATAGTAATGGTGGTAAAAAATTATATGAAGATACTGCACTAAAGATTAATAGAGGTGAACATATTGCTTTAATTGGTCCCAATGGTGCTGGTAAAACAACCTTATTAAATATAATTTCTGGAAAAATTCATCCAGACAAAGGTGATGTGGATATTCATCAAAGAACAAAAATTGGGTATTTAGATCAGCATTTGGATGTTGATAAAGAGCAAACTGTTGATCAATATTTAAAAACAGCCTTTGCGGATTTGTATGAACTAGAAGAAAGAATGAACAAAATTTATGAAGGTATGGCTGAAAACTATGATGAAAATGAACTTGTAAAAGCTCTTAAATACCAAGATATTTTGAATAACCGGGACTTTGACACTATTGACAAAAGAATTGGTAACTTAGTTGATGGTTTAGGAATTGGATTAGATAAATTACCAAAAAAATTGAGTGAGTTATCAGGTGGACAACTAGGAAAAGTTATGTTAGCAAAACTTTTATTAAGTGAAAATGACTTTTTATTGCTTGATGAACCTACCAACTTCTTAGATATTCAACAAGTTGAATGATTAGCTAAGTTTTTACAATCTTTTGAAAAAGCCTATTTGATGGTTTCTCATGATAATGAGTTTGTAAATAAAACTTGTAACATCATTTATGCTTTAGAAAATTTAAAACTGACAAGATTTGTAGGTGACTATAATAAATACCTTGAAGACTCAGCGATGCTTAAAAATCAATATGATAAAGCATTTGAAGCTCAAAGAAAAGAAATTAAAAAACTAGAAACATATGTTGCTAAAAACAAAGCAAGAGCAAGTACTGCTAAATCTGCTCAATCAAGACAAAAAGTTTTGGAAAAAATGGATGTTATGAAAGAGAGAAAAGATATTACTAAACCTAAATTTAGCTTTTCATATAAAAGACCTTCATCTGCAGTGGTTTTAGAAGCGAAAAATTTAGTTATTGGATATGATTCTCCTTTGTTACACCCTTTAAATTTTGAGTTAAGAGAAGGCGAAAAATGTATCATAACAGGTAGAAATGGTATTGGTAAAACAACATTTTTAAAAACAACAGCAACAGAAATAAAACCTTTTGAAGGAACTGTTCAGCTTGGTAATGGTGTTGATTATGCATACTTTAGACAAATAGAAAACGTTAATGATATGACTCCTGTAGAATACTTATTAAATAAATTTCCTGATATTACAGATTCAGAAGCAAGAGCTAAAATTGGACAATTCGGTTTAAAAAGTGGTCTTATGAATCAAAAAATGCAGACGCTTTCCGGGGGAGAACAAACCAGAATTAGACTAGCTGCTTTAAGTATGATTCCATGTAGTTTACTAGTACTTGATGAACCAACAAACCATATTGATGTATTAGCAAAAGAAGCATTATTGGAAGCTATTCAAGCTTTTAAAGGAACAGTTTTACTAACAACTCATGATATTAATTTTTCAACTTTATGAGCAGATAAAGTTCTAGACTTTGAAACTTTGGTGTAGAATTTTAATAAGTATTTATACACTAAGGAGGAAAAAATGAGTAAAGATTTTGATTCAAGATGTTTTAAATGTGTAGAAGAAATGCAAAAAGGTAAACAAGGAGGAGCGGCTTCAATTCTTGCTGGAAAAATGCAACAAGGTTTAGCTGGTCAAGACTTAGATAGCATTTATGTTTGCCCAAAACATTCATAAAAAGAAATTTATTTTATTAAAATGACTTTTTGGTTTTTAAAAAAGTCATTTTTTTTTGATAATATATATCAAGTCAAAAAGGAGAAATTATGAAAAAATTATTATCCGTTTTATCGTCATTTCTAATTGTTATCAATGGATCTGCAATTTCTGTTGCATGTAATAAATCAGATGAACCAACACAAAATGATACTGAAAATGATGGTTCAACAGCAAAAAATAAGATTGAAAAGTTTGAAAACTTTTATACAATGGGAGATAGTCTTAGTGATGCTGGAGGCTATAAAAATATAGCAAAAGCAATTATAAATAAGAAAAAAAATCCACCAAAAGAATTTCAAAATTTTGAAAACTTTGATTATGATTTTGGAGGGAGTTTTAAAACTGATTTTATGGATAATAAATATCCATCATATACAAATGGTAGAACAGCAGCAGAATGAGTTAATCAATATTTAGGATTCACAACACCAATGAAACCAGGAGGAGCCTGACTTGAGGATTCAAGTGATGGAGTTGGTAGAAACTATGCTGTTGGTGGCGCTAGAGCTTCTTTTGATATAACATTCAACTTTAGAGAAGCTGGAATTAAGAACGAATACATGAAAGTCGACATTATTTCTCAAAGTGAAGCTCTTACAAAACAACACAAGTTAACAAACAAAGACATTGTCTTTGTTGAAATTGGAGGAAACGATTTTCTTGAAGGAATGCAACAATTCCAAGATGGATTAAGTATTCCTAAATTTCAAAAAGTGGCAGATGATGCTGCAAGTAATCTTCAAATTGCTTTAAATAATATTCTTAAAACAGGTGCTAATGTATTGTATATGAACTCACCAGATATGAGATATATTCCAACTCTTTTAAAAGGTCAGTTAAAAGAAGATGGTACAAAAGATACTTTATCTGTTATGGTTGAATCTATGCCTTCACTAATAGATACAGTACACAATCAATTAGATAGTTATTTATATGATGAAACATATAAAGTTTATACTGACTTAAAGAAAAAATATAAAGATCAGATTTTTATATATGATTTATTTAAAAACTTCAAAGATTTAAAAGATGACTATAGCAAAGTGTATAAAGAAAAGTTTAACAAAGACTTAAATGTAACAAATAACTTTGGTGTTGATACTGTTCGTAACCGAACTGCTACAAACGTTTTGGTACAAGCTAACAATGCTGTAAAAGGTCACAATGCAGAAGACATTGACTCATTCTTTTTTATAGATGAAGTTCACCCAACTAGATATGTTCATCAATATGTTGGAAAATTGTTGTATAACTATATGGAACATATTTGAATTAAAGATAGCAAACCTAAGGAATTAACTTTAGATGACATAAAATAAAAATCACTTTTATTAAAAAGTGATTTTTTTTAGGCTTTCTTTTTTTATAAATGTTGACCCAGCGCCACTCATTTGTCCATCATGACTAAATTTTAAAAGTTCTGGGTAAAGTTTTAATGCTGCATTTGTAAGTTGGTTTTTATTTTCACTATCTCAATCTTTTAATTCATCAAACTTTTTATAAACTTTGTTTGTTTGTGAATTTACATTTGTAAAAATTAAATCCTTTTTTTTAATTTCGATAAACTTATGTTCTTCAACGTTTTCTCCATATCCTTTGACTATTGCGGTTTTAAAACCACTATCAAAAAAATAGCTGTCATAACCTATTTTTTTATAAATATTATGTAAAACTTTTTTATTTACCGTGAAAAACTTAGCCAGGGCGACTGCATCGCTAGTACCTCCACCCAATCCAGATCCGAGTGGAATATTTTTTGTTAACTGTATTTTATAGTACTTTTTTATTAAACCTTCTTTTCTTAATTCATCTAAAACAGTATGTAAAAAGTTGTTTTGTTCTAATGTTTTGATATTGCAAATAATTTCGTCCTTTATATCATTTTCAGAAATTATTTTAATTTCATCGTATAAATCTTCTACTATTGACATCACTGAATTTATTTTATGATAGCCATTAAGATCAGGGGGAGAAACCTTCAAAAAAAGATTTACTTTGGCATATGCTTTAATTATTTCCATTATTAACCTCATTATAAATAATTATAAAATCTTCTAATGATATGTTCTCTGGCCTTAGATTTTTTTCAATATTTATTTTTGTTAAGACTTTGTCAGCAAGTTCTTTATTATTTAAAGTATTTGATAAATTATTTAAAATAGTTTTTCTTTTATTATTAAAAATTTTTCTCACAAAAGCTATAAACTTTTTATCATCTTTAACTAAGTTGTAGTTTTTTTGATTAAAACTCATTGAAATAATAGCTGAGTCAACCTTAGGAACTGGTTTAAACATATTTTTATTAACAGTAAATTCATATTTAATGTCTCCATAAAATTGACATGCTATTGAAAGGTTATTATAATTCTTTTCATTTTGTTTAGCACAAATTCTTTGTGCTACTTCTTTTTGAACCATAAAAATAGATTTATAAAGAAGTTGACTTATATAAAGAGTTTTAAAAATTATTTCACTAGTAATGTAATAAGGAGTGTTAGATATTATTGAAACTTTTTTAATGTTTGAGTTTTGATCTATTAGATCTATTAGATCTATTTCCAAAATATCTTCAATGATTAATTCAAAATTCTTTTCTTTTATTTCATTTTTAAGAACTACTTCCATATCACTATCAATCTCAACTGCAATAACTTTTTGATATTTTTTTACAAGCTCCTTTGTCAATGCCCCTCTTCCGGGACCAACTTCAATAATTAGTTGCTCACTATCTTCACCCAGTAAGTTGATGATTTTGTTTATTAAGTTTTTATCTGTTATAAAGTTTTGTCCAAACTTTTTTTTAGCAAAATCCATAAACTACTCCTCTATTATTTTTTTTATTTGATCAACATTCAAATTTAACAAATTTAATCATTTAAATAATTTTTTACTATTTATTTTTTCACTTCAATTAAAGTGATTTGCAATTTTAATTCTATTTTTTGTTTTAAAAAAATCATTTTTTAAAAACTCTTCTCAAGATATTGAATCATTATTATCACTATCAAATTTTACAATATTTTCTAATGCTTTTTTTATTGATTCTGTTTCGGCTTCTGCTATTCCGATTTTTTTTTCATTTTTTATTTCTTTCTTGTTGATAAATGCATGAAAACATTTAAAATCTAAATAGGCATTTATAGTATCACGAATTTTTATTCCAGGTCCATCTGGGTCTGTAAAAATAATTACACCTCGTGTTCTATTAAGGGCTTTAATAAAATCTAGAGTTTCGTTATTGAGAGCTAAACCGTTTGTCTCAATTGTTTCAATATTATCTTTACCAAAAACTTGTTTCAATTTTGCAGTATCGGTTTTACCTTCTACAATAACTATTTGTTTAATTTTCATATTTTGACCTTTCTTATACTAGTATTCTACATACAAATAATGTATAATAATACACGAAGGGTTTTTTCTTTATAAAGGAGGAAATAAAATGGCATCATGAGATCGTAAAAGAGAATTCGTTGCACTTGACTTAGGAACATCAAACGTTGTTGCATACCTAGGTGGACAAGGGATCATTTATAATGAACCTTCAACAATGGCATACGATGTACACACAAACACAGTTGTTGCAGCTGGAGAACAAGCATATGAAATGGTTGGTAAAACCAACGATGATACAAGAATGGTTGTACCATTAGTTGATGGAGTTATTTCTGATTTAGACGCAGCAAAAGACTTAATCAAACTTATCTTTTCACGTATTAAATTATCTGATATCCTTAAAAACGCTTTAGTAGTTCTAGCCTGCCCTTCAGGAGTTACTGAGTTAGAAAGAGGAGCATTAAAACAAGTTGTTGCAGATATGGGAGCAAAACATGTTCTTGTTGAAGAAGAAGTTAAATTATCAGCTGTTGGAGCTGGAATTAATATCTCACTAGCAAGTGGACACTTAGTTGTTGACATTGGTGGTGGAACAACTGATATTGCTATTATATCAGCTGGAGATATTGTTATCTCAAGATCAATTAAAACTGCTGGAAATCACTTTGACGAAGAAATTAGAAAATACATTCGTGCAGAGTACAACGTTCTAATAGGAATTAAAACTGCTGAAAAAATTAAAATAGAGATCGGTTCTTTAACAAAAATCGATAATGGACGTACTTTCCGTGCATTCGGACGTGACGTAATTTCAGGGTTACCAAGAGAAGTTGTTATTTCACCAGATGAAGTAAAAAATGCATTATTAGCACCATTTTCAAAAATTACTGACTTAATTGTTGAAGTAATGGAAAATACACCTGCTGAATTAGCTGGAGATATTATTAGAAATGGTATTACTATCTGTGGTGGAGGAGCTTTATTGAGAGGTATTGATACATACTTTGAATCAATCTTCCAATTAAAAGTTATTAAAGCTCAAGATCCTTTATTAACAGTTATCGAAGGATCAAAAGAATACGAAAAACAAATCGAAAAATGAATGGAAGTTGTTGAGTTACGTGACTCAAGAGAATACAGCATTAAATAATAAAAAAGAAGCTTAATAAAAAGCTTCTTTTTTATTTGCAATCAAATTAAAAAAAGTTTAGAATATTTTCAAAAAGTGGTTAAAATATATATTAGAAGTAGAGGTACTAAATATGGCAAAAATTAATTTAACTCAAAAAAAACATGTTGCTATAGACATTGGGACGAATAAAACAAAAATTCATATTGAGGGCCTAGGAATGGTATTTAACCAATCTACATTAATGGCTCTTGATTACAAAAGTAAAAAAGTTATCGCACTTGGTGATGATGCAAAAAAATTTGTAGGTAAACTAAGTGGAACTTTACAATTAAAATACCCAGTGAGAAGAGGAATAATAACAGACTTAAGTGTTTTAAAATTATTTTTAAAATCAATATTGGCAAATTATAGCAATGATATTAAAGATTCGGTGGTGACAGTTGCATGTCCTACTAGCTTAACACAACTTGAAAGACAATCAATTGTTAAAGCGATAAAAGAATTAGGTGTATATTACGTTAACACAGAAGATGATGTAAAACTAGCATTAATAGGTGCTGGTGCAGATGCTTATGAAACAACTGCATTTTTATGTCTTGACTTAGGAGCTGGAAAATCAACTGCTGCAATAATTTCATCTGGTGAAACAATTCAGTCAAGAAACTCTAAGGTTTCAGGAAACTCAATCGATATGGATATTGCTAAATTTTTAAAAAGTAAAAGTCAACTTATGATTGGTGATATAACAGCAGAACAAATAAAAAATTCAATAGCTTCATTGATTAAAGCTAAAACGCCATTAAAAACTACTGCTTATGGATATGATTTAACTACCGGAATGCCAAAAGACTTTGAATTAAGCGACGAAGATATATCAAAAATTATTTTGTCAGGTTTTGGTAACTTAACAACACTGATCACAAATGTTTTAGAAGGTGCACCTAGCGAAATAGCTGGTGATGTTATTAGAAATGGTTTATATGTAACAGGTGGGGTAGCAAAAATCTCTGGTGTAAAAGCCTTTTTTGAGGATTTCTTTGAAATACCTGTAATATTGTCAAAAAATTGTGCGACAGCAACAATTGATGGTGCGGTTGCTCATAAAACTCGTACATTCCAAAAAATTGAATTAGAAAACGATAAATACGGGTCAACATTTATGTTTAAAAGTGCCTAAAAATGTGCTATAATCATATGTAATAACATATGATTTTTTTATTTGGGTGGGATTAATGATGGCAAAAACAAAATTATTTGAAATGGATAAAAACTTTAAAAAAAACGTTGATAAAATTTATGTTTTTAAAAATATGGCTTATTGTTTGCACAAAGCTGTTTCTTTAGATAAAAGATATGGTCAGTTCCGATGTGTTCAATGCTTTACAACATTTAATCTTGATAGCAGAAAAAGCTGAAACACTTTTAAAAAACGTTTAATAAAAGATTTTAACTTTGAAGAAGCAGAGAAAGAACTTTACAAAGAAATAACTAAAAAGAAAAGAAAAAACGAAATTGAAAATATGATAAAAGAGCTACACGAAATTTATAATTAATAATATTTATTTATTAATTATAAATTTTTTTTATTTATTTTTTTTAAAATACCAATAATTGTAATTTAACTTTATTTTTTATAAAATCATATTGTAAATTAAGGGGAAATTTATATGAAAAAATTACTATACATACTTTCAAGTGTGACATTTATGAGTGCTCCAGCACTTGGTGTAATATCATGCAGTAAAAAGGCTGCTTCTGATCCTTTGAGTAAAGATGGTCCGGATGAACAAGCTCCAGATTTTGATTTTGACGGAAACTACACCGACCTTCAAAATTATATGAAAACCGGAGCAGAAGTTATTTCAAGATTACTTATTGCCAGTAGACATGAAAACTTAAACTTTAATATAAATGAAATTTTAAGTGCTTATTTAGCACCATATCCAACCGTTTCAAATATACCAACGGCATATAAATACAAAGATAAAGATGTTAACCTAACCACTCTTATAAACAGATATAAAAATTTATTAGCACCTTCTATCGATAAAATAAACGGTGAAGGATATGCTGGAGTTTATGCTAGTTACATCATGGGGATGTATGGGGATGAGTTTTATAGAAACTTTTTAGAAGAAGGATTTTTTAGAGATTCTTTTAATCTAAATGGTAGCTCAAAACTAGGTTTGAGTACTGGTGATAATAATAATGCTATGGGCATTTTACAAGGGTTAGATAAAAACTTAAAACTGTCAAATGACCAAAATAGAAGAAATTTAGCTTGAGGAATACAAGATACAGGAGCACTTTCAAATTATCTTTTAAAGAATGGGTTTGATGGTGGTTATCCTGGTGGTACAAGTGGTACAAGTGGACCATTAACTACTGCATCTGAAAATAATTTTGGAACTAACGGAGCTGGTTATTTATTTTACAACTCAATTTTAGCAAACGGTAGTTCTAAAGGTAACGGTTTAAAAGAATTTAACAATAAATTAATTTCAGATAAGCTAAGTAAAAATGTAAAATATAGTCCTGCTGAAAAAGGTAAAATGATACCATCAATTGATGGCAAAGAATTTAATAAATTAGGATCTTCATTTGCAATGACTGCTGGTAATTTAAATCTAGATGGGTTCATTAACAAGTTTGTTGCATTAAAAGATAATGTTGCACAATCAGATTTTGGTGCAGAAACACTTTTAACAATGGCTAATTATTTAACTCCATTTTTAATAAATCCAGCTAATTTAACAGACATGAAAGTGCAAGGCACAGCTTTTAGTCTATTGTATAATGTTCAAAATGCTATAAATATCATACAAAAAGATGAAAAAAATGAATTTAAAACTTTTTTAACAACAAAAGGTTTTGATAGAACTATTTTAGATACACAAATCAACACAATAACTCCTTTAGGTATAGATTCATTGACAGGTCCTAAAGAGGAAAATGTAACTGTTAGAAGATTATATAATGTTGCTGAATCTGATAAAAATCAAGACGCTTTAAGTAATATAAAAAATATTTCTAAGTTCTTAAAAGAACTTAATGTGTTTCAAAATAAACTTAATGAAGATGATAAAAAGGTTTTTGTTGATAAGTTCTTTAAATATGACTTTACACTTGGAAATGGTTCTATTCAAAAACCAGCACAAAAAACACCTTTTGCTGAAGCATACAAACTTATTATTGATCCTTCTGTTGGAGGTTCGTTATCACTTGGTGGTCTTGGAGAAACAGGGTGAAAAAATCTAGTTGGTGAAAATGGAAATGGTGCATCTAATTTATTAAACGTTATTTCTATGGCATATAATTATTTATCTGAAAAAGATACAGAGGATCTGCTTACCAACATTGCGGAAAATAGTTATTATGGAAAAGGTATTTTTGATTTAACTAGAACAGATAAAATAAATTTAATGAGAACTCTTGGTTATGACTCATCAGAAAAAAAATTTAAAAATGATACATTCCTAAAAAGATATTATGATTTATTAACTGATAAAACTATTGCTGGTGTTACTGAATTAAATAGTGTATTTGAGTCTCTAAAGAGTTCAACTGATGAAAAAATGAAAAATATACATGAAAACATGATTCAATATATCAGTAGCAGAGACTATTGAGAAACTAGTGATACAAAAATATCAGTGACTTCTCCTACAGAAACAAACAATGCAAAAATTGAATTTACACTTAATTATAAAGGTGTTGGAGACTCTGAATCAAATGCTGACAAACAAACTACAAAAGTAGATGTACCTGAAAACTTCAATCCATACCAAACAATATTGGCAAATCAAAAAGATTTTGCAAACTCTGAGAATCTTAAATCAAAAATAGATACTTCAAAAGTATCTGGGGTTGTGCTTGGAGAAAAACAACTAAATATGACTGAAGACGATATTAAAAAATATGACGGTTTTGGTAATACATATAAAAATGTAAATCACAAATATAAAATTGTCTGACAAAATATTAGTAATAATGTCGAGGTTCCTTATTGAATTATCGTTGATTTCAAATCTTACGATAGCGAGGGAAATGAATTCTTTAATATTTATTAAAATAGCTTAGGCTATTTTTTTTATATTGTCAAAACACTTTTAATTTTATAAAATATAAGTGGAAAAAGGAGATTATATGAAAAAACTAATTTATTTTTTAGCGAGTTTAACTTTTACAAGTCAATCATTATTTAGTGTAATTTCATGTTCATGTAGTACCACTAAAAATGAAGATGAGGTAGAACAAAATGGATTGTATGATCCAAAAGCACCAGATTTTAGCATTGATCCAAGTTTAACAGATATGCAAAATCAAATGAAAACTGGAGCTGAAATGATTTCAAGAATGATAATTGCAAGTAGACATGAGAATTTAAATTTTAACGTAAATGAGATATTGTCATCATACTTATCACCCTATTCTTCTGAAATGAATATGCCAACTTCATATACATATAATGGTCGGAATGTTAATTTGTCTGAATTAATAAGTAGATATAAAAACTTGTTGGCACCTCAAATAGAAAAAATAAACTTAGGTAACTTTGCTGGTGTTTATTCAAGTTACGTTATGGGAATGTATGATGATGGTTTTTATCAAAAGTTTGTTGATAAAGGGTATTTTGAAGATGGTTTTAATGAAAATGGTGATACTGGATTCAATAAGTACTTATTTAATTCATATGATTTTAATGAAGTAGGTTTATTGATGGGATTAGATAAAAATTTAAACCTTTCAGATGATGAAAATCGAAGAAATTTAGCTTGAGGGATACAAGATAACGGAGCTTTATCAAATTACCTTTTAGAAAAAGGGTTTGATGGTGGTTATCCTGGGGGTTCTAATGGAACAAGCACACCATATATTCCCGCTCCTCGAGATGGTAGTATTGGAGGTACAAACGGAGCTGGATATTTATTTTATAATTCTGTACTTGCAAGCGGAAAATCAAAATTAAATGATTTTAAAGAATTTAATAAATCTATAAAAGATAAAATTAAAGGAGCATCATACGATAGTGCTGATCTTGTAAATGGCGACTATTCATCAACAATTGATGGAGTTAGTTTCAACCAAACGGGTTCATTGATGGCTATGACTGCAGGAGCTTTAAATCTTAAAGGATATATTAATAAGTTTGTAGCTTTAAGAGAAAATATTGCTGAATCAGATTTTGGAGCTGAATCTCTTTTGACTTTTGCAAACTTTCTAACACCTATGCTTTCAAAAATGAGTACATATACAGATCTTGTTATTCAAGGCGCTGTATCTAGTTTGTTATACAATGCTCAAGCAGCAATAAATCAAATACAAAACGATGAAAGCGGAAAAGATATCAAAAAGTTTTTATTATCTAATGGATTTAGTGAAAAAACCTTAACAGACAAGATTAATATTAGAGAATCTATTGCTGTAAATGATTTGATGAATCCAAGCCCTGAAAATGTTTCAATTGGAAACCTTTATAAAACAAAAGATAACGATTTGGTAAATGATTCATTAACAAACCTTAGTAGAGTAGCTCAATTTTTAAAAGAACTATCAGAACTTCATTCAAAACTCTCACCAGAATTGAAAAACGAGTTTTTAAATAAAGTCTTGAAAACAAGTGATACCCCTTTTGGTAAAAGTTATCAATTGATAATTAATCCAAAAGTTACAGGGTTATTAGATTTGGGTGGTTTAACTCAGGAAGGGTGAGAAGAATGTATGGGCAATGATGGAACTAAAGGGGCAAATCTTTTAAGTCTTCTTTCAAAAGCTTATGCTGGTTTAGCAAAAAAAGAAGTTAAAGATATAGTTGAAAAAACAATTTTAAATTATAAAGATAGAGTACTAACTGATTTGAATCGTTCGCAAAAAAATACTTTACTGGAGGCTTTGGGATATGATTTTGCTGAAAAAAAATATAAAGAAGATTCATTCTTAAAAGGTTATTATGATTTATTAACAGATAAATCTGTTTCTGGGGTTGACGAACTAAATAATCTTTTTGTAGATTTAAAAAAAGGTATTAATGAATCAATTGCTCCAGTTCATGAAAGAGCAACTCAATATATAAATAATAAAGAATACTGAAACACAAGAGACATAAAAATGGGTGCAACATCACCAACCGAAGTAAATGGAACAATTGAATTTACTTTAGAATATAAAGGTGCTGGTGATAGTGATTCAAATGCAGATCAACAAACCAAAAAAGTTGAAGTACCTAAAAACTTTAATCCTTATCAAACAATTGTAGAAAACCAAAAGGATTTTGCAAACACCGAAAAGCTTAAATCAAAAATTGATACATCAAAAGTGTCTGGTGTTGTGCTTGGTAAAGAACAACTTAATATGTCTGAAGAAGATATTATGAAATATGATGGTTTAGGTGAAAATTATAAAGATGTAAAACATCAATATAAAGTTGTTTGAAAAAATGTTAGCAACGATGTGGAAAACCCTTATTGAGTAATTGTAGATTTAAAATCTTTCAATCAAGATGGAGAACAATTTTATAACATTTATTAATAAAAAAAACAATTAAAAAATAGTTGTTTTTTTATTTCACTAAATAAATTGTATATACATAATTATTTTTATAAAATTACTATATAGTTTTTAAAGGGGATTATTTATGAAAAAATTATTATACTTTTTAGCAAGTATGGCAATTGTTACACAGCCATTGGCAAGTTCTATAGCATGTAAACAAAAAAATCAAAACTCTAATAATGACGATGGGGTTGAATATGACCCAAAAAATCCTGACTTTAGTATTGATAAAAGTTTAACCGATACTCAAAATCAGATGAAAATTGGAGCAGAAATGATTTCAAGAATAATTGTTGCAAGTAGACATGAAAATCTAAACTTTAACATGAATGAAATTTTGTCTTGCTATTTAACACCTCAATCCACAGCATTAAATATGCCTAGTTCATATACTTACAAAGGTAGAAAAGTTGATTTGGCAGATCCAATAAATAAATTTAAAGGTTTATTACAACCAAACATTGGTAAGCTGGATGGGGCACATTTTACAGGTGTATATGGAAGTTATTTGATGGGTATGTATGAGGATAGTTTTTATCAAAATTTTATAAACGACCAAGGTTTTACTGATGGTTTTAATAAAGAAGGTGGTGTTGGATTTAACAAACCCGGAAAAACAGATAACTCAATGGGTATTTTAATGGGAATGAATAAAAACTTAAATTTATCTGAAGATGAAAATAGAAGAAGTCTTGCTTGAGGTGTTCAAGACACGGGTGCACTATCCAATTATCTTTTAAATGATGGTTTTGATGGTGGTTATCCTGGTGGAACTAATGGTACTAGTTCTCCGTTTACACCAGCTAATCCAACAGGAGAAGATGGTGGAACTAATGGGGCTGGTTACTTATATTACAATTCAATATTAGCAAGCGGAAAATCAAAAGTTAATTCGTTTGATGAGTTCAAAAGTAAAACAGTTAACGATAAATTAAAAACACATAAATTTAGTGTTGCAGATATTATTAATGGAGATTATGCTTCGTCGATTGATGGTACTCCATTTAACGCCACTGGAGGGTTGTTATCAATATCAGCAGGTGCTTTAAATTTAAAAGGATATATAAATAAATTTTCTGCACTTAAAAATAGTGTTGAAGAGTCAGATTTGGGAGCGGAATCATTGCTTACATATGCTAATTTTATGACACCTTTATTAACAAAAGATGGTAATACGAATGAACTTAGAATTCAAGGGGCTGCTCTTAGTTTAATTTATAATGTTCAAGCGGTTATAAACCTTATTCAAAGAGATAATCAATATTCTAATTTAAGAGATTTTTTATCAAAGAATGGATTTAATTCAGAAATATTGAATGATAAAATTAATATAAGAAAAGAAGTTGAAATTGCTAAACTTTTAGAACCAACTAAAGAATATGTTAATAGTAAAAAGTTTTATGAAGCTGATGATGTAGATGTTAACAAAGATCAACTTGTAAATTTAAATAAAGTTTCAAAATTTTTAAAAGAATTAAATAGATTTCAAAAACAATTAAGTAGCGACAATTTAAAACAGCAGCTAGCTAACGATTTTTTTATAGACAAAAACTCACCTTTTAATAAATGCTATCAACTTATAATAAGTCCAAAAATTGAGGGAACAATTGATCTTGGTGGTCTAGAACAAAAAGGTTGACAAAAATTAGTTGAAAAAGATGCTTCGGGTGCAATAAAAATTTTAAATATAGTTGCTAATGCTTATGAAGGTTTAGCAAAAAAAGACACAAAAAATATAATTGAAAGTATGGAAAATAACAAAAGTATAAATGATTTAAGCAGAAGTGAAAAACAAAAACTAATAACTCTTTTAGGGTATGACTACTCAGAAAAAAAATATAAAGAAGGAACATTCTTTTACGATTACTATAACTTATCTAACAACACAGACGTTGAAGGTGTTAATGAACTTAATAACTTATTTGCATATTTAAACAGTTCTGTGGATGACTCAATGACAAATGTTCATGAACAAGCGACTCAGTATCTTATCAATAAAGAGTATTGAAAAACTAGTGATGTTAATGTTGGAGTAACTTCACCAACAGAAGTGAATGGTAAAATAGAATTCACTTTAGATTATAGTGGTAATGGTGATAGCGACTCAAATGCAGATACACAAACCGCAAAAATTGAAGTACCGCAAAAATTTAATCCTTACCAAACAATTGTAGATAATCAAAAAGATTTGGCTGAAAGTACAGCTTTAAAAGATAAGATTGATACATCAAAAGTATCTGGTGTTGTGCTCGGTAAAGAACAACTTAATATGTCTGAAGAAGATATTATGAAATATGATGGTCTTGGAGTTAATTATAAAAAAGTAGATCACAAATATAAAATTGTTTGACAAAATATAAGTAACGATGTTGAAAATCCATATTGGGTTATAGTTGATTTTAAATCATACAATGGTGATAAACAATTTTATAATATTTATTAATTAGTAATTTTAAAATTTATAAAAATATGTTAGTATAATAATGTAAGCAAAATAAAAAAATTACAAATTTATTTATTTTATTGTAAAATTATTTTAAGTATACACTAAACTTTTTGGTTGTAAAATAATAAAAAATATGCTACAATTAATATAGATTATGTATTCTATCTATAAATAGAAATACGTAATTCATATTAATTTTTTTTACATTAAATTTAGAAGGAGTTCAAAAAATGGCAAATAAAAAACCAACATTTGTAACAATGGACTTAGGTACAGCAAATACTTTAGTTTACATTGCAGGTCAAGGAATTGTTTACAACGAACCATCAATCGTTGCATACCGTATTAAAGAAAACAAAATTATCGCTGTAGGTGAGGAAGCTTACAAAATGATCGGTAAAGGAAACAAAACTGTTAGAGTTGTTAGACCGATGGTTGACGGAGTTATTACAGATATTAGAGCAACTGAAGCTCAGTTAAGATATATCTTCTCAAAACTAAGAATTAACAAACAATTAAAACACTCAGTTATGTTACTAGCTTGTCCATCAGTTATTACTGAATTGGAAAAAACTGCTCTTAAAAAAATTGCAGTTAACTTAGGTGCAGACCAAGTATTCGTTGAAGAAGAAGTTAAAATGGCTGCATTAGGTGGAGGAGTAAATATTTATGCTCCAACAGGAAACCTAATTATTGATATGGGTGGGGGAACAACTGATATTGCTGTTTTAGCATCAGGAGATATAGTTCTTTCAAAATCAATCAAAGTTGCAGGTAACTACCTAAATGATGAATGTCAAAAATTTATTAGATCACAATACGGATTAGAAGTTGGATCAAAAACTGCTGAATCAATTAAAGTTAACGTTGGTTCATTAGCAAAATACCCAGATGAAAGACGTATGAAAGTTTATGGACGTGACGTTGTTTCAGGACTTCCAAGAGAAGTTGAAATTACACCAGAAGAAGTACGTGAAGTATTGAAAGTTCCAGTATCAAGAATTATTGATTTAACAGTTCAAGTATTAGAAGATACACCACCTGAATTAGCAGGAGATATCTTCAGAAATGGTATCACAATTTGTGGTGGTGGTGCTTTAATTAGAGGTATCGACAAATATGTTGCAGATACTTTACAATTACCAACAAAAATCGGAGAACAACCATTACTAGCTGTTATTAACGGAACTAAAAAATTCGAATCAGAAATTTGAGAAATCATGAAAGCTCAAAGACATCACGAAGATTTAACTAAATAATTTAATATAAAAAAAAATCGTTTAAAACGATTTTTTTTTATATTATTTTAATTTTGTTTGTAGTAATGTAACCCCCACTACATGTCCTACAAGACCTAATGATATAAGTGCTGCACTTATAATGTAGTTGGTTGATAATTTATATCCTGGTTTCATTTCTTCTGGTAAGCTGCTGTCTTTGTAAGTTTTATTTAAATCATTTACTAATGAACCCATGCTTGCAAGGAATAAAACTGCAGTTAAAGCAATGATAACTGTAAATACAATATCTAAAATAAATTGTGCTTTGTCTTTAATAACATCTTCTTTTTTGAAACTTATACCGTAAAATACTACATTTCATAAAAAGTATAACAATGAAAATACAAAACTTGAAAGTGAAAGGTTATACATACCTTTAGTTAAACCGCTTAGTTGCCCTTTTGTATCTTTGCTAAATACGTGTTCTTGTAAATATCCAAAACCTGTGGTTACATTTTTTGAATCATCACTTATTACCGGATCTGCTTTACCTCAACCTTTGAATATTTGTGTTGCTGATGCATTTTTATCAGTATAACTAAATCCAATAGCTAATATAACTATGGTGATTAACAATCAAACTACTCCAGAATATATCATTCTGACCATATATTTTTTATTTTGACTCATATTTTTCCTTTCTGTAAAGTAAAAACTTTACTATAATATTTTATTTTATAATTTCAGAAAAATCAACTTATAAGTTAAACATAAAAAAATACTTTTAAGTTTTAAAATTTATTTATTTTTTCTTGATTTTTTATTTTTTTCTTTTACAAACTCTTTGTTCTTAAATTTATTTATAAGTTTTATATTAAATACACCATCATTTATTTGATCTGGTAAAAGTATATTTAGTAATACACCGGCTATTGTAGCCAGAAATAGACCTGTAAATTTAAATCCGTTTTCTCCTACAGAGATTTGAGTATCTGTTACTCCCAGCCCTATTCCGATACCTAATGTGATAGATATAACAAATATATTTTTAGCATTTAGAAAATTAACCTTACCATCGATTAAGATTTTTACACCATTTGAACTTATCATACCAAACAGAATAAGACCAATTCCCCCCATTACCGGTTTTGGTATCATGCTTATTATTTGATTGATTGGCGCAATAAAGCTCATAGCAGTCGCAAAGATTGCTGCCAACCCCACCGCCCATACACTAGCCACTCGAGTCATTCCAACAACACTTGTATTTTCGGCATATGTTGCATTAACTGGTCCCCCAATTATTCCAGCCACCATTATGGAAACTCCATCTGCCATCAATGTTCTACTAATACCAGGATTTTTTATGTAATCTCTATTTGTTAAAGAACCAATGTTAATGTGCTCTCCTAAGTGTTCTGTCATTGTGATCATAGATATTGGAACAATTGAAACCATTGCGGGTAATATTGATGAGGCTTTAACATCAAATACATTTTTAAAACTTGGGTATCATTCTCAACTAGAAACATCTGTAATTAAAGATGTGTTTATTAAACTAATACCTTGTGATTTAAATGCAAAATGAAGAATAATTGTTATTAAATACCCAAAGGCAAGAGCCATAAGTATTGGTATTGCTTTAAAAAACATTTTAGCTTTTAAAACACACACCGCTGCCACCAATATTGTAAAAACTCCAATCAAAATTGCTAGTCATTGTGGATAGTGCGTTCCATCACCATTATCTATTTCTCCACCTCTTTCGTTACTTCAAAGTCCTAGATTTTTTAAAGTGCTTGAAACAGCACTCATACCAATAATTATTATTATTGGACCAATTACTATTGGTGAAAAAACTTTTTTAACTCATTGCGATCCTGTTCAATGAATAATGAATCCAACAATAACATATACTGCACCTACTGCAAATGCTGCAATAAATATTGCATTTTTTCAATCTGCATAACCCGTTCCCATTACTGTCATGTATGAAAAACTACTTCCTAGATATATAGGTACTTTTGCAGAAGTAAGTCCAATGTAAATTAAGGTTCCTATTCCTGAACAAAATAGTGCCATTGATATATTGATTACTTGTTGATTTGCAAATTGATTTATGATCATTGGTACTAAAACTGTAGCTCCAAACATTGCAAAAACATGTTGTACTGATAAAAGAATTCACTTAGACACACTTTTGGGTCTTTGGTGCGGCTCTAAAACAAGTTGAACATGATTTGGAGTTTGTTCTACATCCTTATTTTCAGTTTTTTGTATATCTGTCATAATTGACTCCTTTCAAATTTACAAAAAAAATCAACTATATAAATAGTTGATTTAAATTATATAAAGTTGTGAAAAATAAAGATTAATAAATACTTTTATTTTTGTCTTTATTGTTTTTTTTCTAACAAATAAAGTATTCATAATTCTCTCCTTTATTTTCTAAAAATAATTATATACATTTATTTTAAATTTTTTAAATATTTTTTCTTTTTTCTTTATAAAACTATAAAATATTCTTAAGTGGAATATTTTTTTATTAAATTGCTTTATTAAAAACTAAATTGTATAATTAATAAGCATAAAAAATATTGCATATAGGAGGAAAATATGAAAAACGAAGATCGTACATTCATTGCCTTAGATTTGGGTACAAGTAATATTCTAGCTTTTGTTGCTAAACAAGGTATCGTTTATAACGAACCATCAATAATGGCATATGATATGATAACAAACAACTTAACTGCTTTGGGACAAGAAGCATATGATATGATGGGAAAAGTTCACAGTAATATCAAAATGGTAGTTCCTATTAGAGATGGTGTTATTACAGATTTAGATGCTGCAAAAGACTTATTAAAACACATTTTTGCAAAACTACAAATGTTAAATGACTGAAAAAACTCAATTATTTTATTAGCATGTCCTAGTGAAGTAACAGAGCTTGAAAGAGAAGCATTAAAACAAGTTGCTTATGACATGGGTGCAGAAATTGTTGTTATTGAAGAAGAAGTTAAAATGGCAGCACTTGGAGCTGGTTTAAATATTGATATTCCAAAAGGAAATGTTGTTATTGATATTGGTGGGGGAACAACTGACATAGCTATTATTTCAGCTGGTGACGTTGTTATATCAAAATCTGTAAAAGTTGCAGGGAATGCATTTGATGAAGAAATCAAAAAATACATTCGTTCTGAATATAATGTGACTATTGGTAGCAAAACAGCTGAAAATTTGAAAAAAGAATTAGGTTCATTAGCTAAATACAAAGGTGAAAAAACAATGTCTGTTTTTGGTAGAGATATTGTTTCAGGATTGCCTAAAGAAGCTGTTATTAGTTCAGAAGAAGTAAGAAACGTTCTTGTAAATGCATTTAGTAAAATTACTGACTTAGTTATTGAAATAATGGAAAATACACCTCCTGAATTAGCTGGGGATATAATTTCACACGGATTTACAATTTGTGGTGGTGGATCATTAATTAGAGGAGTTAAAGAATACTTTAACGGAATTTTCTCAGTACCATGTTCAATCTCACCTAACCCATTAACAGGGGTTGTTGAAGGAGCAAAAAACTTCCAAAGAGTTATCAATAACCGTATTGAATCAGGTTATTATGGGAAAAATGCAAAAGATGCTAAAAAAGGTAGTCAAAGTAACTACATTTAAAAAAATAAAAAACTGGTTAATAAACCAGTTTTTTTTAACCTAACTTAAATACTTTTTGCGCGTTTGTTGTTGTTGCATCAATAACATCATGTTTGTTTAAATTTTTAATTTTTGCTATTTTTTCAACAACATGAACTATTTCTTTAGAAGTATTTATTTTACCTCTATTTGGTTGTGGTGTTAGATATGGTGCATCTGTTTCCACCAACATATGATTTATAGATATTTTTTTGACTGCATCTTGCAAATCGGTTGAGTTTTTAAAAGTTACAACTCCAGGTATTGAAATATAATACCCTTTATCTGTAAATTTTTTTGCAAGGTTATATCCTCTAGTAAAGCAATGTACTATTGCTCTTGTAACTTTGTATTTTTTTAAAATTTCATATGCATCATTATATGCATCTTCAGAGTCATCTTTATCACGGATATGTAACATTACGGCTAAATCATTTTCTTGTGCAATCTTAATGTGTTTAATTAGCACTTCTTTTTGTATTTCTTTGTATTCATTTGTGTAGTAGTAGTCTAGCCCCACTTCTCCAATTGCAACAACTTTTTCTGCATGTGCTAATGTTTCAATTTCTTCTCAATCTTTTTCTTTCATCAAATGTGCTTCGTTTGGGTGAACCCCAATAGCACAATATACTCCTTGATATTTTAGTGCGTATTTTGTAGCTAGTTTTGAAGATGGTACATCAAAACCAACACAACAAAATCTTGAAACACCATTTAATTTGGCTTCTTCTATCATTTCTTTTGTTTCAATTCCCTCTTCCTTATATCTAGGGTCATTGAAATGGGTATGTGTGTCAAATATTCCTGCCATTTTTTTCTTCCTACTTTCCTAAACAATATTTTTTAAAAATATTATCTATGATTTCTTCCTCTGAGTTAATTATACCAAGCAAACTGTTAACAATTTCTAAACTTTTGTATAAATCTACACTTAAAATGTCAAAATCAAAACCAATTTCTAGATTTGCAATGCACTCATCTATAAGTTGTAAAATATTTTCAAGACTTGTGATATTTTTTAAGTTAGTCAAAATTGTTAGATCTGAGCTTAAAAGATCATCATTATTAAACATATCATGAATTTTTTGTTCTAGTTCTTCTAGATCGTTTTTAATTGCACTTATAAATACAGCGTTCTCAAATTGTTCTTTAAATTTGTTTACTTGTTTTTTATCTAATAAATCTTTTTTATTTACAACAATTATATGTTTTTTGTTTTTAATTTTATCTAAAATGTTTTGATTTACATTTTTGTCATTTACAACAAACAAAACTAAATCTGCTAACTCTATTTGATCAATACTTTTTTGAATACCTAATTTTTCAACTACATCATCTGTTTTTCGAATACCTGCCGTATCAATTAATTTAAGTGTAAACTGTGGGAAATTTATTTGTCCTTCAACAATATCTCTTGTGGTACCTTCGATATCAGTAACTATTGCTTTTTCTTCATTAATCATTGCATTTAAAATTGAAGACTTACCAACATTTGGTTCACCAATGATTAATGTTTTTATTCCTTCAAAAGCGGTGTTGGCTCTTTTACTTATAGTAATTGTTTTTTCTAAATAACTTTTTAAAATCGCTAAGGTTTTTTTTATCTCTTCAGGGTTTGATCCTTCAATATCATCATAGTCTGGGTAATCTATTGACGTCTGAATTCTACTTACCAAATCCATTATTTGTTCTTTGATTCATAAAATATTTTTGTTTTTTGAGCCAGACATATTCATTGCACTAATCTGTAGTGAAAGTTCATTTTTAGATTCTATTAAGTTATTTATTCCTTCTGCTTGAATCAAACTTATTTTTCCATTCATATAAGCTCGCTTCATAAACTCACCAGGTTCAGCCATTCTTGCTCCAAGTTTGATTGTTTCAGAAATTATTTTGTTTGTTAACAAAATTCCTCCATGACAATTTATTTCAATAACATTTTCACCTGTAAATGATTTATTCTCAACAAAAGTAACAAATAACGATTCATCAACTAGCGAGCCATGAATATATACTTTTCTTAATTGCTGTTTGTTTGTATATTCTAAATTTTTATTCAATAATTTATTTACTATTTCAAAAGCTTTTGGACCAGATAATCGAATTATCGATATTGCTTGTTTTGCAACCTTAGTTGCTGGAGCTACAATAGTATCATCTAAAAAAAGTTTCACTTTAAAATCACCTTATATGAAATTATACATCAAAAAAAAGGTAGTTATTTTACTACCCTATAATAAATTTTTATTATTTTACCTGCATTTATATTTATTGACTTTCAAGAAATACGTTGGTAATTTACAAGAACTTTGTATGCTTTTTCTCTAAGTGTTTTAGTCATGGGTTTTGTATTGATAGCACTTTTGTTTTCAACACAATTCCTAGCGAGATTTTTTAAATTCTCTTCATCCCAACTTTGTATCCCTTTATATAACTGATAGTAATCGGCAATTGCAAAACTTATGTTTATACCAAATTTAGCACTTAAAGTTATTTTTAATAACCTTAAAAGTTTATCATATATTTTTTTATAATCAGTTGAGTCAATTCTAACAAATAAAAAATTCTTATTTAGTTTTTTGTTATAAGAAATTGAAAACACTTTCGTTTCAAGATTGTTTTGTAATATTTTTTTTATGTAACTTAAAATTGCTAATCTAAACTCGTTTTTACAAATTAAAACCACTTTGTTTGATTTATCCTTATATAACAAATTGCTATAGGGTTTATAATTTACAAAAAAGTGGTTAATTTTTTTTATATTAAGTTTTTGCATTTTGATGCTTTTCGGCAATTTTAAGTTTTTTTTCTCTGATTTTTTCTCTTTTTTTACTAATTCTTTTACCTTTGGTTTCTCTCATGTAATGGAAAACTAAGGTTTGAGATATTTGGAAAGTAGAAGAGAAAATCCAGTAAATAGCTACCCCTGAGGCCACAGTTGAAACAACAAAGATGAATACCACAATGAATACAACTTGCATTATGATTTGTCTTCTTCTAGCTTTTTTCTGCTGCTCAGATTTTATTGCTTTTTTATCTTTGGTTGATCTTAAGAACATTGGTAAGAACATAGATAAAATCTGCATTGGTAAATAAACTGCTATTAGAGTTGCATAAATTCAATTACCTTCTTTAATTTGTTCTCATGGTTGTTCAACAAGTGTTATTTGACCAACTGTTGCAACTTTTAGTGCATGAGCAGATCTAACAACTGAGAACATCGCAAATAAGAAAGGCATTGATAAGAATGATGTCGCTATAGAACTCATAGGACTTATTCCTTCTTTTCTATAAAGTGCCATAAGTTCCATTTGTTGTTTTTGTTTTGTTTGTGGATCTTTTGAACCTTTATACTTGGACTGAATTTCTGCTTGTTTGCCTTGGAGGGACGTCATTTTTTCTTGATTCATCTGCGTTTTTAGTGTAAACATCAGAGTTATGGCTCTAACTATTATTGAAGTAAATAATATAGCCCCTATTGCTGATACCCCGTAATTTGGTTTTGATGGGTCTAGAAGTCCTTCGGTAGTTCCTGAAAAACCTCTTATAAATGCTGTTAGTAAATACGCTAATGGGTAAACGAAGAATCCATAATAAGGTGATGATGTTTCTGTGAATGCTTCTGCTCAGTTACTTATAGATTTAAGCTGATACTCTTTTAATACACCGGTGCTATCATCGAACCAGTGAGTCTTACTACCAAAATCATTAAGACTTAAAATTATTAGCTCGAATGTAACCCCTGGAGCATAAACACCATTACCAGCCATGTCGGTAACTTTATTTATAGTGTATGATGGTTGGTACATTTGCACACAACCTCAAAGCATACAGACCACGATGAATAAAAATAAAAATATTTTGGTTCACCCTCAAATTTTTTTGAAAACTTCTTTTTTGGACTTTGGTCCTTTTGTTCCACCATTCAGATACTTTGAATAATCTTGTTTGTACAAATTGTTCACCTCTCTTTTATTTAATGGTTTTTAACAATTCGCTTAATTCATTAAAATTATAAGAATAATCTTTATTTAGAAATTGATTTCGCGCCATTATTACAATATGGCTTTTTTTGCTTTTTAAGCCTGGCAGTAATTCATAAATCATATTTCTAATCTGTCTTTTTACTTTATTTCTAATAACAGCATTACCTAATTTTTTACCTACAGATATCCCGTACTTAAACTGATTACTTTCATTTAAAATTAAATAAACAACAAAAGATCTGCTTTTAATAAAAGTTTTTTTGCATATAATTTTTTGAAAATGATGATTTTTTTTTATAATATTCTCATTTTTCATATTAAGCGCTTAATTTTGCTCTACCCTTTGCTCTTCTGGCTTTGATAATTTTTCTACCATTTTTTGTAGCCATTCTTGCTCTAAATCCGTGGGTTCTAGCGTGTTTGATTTTACTTGGTTGTCAAGTTCTTTTCATGGTTACCCTCCTTAATCTAAATAAAACTTCATATAAAATTATATATTATTTATAAGCAATATTGTAAAGAAAGTTAATTATAATTGAGGTGTAAATAAAACCTAACTTAAAATGAAGGTGCAAAAAATGTTAAAAAAACTTGAATAAGTTAATATGTGAATAACTTTTATAACCCAGCATTTAAAGGCTATAACAAAAAAGTTATTCACAATTTTATATTTATTTTTATATATTTTAAAATTTTCATTGTTATAAATAGTTAATAACTTATAATTTTTTTATATAAGAGGAACTTAAAT